>DATDMU010000033.1:0-7502 GCA_036518615.1 Myxococcales bacterium
TCGTCAGTACGGTCGAACTGTCATTCCCGTAGGAACTGACGACCTTGTCCTGATTCGGCTGCGGATAGGTCACGGCGAGCGACGACTGGGCGTCGAGAAGGCTCGTGGCATAGCCCGTAGAGCTGTCGTAACCGAACACGGTCACGGGGTCGTCGAACTCGTTGTGAACCGTGGTCAAGAGCCCGGCCCTGGGCACGGATTGGTAGTCGTATGCCCTCAGTTGCGCCGAATGCCCGGACGCCGCCGTGACATTCGATGGGACGACCTTCTTCAGGAGCTGGCACGGCGCGTCGTACTCGTAGGTCACGTACACCGTTTCTACCCCGTCCGTCCCCGCTCGATAGGAGAGCTTCCCGGCGAGGGTCGGGCACGCGGCCGACGGCAAAAGGCTCAGCATGTTTCCCAGGTCGTCCTTCACCGTCAGGATCTTGCCGCTGACCGTGAAGTCGAGCTGCAAGCCGCGTCCGGCAGCGTCCACGTCGCGCGACAGCCGTCGGCTCCCGTTGAAGCTCGCGTCCATGCACGATCCGCATGCTGCGGGCTGCACGAAGTACAGCTCACTGCCGTCGAGCTGGAAGAGGACGAACGCCCCGTTCGGGCGGCGGACCATGAGATTGTTCCCGCCCGCGGCCAGGCTCGCGGGCTCTGTCCGCTTGTACAGGACGAGCGCCTCGCCCGAGAACGCTCCCGCCCCGACCACCGTCGACGGTTGCGCCGCGAACTTCATCTTCCCGCCCGCCCCGGTGTCGACCGTGCAGCTCGCGCCGTTGCTGCTGCACGTCAGCGTCGTCTCCCAGTTGTATTGCCATCCGAGCCCGAAGATCCCCGCTGCATTCCCGACCATCACGTCGGTGCTGGAGTAGGTGCGCGCGACGCCCAGCGCCCTGAGCACCGTAACCTCGAAGTCCGTGAACGGCAGCGTCGTCGCGCCCTTCAGCGGCAGCTGGATCGGGTCGTAACCACCCCAATCTGCATTCCCACAGCCCGCGTTCATCTCGTTCAACTTCGCCTGGGCTCCTGTCGGGTCCCAAGGCTCGACTTCCGCAGCCGGGGGCTGCGTAGAGGTGTCGCAATCGCTGAAAGCGGAGCAGGCGCTCCATGTGCCGTTCGATCCGCACGTCATCGTGCCGTTCGTGCACTGACCGGCCGAGCAGGGAGCCGTCCCGCCGACTGGCGCGGACGGATTCGCACACCCACCACAGACGCACGGGCCCCAGACGGAGTCCGGGCCGCACGTCATGCTGGAGTTCGTGCACGAGCCTGTTGTGCAGGAGGCCGTTCCACCGATCGGTGCGGACGGGTTGGTACACGTTACGGGCAGCAATGTGTAGCCTATTTGGGCGCTCTGCGATACCGAGCCAGTGCTACCCGTAACTGTGATCACCCCGCTCTGAGGCGTAGTGGCGGCTCTCGCGTCGAGCAGCACCCGTCCTGACTGACCCGATTGCATTTGTGGGCTGCCGTTCACCGTCGTCGTACCGCTAAGCGTGCCTGTAACGCCGGCAGGAAGCCCCGAAACAGATAGATCCATCCAGACCGGAAAGTCGGAGATGCTCGACGAAAATCCTCCGATTACACCAGATGTCCCCAAGTACATCGAAATGTTGCTACCGGCCAGGTTGAAGGTTGGGGTCTCCCACGTAAACTCAGTATCGACGGTCTGTTGAAAGTCCGTTGTGACGTGGCCGTTCGACGTCCCTACCAACTCGATGCCCGCCCATTTGCTGCTTCCTTTCAACGGAAGGCCATTGAAAGCGCTAACCGTGGGATAACTCCAGACGAGACTCGAGTTGGCTGTTCCTATGGTCGATACGATGCGTGGTCCAGCGTGCACCGTGTCCTGGGCTTGCAGTTGCATGGCATTGAAATCGGTGTACGCACAGTTTTGTTTGAGCGTGAAGGTGCAGTAGGCGAACTGCTGGTATTTGACATGGACGGAAGTGATTACGGCACCGTATGGAATCGCAGATGTCCAATAGTTTGAGATGACGACACCGTTGGTGCTGCTCCCGACGCCCTGCCAATGCCACGTCGAGGAGCCCGAAAAAGGTGCTACAAGGCAGTTTGGGCACGGTGAGGTGGGCACCGGGTCCGGAATAGAAGGCGCCACCAATGCGAGCGGCGCATCCTGCGCCATCGCTGAGGGCGCCAGTAGCAGTACCGCACATAGCATCCCGATGGCTGCCTCGCACCGTGCCATTCGACCCTCCCACGATCGACTCACGTTCGTCCGTCCTCAGGCGACGAATGCTGGCTGTTGTCAATACGAGCCATGTCTCTCGCGTCCGCCGTATTGTCGCAGCAGTTGGGTAGAGTCAACTGGCCAGGAATCGAGCCTCCAAAGAGCTCGTTTTCAAGCCGCGGTGCTATCTCTATGGATCAATTCATGGAAGCATAGTTGCACCTCGAGGCGAGGGGCGCTGCGACGGCAACGGAGCCTATTGTGCGCGGCAATGTGTCGCGCGAATGGCCGATAAGCCGTACTGATAAGGAACCTTCGGGAGTCCGGCTACCGGAGAGTTCGTCTACGTTTCCATGTTGGACCTGCACAACGACGAGGTCTAGGCCTTCTGCCCCATCAGCCGCAGCTCGCGCATCGCTTCCACATGCTTCTCGTCCAGCTCGAGCACGCGCTGGAAGCACTTCTTCGCCTGCTTGAGGTCGCCCACCACCTTGGCCATCTGCCCGAGGAAAAAGTGCGCGGGCAGGCAGCGCTCCACCATCTTGATGGCCTTGTGGCAATCGCCGGCGCACGCCTCGAAGGCGTCCTTGCGGTTTTCCGCCAGCAGGAACTTCGCGTAGCCGCGCCAGGCATAGAACTCCGCCTCGTCGCCGTTCATGGCGATGGCCTCTTCGAGGAGATCCAGGCCCTCCCGGTACTTGCGCGCCTTGATCAGGATCTCCGCCCGCTGGAAGTTCTCCTCCGCGGCGAAGATCCGCGAGATGTCCACGTTGCTCGCCTTGCCGTCCAGCTCCGCGTCGTATTCCTTGCGGCGCTTGTCGTCCGAGAGCACCTGCGCCGCCTCGTTGATGCGCGCGAAGAGGCGCTCCTTCACGTCCCGGAGCTGGGTGAGCGACGCGTCGGTGACCGTGTCCGGATGCAGCTCCTTGGCGAGCGCGAAGAAGTTCCGCTTGGCCTCCGCCGCGCTTGCGCTCTTGCGCTCCATGCCCAGCGCCGAATAGTGGTCGCCGTCGGAGAGCTTCTCCCACAGCTCGCTCAGCCGCTGCAGCGCGGCCTCGGCGGTCTCGCCGGCGGGAGGCTGCGCGAAGGTGGGCGGCGGGCGCGCCGGCGCGGCGGGCTTCGGCGCGGGCGCAGGTGTCGCGGCTCTCGGCGGTGCCGCGGGCGCGGAGGACTGCAACACCGGCGGCGCCTTCAGAGGCACGGCCGGCTGACCGCCGGCGGGCGTCGCCCTGCCCACCTCGCGCGCGGACCTGGGAAGCTCCCGCTGCGTGACCGGCGGCGCGGCCGCGCGGGCGGCGGGAGGCGGCGCGCTCGCGGCCGCCTTCGGCTCCTCCGCGGAGAGACCGGCGAAGGAGAGGTGCCCGAGCTCGGTCAAGAGATAGAGCAGCCGCACCGCCACCAGGGCGTCGTTCGCCTCGACCAGATCGTTGCCGGTCCGGGTGCCGTCGATGGAGGCGTAGAGGCGCGCTTCCTGCGCAGTCAGCCCCAGCTCGTCCAGCTTGCCGAGGCTCAGCCCGCCCGAGCGGACCACCGGAAGCGCGAGGCGGTTGCCCAGCCTCGCACGCAACAGCGGAACGTCCAGCCTGCGCAGCGCCTGGGTCAAGAGGCCCCACTTCGTCCCCAGCGGAAACGCCCCCTGCGGCATCGCAGCGTCCTTCTCGAAGCGAAAGGCGCCGCGCCAGATGGCGAGCGCGCGATCGAGGAGCGAGAGCGCGTGATCGCCGAGCAGCCGGTGCGCATCGGCGGGCGGCAGGAGCTGCATCTGGAAGAGCACCGACAGCACGCCCTGGCCGCTCTTCTGCGCGAACGCCTCCGCCGCCGCCGCCTTCTCCGCGGACAGCACGCCGCGCGCCTGGAGAAAGCGCGTCAGGGAAAGCTCGGGATCTGCGCTGGCGAAGTGCTCGGGCGTGCCGCGGCGAAAGCTGATGCGCAGCGCGCCGCCCTTCTCCGGCTGCAACTCCAGCGCGCCGGTGGCGGAGGCGACCGCCGCCAGCGCATAGAGGCGAGTGGGCGAAAGCTGGTCGAGGTCGCCCGACTCCGGCACCGCCGGCGCGACCGCGGGCGCAGGCTCGGGGGGCGCGGGTCTTTGCGGAACAGCGGTCCGCGAGATGGGCTTCGCCGCCGGGGGCACCGGCGGCGAAGCGACCGGCGTCCCGTCGACTGGGGTCGGCTTCACTCCGAACGCCTCGGCCATGGCCTTGGTGATGCGCGGTCCGGCGGCGGGCGCGTCGGGCGACTGCCGCTCGAGCTTCTTCGCCGGCGTCAACAGATCCCGCAGCTCGGGAAAGTCGAGACCGGGCAGCCACTCCTGGCCGTCCACCGACGCCTCGCACTTGTCGCTGAGCTGGCCGCGCAGGCGCTCGAGGGCGCTCACCGTGAACGGGCCCCAGACGCGCCCGCGCTCCGTGCGGACCCAATAATTCCGTTCCCCCGGCACGCCCCGAGTATACCGCGGGCGTGCTACCGTTTCGCTGCCCGCCCGGACCGCCTACACATGAACACCCGCCGCCCCAACGTGACGCTGCTCTGCAGGCGCATCGCGGCGGACATCGCCCGCAAGCTGCCCGAGCTGTCGCACGTCCAGGCGGGCCGCGTCGTCTTCGTCGCGGGAGAGGCGCGCAGGGCCTCCCGGGCCACCATCCGCCCCCTCTCGAAATTGCGCGTGTCGCTCAAAGGGCGCCGCGCCCTCTATTGCGTGACGCTGCGGCCGAAATTTTTTCGCGCCAGCACGCCGGAGCAGCGGGTGGAGACGCTGGTCCACGAGCTGTTGCACGTGTCCGCCGAGTTCGACGGCAGGCTGCACCCCGGGCGGCGCCACGCCGTGCTGCCGGGGGCGAAGTTCCGCGCGCTCTTGCGGCCGCTCGTGCGGCGGTACCTGGCGGAGGCCGATCCGGAGCTTCTCGCCGGCCTCGCCCACCACGGCGAGGCGCTCGCGCGCCAGTGGCTGGAGCGGCCCGCGGGAAGGTCCAGCCGCAGGCAGGCGTACAGCGAGAAGCACCTCTTCCTGGGCCCCGTGCAGATGATCACGCCCCGGCGGCTGCACTCTTGACGCCACCACCGGTTCGCGCAAGGGAACCGGCGCATGAAGATCGCGGTCCTGACGGGTGGCGGAGACTGCCCCGGCCTCAACGCGGTGATCCGCGCGGTGGTGCGGCGGGGCGAGCAGCACGGGCTGGAGGTGATGGGCGTTCGCGAGGGCTGGCGCGGGCTGATGGATCCGCCGCTGCACGAGCGCCTCACCCGCGAGCTCACTTCGGGCATCCTCCACCTGGGCGGCACCATCCTCGGGACCAGCCGCACCAACCCCTTCAAGAAGGCGGGCGGACCGGAGACGGTGCTGAAGAACGTCCGCGACCTCAACCTGGGCGCGGTGGTGGCCATCGGCGGCGAGGACACGCTCGGCGTCGCCACCAAGCTGCACAGCATGGGCGTCAACGTGGTGGGCGTGCCCAAGACCATCGACAACGACCTCTCCGGCACCGAGCTGACTTTTGGTTTTGACACCGCGGTGCAGATCGCCAGCGACGCCATCGACCGGCTGCACTCCACCGCCGAGTCGCACAACCGCGTCATCGTCTGCGAGGTGATGGGACGCCACGCGGGCTGGATCGCCACCTGGTCGGGCATCGCGGGCGGCGCCGACGTGGTCCTCATCCCCGAGAAGCCCATCGACATCGAGAAGGTGTGCGAGCACATCCTGCGCCGGCACAAGACCCGCGACGTCCACTTCTCCATCGTGGTGGTGGCGGAGGGCGCCAAGCTGGGCGGGAACGAGAAGCTGCAGACGGAGAAGCTGGACGAGTTCGGGCACGTCCGGCTGGGCGGCATCGGGCAGCAGCTCGCGGAGTTGATCGAGGCGCGGACCGGATTCGAGACGCGGTCCACCGTGCTCGGGCACATCCAGCGCGGCGGGACGCCCACCGCATTCGACCGCGTGCTGGCCACCCGCTTCGGTGTGCACGCGGCGGACATGGTGGCGAAGAATGAGTGGGGCAAGATGGCGGCCCTGCGCGGGAACGCCATCGTCTCGGTGCCGCTGCAGGAAGCCACGGCGCGGCTGAAGACGGTGGACGACGCGTTCTTCTCGGTGGCGGAGGTGTTCTTCGGGTAGCGCCGTCGGACAAGCGCGAGCAGCGTAGGTGCACGATGTTTATGTCCGCCGGCTCCCGCGCGCGGCGAGCTCGTTTGCACCATTCCCACCGCGCGGCAGTTGTTTTGTCGGATGGTCACTCGTCCCGGGACATGTCCATAGCTAATGCCGGGATTCGCGTTTCGCACCAGGCCGACGCAGCCGCGCTGCGGCGCTTTGAATCGGGATATATCCCTGAATCCCTCAGCACAGCTTCTTCAGGGGTCGCTCAGCGCGGCAGTGTCGGTCAACGCGGCTCATGGCCGCTCGCCCTGCGCGGTCCGCAGGAACTCCAGGATCTCCTTCGCTGCCGCGGCTGGGTACTCGCCCTCCCCCATCCGGCGGAATGCCGTCTGCGCGTCCGGGTGCTGGGAGAAGACGTGGTCGGCGCGGGGGACGACCAAAAGCCGCGCGGTCGGCCCCACCAGCCGCACGATCTGCTCCTGATCGCTGCGGTCCATGATCCAGTCGTATTCGCCCCAGACCACCAGCGTGGGCGCGCGGACCTTGCCCCACGCTGCAGCCAGATCCAGCGCCTGGAGCTGGTGGTAGTAGCGCGCGGGCCTGCCGTACTGCGAACCGGGCGCGTCGTACCAGACGCCGCGCAGGCGCGGTCTTCGCTCCACGACCTCGGCCGGCGTGAGGCGATCGAAGAGATAGACGGCATGGAATTCCGCCAGCGCCTTCAGCGCCGGCGTGACTGCCGCGGGGTCCGCGCCCGAGAGCACCAGCCGGCGCCGCTCGAGGTCGATCATGTGCTCGAACCAGGTCTTCGACCAGCCGTCGATGCTCACGTAAGCGGCCACCTTGGTGTCGCCCGCGACCAGCGGCGAGAAGCCGCCACCGTTGCTGATGCCGAGAAGCGCGATGCGCGCCGGGTCCACCCGGGGGTGCCGCCGGAAGACCTCGAAGGCGCGCCGGTATGCATCCAGCTCGGTCTCGAAATCGGTGCGGCCGCAGTCGCCTTCGCTGTCGCCGGTGCCGGGTTTGTCCATGCGGAACACCAGCGCGCCGGACTTGCGCACGACGTCCTGCACCAGCCGATCCACGCCGTGCGGGTCGGCGCCGAGATCCACCGGATCGCAGCTCAGCCAGCCGACCACGAAGATGCCGGCGATGCGGCCGCTGCCGGGGGGCGCCGTGACCAGGGTGCGCAGCCGCAGCCCGCCCGGGCCTTCCAGCGTGCCCGCC
>DATDMU010000034.1:0-14499 GCA_036518615.1 Myxococcales bacterium
ATCCATCGCGCTGCTCGGCATCGAGAAGACCACGGCGCACCCGTAGAGCGAGCCGTCCCACAGCTCCGGAGAGACGATCATCGGCGCGGCGTGCTGCTTGCCGTCGCCCATCCTCATCAGCGGCGCCATGGTGATGGCCGCGTCGGCCACCGCGGCGCCGGCAGCATTGGTGACCTTCGCGTAGAGCGGCGTCATTCCCACCTCGAGGCGCGTGTCGGTGAGCAGCTCCACGCGCAGATCGCCTGCCTGCGCCACGGCGACGCTGGTCCGCTGCGCCGGCGGAAGCGGGTTCGAGCCGCCGCAGGCGGCGAGGGAAAGGACGGCGACGAGCGACAGCGTTTTCATGGTGCACCTCCGGCAGTCTTCGCAGCGCCGCCGGCGCAGCAGGAGCCGGCCTCCGGCGGCGGGTCGCGAAGCGATTTGGTGATGCGGCATCCGTACACGGGAGACCGCGACTCGAAGCTCTTGCCTTCCAGCACTCCGACGATGGCGCGATCGAGCCACGGCTCGCGCCCCGAATCACCGGGCCGGCGCTCGTTGTCGATCCAGCCGCGGAAGCGCATCGCCCCGCTCGCGTCGAGCAGGACCACGGTCGGCGTGCTCTTCGCTCCGAAGGCGTCGGCCACGCGGCCTCCCTCGTCGCGATAGAGCGGCACGCGCACGCCGCGCTCCTTCGCGGCGCCCAGCGCATCGGCGAAGCATTCTCCGGCGTTGCTGGATATGGCGACGACCTTGAGCCGGGCTTTCGGATACGCGTCGAGCAGCGCGTCCACGCGCTCCTGGTAACGGCGCACGCACGGGCAGCTGGCGCTCCAGAACACCAGCACGGTGGCGTCGTGGCCTGCGCGCAGCTGGTCGAGCGTGACGGTGGTTCCTTCCGCGCTGGTGAGGGAGAGGGTTTCGCCTGCCTGCGCGGAAGCGCTCGCCAGCAGGACCGACGCGAGCACCCTAGAAATGGCCATAGCGGACTCCTGCGGTGAAGCCCAGGCGTGCGTCGCGATTCATTCCGGCGCCGTCGGGCCAGATGTTGCTGGTCAGGTTTCCCACCAGCGTCCAGTGCGGGGTGACCAGCCACGATGCTGCGCCGGACACCGCGTACGAGTAGGCGTTGGAGCCGGGCACCACCGCGCCGTCGCTGCGGGTGGTCGTCTCCCATTCGCCCGCGAGCGAGAGCGCGAGCACCAGCCTGTCGGCGACCACCTCGTTGCCCGCCGAGAGCGCCGCCTGGAAGAGGGGGCCGTAGCGCTGCGATGCGCCGGTGTCGGGCCGGCGGAACGGCAAGAAAGCGCTCACGCCGGCGTCGAGGCGGACGAACCAGGGCAACGTGGCGTACTCGGTCTCCAGCGCGACCGATCCGCCCCAGGCGCCGCGGCCGGTGGCGCCGGCGAAGAGCGGCGGCGAGGTCTCTTCAGGGCGGCGTCCGGTCGGCGCGAGCACGCCGACGGTGACCGCCACTCCGGGCAGCTCGGCGTACTCGCCCAGGCTGACCAGCTCGAAGCGCGAGGCCGCGCCGACGTCGCCCACGCCGCCCGCGAGCTGCGTCTGCCCGCCGCTGCGGCGGTCGTTGAGATAGACCGGAACCCAGGCCTGAAGCTGGACGCGCTCGTGCACCCGCACGATCGCCCAGGGCTGCGCGAGGCTGAGCCCGTCCGAATAACCCGAGCCGTTCCAGCGCAGGCTGCCCCCGGAATCCCACTGGCCGAGGCTGCGGGCAGTGCCGAGCTGCAGCCCGAAGGCGGACTCCTCCCAGACGCGCAGGCGGCCCAGGCCGAAGCCCGTCGCGGACATGCAGCAGGCGGCTGCCGGCGCCTCGCGCGGGAACAGCGCGCATGCGATGGCGACGGCCGTGCATGCGGCAGGCAACGAATACGGGCGCATTCCTCGACTCCGTCCGGGCACCGGTGGTCACGACGTCGCGGTGCAACAACAGGACCACCCGCTCCGGGAAGGCAGCGCCCGGCGCGGACCGCAACCATTGCCGCCAGGCCCGCACGAGGCTCGCAATCGTTTCGCCTCGGTATTTCCCCGCTGCGCGCCCGGGCCCGTGCCACGGCGGGTCCCCTCCCGGCGATCCGCTCGCGCCGCCGCGGACCGCCGGTTACGCTGTGAAATTGCCATGAACAGGAAGCAGACCGGCTTCAACCTCGGGTACGTGCTCCTCGCCGTGATGGGCGTGCTCCTGTTCCAGGACTACTGGACGCGCCGGGAAGCGGTCGCCACCATCCCCTACAGCCAGTTCCAGACGCTGGTCCGCCAGGACAAGATCAAGAGCGTGGTCGTCGGCCAGGACCAGCTCTCGGGCGAGTTCAAGGAGCCCATCTCCGGCAAGAAGCGATTCGTCGCGGTGCGCGTGGACGCGGACATCGCCAAGGAGCTCGACCAGCACGGCGTCGAGTACCGCGGGCAGTTCGACTCGAATCTGGTGGCGATGCTGCTCTCCTGGGTGGTTCCCATCGCGCTCTTCTTCGGCATCTGGGTGTTCATCGGCCGCCGCATGTCCAGGCAGTTCGGCGGCCCGGGCGGCGGGCTCATGTCCATCGGCAAGTCCAAGGCCAAGGTGTACGTCGAGACCGACACCAAGGTGACCTTCGCCGACGTGGCGGGCGTGGACGAGGCCAAGGCGGAGCTGGAGGAAGTGGTCGCCTTCCTCAAGGATCCCAGGGCGCACGGGCGGCTCGGCGCCCGCATGCCCAAGGGGGTCCTGCTGGTCGGCCCTCCCGGCACCGGCAAGACGCTGCTCGCCAAGGCGGTGGCGGGCGAGTCCGGCGTTCCCTTCTTCTCCATCTCCGGGTCGGAGTTCGTGGAGATGTTCGTCGGCGTCGGCGCCGCGCGGGTGCGCGATCTGTTCGAGCAGGCGCGGGCCAAGGCGCCCTGCATCATCTTCATCGACGAGCTGGACGCGCTGGGGCGCGCCCGCGGCGCCATGCCCGGCATCGGCGGCCACGACGAGAAGGAGCAGACGCTCAACCAGCTCCTGGTGGAGATGGACGGGTTCGATCCGGCCTCGGGAATCGTCCTGCTCGCCGCCACCAACCGGCCGGAGATCCTCGACCCCGCGCTCCTGCGCGCCGGGCGCTTCGACCGGCAGGTATTGGTCGACCGGCCCGACCGCGTGGGCCGCGAGCAGATCCTCCGCGTCCACACCCGCAAGGTGACGCTGGACGCGGACGTGAAGCTCGAGGACGTGGCCGCGCTCACTCCCGGCTTCACCGGCGCCGACCTCGCCAACCTGGTCAACGAGGCGGCGCTGGTGGCTACCCGCCGCGGCGCCGGCCAGATCGCCATGACCGACTTCAACGTGGCCATCGAGCGCATCGTCGCCGGCCTGGAGAAGAAGAACCGCCTGCTCAACCCGCGCGAGCGCGAGATCGTGGCGCACCACGAGATGGGCCACGCGCTGGTGGCCGCGGCGCTCCCCGGCAGCGACGCGGTCCACAAGATCTCCATCATTCCGCGAGGCATCGGCGCGCTCGGCTACACCATCCAGCGCCCCACCGAGGACCGCTACCTCATGACCCGCGAGGAGCTGGAGAACAAGATGGCCGTCCTGCTCGGCGGGCGGGCGGCGGAGAACCTGGTCTTCGGCCACCTCTCCACCGGCGCCGCGGACGATCTCTCCAAGGCCACCGACATCGCGCGCAGCATGGTCACCCGCTTCGGCATGGGGGCGAGCCTCGGGCCGGTGGCGTACGAGACGGAGCCCGCCTCCTTCCTCGGGCAGCCCTATGGGTCGCGCCGCCTCTACGGCGAGGAGACCGCGCGCGAGATCGACGTGGCGGTTCGCGACCTGGTCGAGGCGCAGTTCCAGCGCGCCCGCGCCATGCTGGCCAACAACCGCCCCTTGCTCGAAGAGGGCGCCGCCACGCTGCTGGCGAAGGAGACCCTGGCGGGCGAGGAGCTGGACGGGATCCTCGGCCGCGTGGGCAGGGAAGCCGCCGCGCGCATCACGGCCGCCGCCAGCTGAAGACGAAGCTGATCAGGATCCTCCAGGGTTGGGTATGCTGCGGGCATGCTCCTCGCGCTCCTGCTCGCGTTCGCCGCTCCGGCGGAAGGCACCGTGGTCCTCAAGGATTTCCACTTCGCCGCGGGCGGGGTGCTGCCCGAGCTGAGAATCCATTACCGGACCTATGGCGCAAGGGATCGGCCCGCGGTGCTCATCCTCCACGGCACCACCGGCAGCGGCGCGCAGTTCACCGGCGACGACTTCGCCGGCGTGCTCTTCGGCAAGGGCCAGCTCCTCGACGCGGAGAAGCATTTCATCATCCTTCCCGACGGCATCGGCCACGGCAAGTCGTCCAGGCCCAGCGACGGGCTGCACGCGCGCTTTCCCCATTACACCTATGACGACATGGTGGCGGCGCAGCACGCGCTCGTCCTCGCCCTCGGGGTCAGGCACCTGCGCCTGGTGATGGGCACTTCCATGGGCGGCATGCAGACCTGGGTCTGGGGCGAGACATATCCGGAATTCATGGACGCGCTGATGCCGCTCGCCAGCGCGCCGGTGCAGATCGCCGGGCGCAACCGGATGATGCGCGACATGATCATGGATTCCATCCGCGCCGATCCCGCCTGGGCCGGCGGCGAATACAAGCAGGAGCCGCTGCTCGGATTGCGCGGGGCGCTCGACGTGCTCCTGGTCATGACCAGCGCGCCGCTCCGCTTCCAGGATCAATACCCCACGCGCGACGCTGCCGATGCCTTCTACCGCGACTGGATGAAGAAGCGGCTGCCCTCGTACGACGCCAACGACGTCCTCTACGCCTTCGACGCCTCGCGCGACTACGATCCCTCGCCGCGGCTGGAGTCCATCCGCGCGCCGCTCACCGCGGTGAACTCGGCCGACGACACCATCAATCCGCCCGAGCTGGGAATCCTCGAGCGCGAGATCAAGCGCGTGCCCAAGGGCGAGTTCGTGCTCATTCCCGCCTCCACCCAGACGCGCGGCCACGGCACCCACACCTTCCCGGTCTTCTGGAAGGAGCACCTCCAGCGCCTGCTCGAGCGCAGGTGAGCGCCCGCGGTTGACTTCTCTCGCGCGAAGAAGCCAAGCTGCGCGCTTTCCACTCCTCGTCAGGGAGGAACCCATGAAGAGTGTCCTGCTCGGGTTGGCGATCCTGTTCTCCGGCACCGCCGCGCTCGCCGAGGCGAAGACCGACACCATCAAGGTGAGCGGCTGGCACTGCGACAATTGCCCGAAGAAGACCGAGGCCAAGCTGAAGTCGGTCAAGGGCGTCCAGTCGGCGAAGACGGATCGCCAGAAGGGCGAAGTGGTGGTGAAGTACGACGACGCCCAGGCCAAACACGCGGATCTGGAAAAGGCCGTCGCCGATTCCGGCTTCTCCGTAGAGAAGTAGCAGGTCGCCGGGGACACTCCGCCCCGAGGCGAGGGTGTCCCCTGGGCGGCGTCCGATCAGCGATCGTCGTCCGGCAGCGGCGGGGGGCGCGAGAGCTCCGCGGCGTCGATGACCAGGATGCGGCCCCGCTCCGGCTCGACGCGGTATTCGAATCGCCAGTCTCCGATCTCGATCACCAGCGCGCCCTCCAGCACCGACTTCTTGATCACGCTGTCGGAGGGGATGGCGGCGATGGCGTCGGCCACTTCCTCGAGCCGATCGCTCAGCCGCAGCCGGACGCGGGTCGGCACCGGGACGAGACCGTTGGCGAAGCTCACCTCGTAACCCATGCGACGACGATACTCCCCGGCCGGGCTGGCCGGCCCCGGGCGGCGCCCGTTTTGTGCGCGTTGCAACAATACAGCGTCAATGGAACCAGCCGGCAAGAAGTGGGGCCGCGGCCAGCACCGCGGCCCCGGGAAGTTACAGCGTCGACTTGAAGAGGAGCAGATTCGGCGTCCCGGCCGGGTTGCCGGTGATCTTGCCTGACGTCGCGTTGTTCACGAGGAAGGTGCGGATGGTGCTGAAGCTCGCGTCGCCGTTGGCCGACTTGTAGAGCGCCGCCACGCCGGTGACGTGCGGCGTCGCCATCGAGGTGCCGCTGATGGTGTTGGTGCCGCTGTTCAGCCAGTCGGAGGTGATGCTGCTTCCGGGCGCGTAGAGATCCACGCAGCCGCCGAAGTTGGAGAACGACGACTTGGCGTCGCTGATGGTCGAGGAGGCCACGGTGGTGACGTTGGCCGCGCTGGAGGGAGAGAAGCTGCAGGCGTCGGCGTTGCTGTTGCCTGCCGCCACCGCCACGAACACGCCGGAGCTGGCCAGGTTGTTGACCGCGCTGTTGAGGCTGCTGGAGAACCCGCCGCCCAGGCTCATGTTCGCCACCGCCGGGTGGATGGCGTTGGTCGCGAGCCAGTTGAGGCCGGCGATGATGCCGGAGGTGGAGCCGGAGCCGTTGCAGTCGAGCACGCGGACCGCGCGCAGCAAGGCGCCCTTGGCGACGCCGTACCTCGCGCCCGCCACCGTGCCGGAGACGTGCGTGCCGTGGCCGTTGCAGTCCTGGCCATTGCCCCCGAAGGCGTCATAGACCGCCGAGGCGCGGCCGCCGAAGTCGGGATGGCTGGTCTGGATGCCGGTGTCGATGATGTACGCGCGCACGCCGGCGCCGGTGGCCGTGTACGTGTAGGTTCCGCTCAGCGGCAGGCTGCGCTGGTCGATCCGGTCGATGCCCCAGGTGGCGCCGCTCTGGGTGGTGTCGGCGGTGTAGACCTGGTCCGGCTCGATCTCCACCACGCCGGGATGGGCGCGCAGCGCCGCGACCTGGTGGGCATCGAGCGTCGCGGCGAAGCCGTTGATGATCGAGTAGACGTGCCGCGGAGACGCGGCCGCGGCCGCCGCGACGGCGTGCGCGTCGGCGCCGGGCGCGAGCCGGACGATGTACGAATCCGGAACCGCGGCGCCCACCGCGGGCCGCAGCGGCGCTTCCTGGGCCGCGACCTTCGATTCCTCCGATGGGCCGGTCGTGGCCGTGCCGCAGGCGGCCAGGGAAAGGGCGAGGACGAGAAGCAGCTCCCGACGCAGGTTCGTCATGAAGTCTCCCTTGGAAGCGCGGACGGATATCCGCGCCTGTGCAGAGTGAGACAAAGGTCCATCGCATTAAAAGATTGTAAAAGTGAAGTGTAATAAATCAGACAGATCGGCGCAGGGAATGCCGGCGAATGGCGAGCGCAGTTCCTGCGAGGAGCAGGACCGCCAGCGCCGCGAGCAGCGTGCTCCAGGACAGGACGCGGGGAATGGGCGTGAGCCCGTCTCCGGAGAGCACGAAGGCGGCCCAGAAGCGCGGCTGCGAAAGCTCCGTGCCCGAGCGCAAAAAGCGCAGCTTGGCGAGGCGCAGGGCCTGCGCCTTGGGTTCGCCGCGGCTCAGCTCGTAATAGAACTGCTTCATGAAGTCGCGCGTGGGAAGGTCCGCCACCCGCCAGAGCGTGGTGACCGCCGTTCGCGAGCCGGCGGAGAGCAGGGCGCGGCCGAATCCCTGCGCGCCCTCTCCGCGGACGAGCTTGCCGCGCTCGGTGTCGCAGGCCGACAGCGTGGTCAAGTCCACGCCCCGCAGATCCAGCTCGTAGACCTCCTTGAGGAAGAGGTAGTCGGCGGTGTCCTCCGGATGGGCGGGCGAGAAGAGGATGCGCGAGCGCTCCGGGTTCGTGGTGTCGGCCACCGCGTGGGTGGCGAGGTGCAGCAGCGGAAGTCGCGGCGCCTGCAGCAGGCGCGACTTGAGGTTGGCGTCGCCGAGATAGAGGCGCGAGCGGCCGCCGCAGGTGTGGGCGATCGCGCGAGCCTCGTCGGCCGAGGCGGGCAGCGGGCTCTGCAGCTCCGCGCCGCCCAGCTCGCGGGCCACCCCGTGGATGTTGGCGTGCACCTTCGGGTCGGCGAAGGCCACCAGCTCGCCGCTCCAGGGAAGCGCCTGCAGCCTGGAGCGGCGCTCCGGTTCCCTGAGCAGGAGCGCGGCCGAGGGCAGGTAGGAGACGTCGTAGCGCTCGATCAGCGCGCCCCCGTCGCCGGGGTCGAGGACCTCGAAGGGGATCTCGCCGAGCGATCCGTCCGGCACGACGATCAGGTGCCGCACCGTGGCCGGCGCTGCGCGAAGCGGCGCCGCCAGCAACGGCACCCCGAGCGCTGCCGCCGACCGCGTCTCTTCCGGCGCGCTTCCCGAGGCGATGCCCTGCAGCAGCTGCGAGATCCCGCCCTGGTCCGCGGCGGAGGCGGGAAGGGGAGCGAGACCGTTTCCCGCGTGCGTCACCCAGAGCACGGCGGCGCCGTGCGGACCCACCCAGTACTCGAGCAACAGGGTCTTCTCGTCCAGCCTTGCCTGCACCGCGGCCAGCCCGGGAGGGGCCATGGCGAGGCGATCCTGGAAGGTGCGGGCGCGCGCGCGCTCGAGAAGCTCGAACATGGCGACGCCGTCGCCGCGCTGGAGCAGGATCTCCAGCAAGGCGTCGTACACGTCGCGCTTGTCGGCGAGGAAGTCGGTCTTGAGCGAGGTGATCTGCAGGCGCGCGCGCACCGATTCGATGACGCCGATGGCCTCGCGAAAGCGCGCCGCCGCTTCCTCCTCCCGGCCGGCGGCTCGCGCGATCCTCCCCAGCCCGTACAGCGCCTTCCATTGCTCCTCGGTGGTGCCGAGCTCCCGCGCGGCGGCGAGCGCGGCCTCGAACTCGGCGGCCGCGCCTTTGGCCTCGCCCTGCCGGGAGAGGGTCTCGCCGCGATAGAGGCGGGCCTGCATGGCCTCGCGCCGGTCGCCGGACTGCTGCGACAGCTCCAGGGCGGAGGTGAACGCCTCCAGGGCCGCGGGCAGATCCCCCAGGTCGAGCGCCTCGACGATGCCGATGTTCTTGAGCAGCACGACCCGCACTTCCTTGTGCTCGTTGGTCGCGAGCAGGCGCAGCGCCGTGCGGTAGGTCTCCAGCGCCTTGAGCGGATCGTTGAGGCGCCGGTAGAGAACGCCCAGGTTGGAGAGCAGGCGGGCCTGCTCGGCGGGCGCGAGCGACTCCTTGCTGCTGCGCAGCTCCGCGTAGATCTGCAGCGCCTGCTCCTCCTGGCCCACGCGCTGGAAGAGCGCGGCGAGGTTGGTGAGCAGGATGCGCCGCAGCCGCGCCGCCCAGGGCTGCCCGGACTGGCCGTCGAGCGCGTCCAGCGCTTCCCGGTAGGCGCGCAGCGCCTCGAGATAGCGCGCCTGGAGGAAATGGAGGGTGGCGATGTTGCTGAGCGCCTCGATGACCCGCTCGCTGTCGGCGGCCGCCCGCGCAAGCGTCACCGATCGGTTCAGGTTCTCCAGCGCCTCCGGATACCGGGCCTGGTAGAGCTGGGCCACGCCCACCCCGTACACCGCCCGGGCCTCCCCCGACTTGTCTCCCAGCGACCGGAACACGTCGGCGCTCTCGCGCGCCCTGCCGATGGCGCCGTCGTAGTCGCCCTGCGCGGAGAGGATGTTGCCGAGCTCGAGGAGCGCCTTGCCCAGCGACTCGCGATCCGTCGCCCGCAGCGAGGGAAGCAGCGCCTCGTAGCGCTTGCGCGCCTCGGCGACGGCGCCTTTCTGCTGCAGCGCCTTCGCCTCGTCGAGCGCCTGGCGCGAGCCGTCGGCCCGGCCGGTGCGGGACACCACCACGAACACGAACAGGAAGACGAGGCGGGGCCGCACCGGGCGGGATCATCGCCCGGCCGGCCACGCAGGTCCAGCGTTATGGGGCGGTGAGCCCCGGGAGGATCGGCGAGACCGAGCCGTCCGTCTCATTTCCGTTCAGTCCCAGCATCTGCACGGGAGAGCTGGCGGTCACGCGCACGAAGCTCCCCTGGGGGGGAATGACGCCGGTGAAGAACTCCGAGGCCTCGCGCGCGATCTCGGTGCGGGGAGGCATGCTGAACGAGGTGGAGGCGACCACCGAGCCTCCCGACCACAGCTCCACCGAAACCGCCGACGTCGCCGGCCCGGGATTCTGCACCGCGACGCCCAGGAACACTCCCGGGGCGGGCGTCGGCGCCTTGAAGAAGCCGGTGGAGATCGGCTTCACCGGGTAGATGGGCTCCGAGGCCGCCACCAGCGGCCGCGCGCTCTGTCCCAGCGATGCGGCGCGCAGGTAGGAGTAGTAGGAGGCGCGGGTGAAGTCGGGGTTCCTCACGATCACCCTGCGGCCGTCCAGTTGCGCCGCCACGCCCGTGACCGCGTCGACGCGATTGGCGCTGATCCAGGTGGAGGACGCAACCGACACCCCGTCGATCTCCACGATGGCGCAAGGCTGGAACCCGAGGCCAATCACGCTGATGGTGGAGCCGGCGGGAAGGAAGCCGCCGCCCGGAACCACGTCGGTGATGTTGACCGCGCCGCCCACGCGGAGCGTGCCCTGCTTGATCTGCTCCGGGTAGAAGTTTCCCGACGGATCGATCCAGAACGAGGCGGCCGGATCCAGGTTCAGGGGGAAGAAGCTTCCCGGCACGGCGGTGGCGGGCACGGCCATGGTGATGACGATGGCGGGTGCGGCGGTGGACATGCCCAGCGTGCCCGACGGCGACGCGGTGCGGACCGCGAGCGTATTGTTGGCGCCGATCAGGCCGACGCCGGCCGAGTCCGGCGACCCCGGCAAGAGCAGGCCCTGCACGGCGAGGCCGCTGCTGATGCTCGCCATGCCGATGATGATGGGCTTGGGCTCGGTGACCGACACCTTCATCTGGACGAAGCCACCCGGAGGGACGGATTCGTTGAGGACCTTCAGGGACAGGCCGGTGAACGCATCCGCGAATGCCGGACCCGCAAGTGCCAGCGCGAAAGCAACTGCCGCGGCGACGCGACCCCCCCGACGTCCTGCGACGAAACCGATCGACTCCACCGCACACCTCCTCCAGCTTAGGGCTGGTTCATGACCATGAACGTGTGAATCCCCGACGAGGCGAGCGTCCTGCCGTCGGCGTCCCGCGCGATCACTTCCCAGAGCAAGGGCTTGCGCGGGACGATCTGCGCCCTCACCGCTGCAGGCAGCGCAACCGAAGTCTGCCGGGTCTCTGCGCTCCACAGCTCCTTGCGGTCCACTTCCATCACCCGGACGGAGTACGAGTCCGCCGCCGCCCAGGGCGCCCAGCGCAGCTCGGACGGAGCCTGGGTCGGGTTCTCCGAGGGAGCCACCACCGACACCTCGCCGGAACGGAACACCTGCCGCTCGGAGATGGCGGTGGAGATCTCCGGAGGCCGCGCATCGCGCAGCGCGATTCCCACCGCGGCCACGAGCAGCGCGGCGGCGATGGCGAACCCGCCTGCCTGGATCGGCCGCCAGCCGGTCCAGAAGCTCCGGTGGGGCGGTTCGACCTCGCGCTGCCCGCTGCGCGAATCCGGCAGCGCGGTGGCGAATTTCTGCTCGAGCTGGCGGGTGATCCACCGCACCGAGGCGTCCTCTCCGTGCCGCGGGGACGCCCGCTCGAACTCATGCAACAGCGCCAGCTCCGTCTGGCAGCGCGGGCAGGCAGCGACGTGGCTGCGCACCCGGCGCGAGGCGGAATCGGTCAGCGATCCGTCGTCCAGCCCGTCGAGCTCCACCAGCGTGGCACAGGACTGCGAAGGCGAGAGCGCCTCCCTGAAGAGCGCGCGGTGTTTCTGTCGGATTTCCCCCATGTCGAATCTCCTGTCCTTCAGGCGTCGAGCCTGTCCTGCGATGCCTTCCACCGCCCGATGGCGCGCGAGAGCTTCCGCCGCGCGCTCACGATGTACGCCTTCGCCCCGCTCCGGTTTCCGAGCCCGAGGAGCCTGGTGATGGCGTCGAGCGGCATGTCGTCGCCATAGTGCATGGTGAAGACGAGCTTCTCCGTTTCGTTCAGCTCCTGCTCGAGGAACTCCCGCGCGAGGTCGATGGACCGCCGGTGATCGAGCGCTTCTTCCGGTCCGGACTTCGACGCGTCGGGGAGCTCCTCGAGGAGGTCCTCGTCGACGTCGTCGGGACGCGAGCGGCGTGACTTGAGGTAGTTCATGCACTCGCTCCGCGTGATGGAGTAGAGCCAGGTCGAAATCCTGGACTCGCCGCGGAACGAGCGGAGGTGACGGTGGGCCTTGACGAAGACGGCCTGCGCGAGATCGGAGGCCTCGTCGCGGTCTCCGGCGATGCGAAGGCACCAGGTGACGACCCTGGCGTAGTGGCGGCGGAAGAGCTCCTGCAGCCACACAGTCGTACCGCTGCCGCCCTCGGCGAGGTGGTTGGCCACCAGCTCGGCGTCCGAGAGTTCTTGCAACGGGAGGCTCCCTTCATGCGAGTGCGACACCCGGACAACCCGGGACGGAACAGATTTCTTGCGGAGCCTGTCTGATTGCGTCCCGGGGTCGCCGGTTCCCGTTGCTGGTATGCTCGCCTCATGAGGATGTCGGTCGCAGAGGCAAGGATTCACGAGGGTTCTGGAGCGCATTCCTTGCGCGATCTGGTGCTGCTGGACCCCGATCATCCGGGTTTTCGCGACGCCGCGTACCGGGAGCGACGGAACCAGATCGCCCGCATGGCGTTCGAGCATCGGGGCGGCCCCGTACCCGCGGTCCGGTACACCCCGGAAGAGCAGCGGACGTGGCGCACGGTGTGGGACCACCTGGAGCCGCTCCACCGCAGATACGCCTGCGGCGAATACCTCGACGCGGCGGCCCTGGTGCGGCTGGACCGGGACGAAATCCCCCAGCTCGAAGAGGTGAACGGCGCGCTCCGCCGCGCCACCGGCTTTTCGATGAAGCCCGTCGCCGGCCTGGTGGGCGACCGCACTTTTCTCGGATACCTGTCGCGCGGCACCTTCCTCGCCACTCAGTATATGCGGCACCCGAGCCGGCCGCTCTACACCCCCGAGCCCGACGTGGTGCACGAGCTGATCGGCCATGCGGCGAGCTTCTGCGACGAGCGCTTCGCGCGCCTGAACCGGTCGTTCGGAGAAGCGGCGCAGAGGGTGGACGCGGAGACGCTCTCGCGCGTGGCGAGGCTCTACTGGTACACGCTGGAGTTCGGGGTGTGCGAGGAAAAGGGCGCGCTCAAGGCGTACGGAGCCGGGCTGCTCTCGTCGTTCGGCGAGCTGGGCGGTTTCGAGGGACGCGCCGAGCTGCGCCCGTTCGACCCTGCCGCCATCGCGGAGACGCCGTACGACCCCACCGGCTACCAGGCGGCGCTCTTCGTCGCGCCATCGTTCGCCGCGATGGCCGACCGCGTCTGCGCCTGGCTCGACGCCCTGCCCGCCGCCTCCGGCGATTGATTACGCGTGCACCTCGGCCGCGCGGCCCGCCCGCTCCTCCTGCGTGGCGGGCGCCGTCAGCCTCGCGAGGCAGAAGGACGAGACTGCCATCACGGCGTCGCGCACCGCGATGTCGTAGAAGCCGGCGATCACCAGGTCCACCGCGATGCCGAGAAGCCACAGGCCCACGATGGTGGCGAACGCCTTCGTCCAGGGCGTGAAGAGCACGCCGATGCCCGCCACGATCTCGATGATTCCGACCGCGAGCATGAACGCGTGCGCCGGCACGATGTGCGCGAAGGGCGGCGCCAGGTACTTCTGCCAGTCGACGAGCAGGTTGGTGAACTTGTCGAGCCCCGCGACGATGGGGACGACGCCGAAGACGACGCGCAGCGTGCGCCAGATGGCCTCGGTCGCGCGGCTGTCGCGGACTGCAGCCGGAGCATTCATTGCCACACCTCCAGGCTGCAAGGTGGGCGCACGCCGGAGCGGCGGGAAGGGTGCCGTCCCACGGCCGGACGACAGCCTGCCGGTACGCCTCCCTGGGCGTCAGCCGGAGGCCAGCTCCTTGCGCAGGTGCTTGGTCGCGGGCGTGACGATGGCGACGAAGAAGGCCTCGCGCAGCTTGCGCTGCGCGGCGGCGCCGGCCAGGTATCCGCGAGCGCCTGCATGCAGCAGCGCCGCCTGCGCTGCCCGCAGCGACCATTCGCTGGCGGAAAGCCTCGCCTGGAGCACGCGGCGCGCGTAGTCGCGCGAGGTCTCGAAGGGCGTCCGGGAGAGCTGCGCGATCTCCGCCTCCAGGTTCTCCAGCGCCTCCTCGAACAGCGGCGGACGATCTTGAAGGTACCGGTTGACGTGCTCCTGGGTCTCGTCGGCCTTGCGCATCACGTCGACGCATCCGCGGATGACACCCAGCGCCATGCCCGTCTGCAAGAGGATGAAGCCCGCCTTGACCCTGGCGATGAAGGGCGCCGCGGGATCCGCCAGCACCAGCTCGCGGGGGACGAAGACGTCGCGGAAGCCGACCGAGAACGTGCGCGTCCCGTCGAGGGCGAGGACGCGCGCGGCTCCGCCCAGGCGAACGCCCGGCAGCGAACAGTCCACCAGCGCCATCACCTGCCGGTCTCTTCCCTCGATCTGAAAGGCGGTGCCGAAGTGATGGTCGGGCCCGAGGTTGGACACCCACGGCAGCGTTCCGTTGACGAGGAAGCCTCCCGGGACCTCCCGGCCCGAAAGCCGCATCGGCTCGATGCCGCAGCCGGCCTTCATCGGATTCGAAAGCCCGGTGCCGCCGAGCACGCTGCCGCTGCCGGCGCCCTCGAGCAGGCGCTGCCGCAGCTCGAGGTTCCCGGTGTTGGCGAGGTACCAGGCGAAC
>DATDMU010000035.1:0-3596 GCA_036518615.1 Myxococcales bacterium
CGGCCGCTCTCGCAGCCAAGCAGGCATCCGCCTGCTCGGGTTTCCCCGTATAGACGCCGACCCCCTGCCCGGCGGAACATCGCTTTCGTTCTGGGCGTGTGAAACCGGGGGGGATCACGCGCCGGGGGTGGGGCGGCGGAACCGTAACGCGAACCCGGTGAGGCTCGCGAGCGGTTCCCCCGCCCCCTTTTTTTGTCCGCAGAGGCGCCAGCCTCAGGACCCTAAACCTAAACCCAAACCCAAACCTGATCCCTCTGCCTGGACCCGTCACTCGGGTCGAGGGAACGGGTTTAGGTTTAGGTTTACGTTTAGGGATCAGGGTCTTGGCCCCGTCCCGTCCCCATTCCCCCGAAGCAGGAAAGGCCCCGCGGATCTCCCCGCGAGGCCTTCCTTGTCATACCCAGTCCCGCCTGCCTACCGCGCGATGCTGAACGCCGGCGAGGTCCAGGTCTCCCAATCCGCCGGGTTGCTCTCGTCGCCCAGAGCCTTCAGCACGGACACCTTCATCACGTAGGTCCCGGCGGGCACCACGATGCCCTTCGCCCCGTTCCCGTTGCCGATCACCGTCACCCCGTTCCAGGGAATGGCGAAGAATCCCGTCGCGGTGGAGTTGCGCCCGACGAAGCTCTCGTTGTCGGCGCGGTGCCAGGCCCTGCCCGTCGCCGCATCGAACACCTCCATCCGGAAGATGCGCGACTGGTGGTTCAGGTGGACGAGGAAGGTCGGGAAGTCTCCCGCCGCCAGGTTGAACGAGGTCCCCGCGGCGACCGGCACGAATCCGCCGGGCACCGCACGCGCGACCAGCGGGAAGCCGGAGCCGCCGCCGGTGAGCACCTGGATCGACTGGTAGTCGCCCTTGAACCCGGCGAACGGCACCCGCAGCGTGGCGCTGCCGTCGTCGGGCGTGAAGACGAGGTAGCCGCCATACAGGCTGTTGTCGGGCAGCGCCGCGTCCGGCGGCGCGGTGATGGTCGCGCTGACCGTGGCGCTGCCGCCCGCCGGCACGGTGACCGACGCCGGGCTCACCGCGACGCCCGCATCGCCGATGAAGAACGAGGGCGTGAAGGTGTTCGGCCCGGTGGCGAGCGCCGGCGCGAACGAGGCGGTGAAGGTCACGTCGCTCGAGCCGGAGTTGGTCAGCGTGACGGTCCGCGTGGCCGGACCCGCCTGGCTCTCACCCAGGGACAGCTTGCCCGGGGTGGCGGCGGTGGTCGCCTGGACCGCCTTGTCGATGCGCAGCATGCCCGCGCCCTGGCGGTGCACGTTGTCGAGGAAGCCGAGGCCCGGATTGCCGAACCATGCCTTGGGCGACGCCGTGTTCTGGAGGAGGTCGCGCATGGCGTGCGCGTTCGTCTTCGGGTGCGCCTGGAGGAAGAGCGCGGCCGCGCCGGCGACGTGCGGCGAGGCCATCGAGGTGCCGCTCAGGTTGGCGTAGCCGCCGAGCGCGAGCGGGAACGTCGAGCGGATGAACCCGCCCGGCGCGCCGATGTCGGGCTTCAGGGTGAGGTCCGGAGCCAGACCGTACGAGCTGAACGAGGAGATGAGGCCTCCCGTGAGCGTGTTCGGCGAGCTGGTGAGCTGGTCGGTCCAGGTCAGGGTGACGGGGCCCGCCGCGAGCCGCGCGTCGAGGGCGTTTCCGTCGGCCTGGGTGATGAACACCACCGGGATGGTGGGCGTGGGCGGAGAGACCAGCGGCGTGAGCAGGCCGGTGTTCTGGTTGTTGTAGAGGACCACGCCGGCCGCGCCGGCCGCCTGGGCGTTCGCCACCTTCACCGCGAAACCACAAGTGCCGCGGCGCACGAGCGCGATCTTTCCGGAGAGGCTTCCCGCCGGCAGCGCCGAGCAGGCATCCGCGGCGCTGGTGCGGGTGCCGGTCCGCGCCAGCTCGAACGATCCGGCGGTCGGGGCGATGGGGGAACCGGAGCCGTTGAAGTACCCGAAGAGGCGGCCGGGATCGGTCGAGACGCTGAAGGAGTTGAGGCCGTTGAGGAAGATGTTGTCGAACGAGGCCACGCCGATCACCTTGTCGCCGAGGCCCGGCGCGCCGCCGGAGTAGAGGCCGTTCGCGCCGCTGTTGCCGATGGAGGCCACCACCACCATGCCGCGATCCACCAGCTTGCTGGCGGCCACCGCGGTGGGCGACTGCGGCCAGGTGAAGGCTTCGCCGATGCTCATGTTGAGGATCTGCATGTGGTCCGCGAGAGCAAGCTCCATGGCGCGGATCATGATCTCGTCGCTGGTCGAACCGGCGCAGCCGAAGACGCGATAGGCGCCGAAGGTCACGCCGGGAGCGACGCCGGTGACGCCGGTGGGCGAGGCGGCGCGCGCGCCGATGATGCCCGACACGTGCGTGCCGTGGCCGGCGCAGTCCATCGGATCGGGATCCGGCGCGATGATCGGATTCGCCTGGCCGGCGTCGTACGCGTCGCCGACGAGATCGGTGCCGAACGCGACCCTGCAGCCGGGGCCGAAGCAGCCGCCGAGGTCCGGGTGCTTGTAGTCGATGCCGGTATCCATCACCGCCACCCTCACGCCCGCGCCGGTGAGGCCGAGCGAGCTCTGCGCGACGTCCGCGCCGGTCATGGTGATGGCGGTGATGAGGTCGGGATTGGCCACGTCGGTCGTGGGCGGGATGGCGTAGGTGTGGACCGGCCACACGTTCTTGACGCCCTGGATCTGCGAGAGCAGGCCGACGTCCGCGCGGTCGACGCTGACCGAGATGCCGTTGAACAGCGTGTCGAACGCGAACCGCTCGGTGTACTTGAGGCCTGCCTGTCTGGCCGCCGCCCGGAACGCCTGCTTCTCGCTCTTCAAGGTTGCCGGCGAGGTGCCGTCGACGCCCGGAGCGCTGGACAGCTCCACGAACCAGGCGCGCGGACTCTCGTTGCGGGATGCGTCGATGGTCTGGGCGCGCGCAGCGGCACCGAGAACCATGCTGGCCAGAACCAGCGGGAACAGTCGTGTCGTCATCATGTGTGGAGCCCCCGATGTGAGGTCGGACCAAAGTCCGTCAGGGGTGCGTACCACGGCGTCTTGGAGGGCCGTCAACCCTTCCAGCGCCTACCCTGCAGGGGCAGTGCGAGAACAGCGTCCTTTCCGGAGCCTTTGCGCGCGGTTGCCTGGCCGGAGACATTGTGCCACAGCGGCAAAAAGAAAGGCCCCCCGGATCGCCGGAGGGCCTCGCCTGCGCCTCTGAGGGAAGCGATTACCGGTCGCGGCCCTTGCGGCCCAGCTTCTCGCCGAAGACGTCGCCGAAGGAGGCGCGGCCTTCCCGCTGCTGGTTGCGCATGTACTCGCGGTAGTCCTCGCCCTCGTGCAGCGCGGCCTTCACGCTCAGCGCCACCTTGCGCTCGTGCGGGTCCATGTCGATGACCTTCACGTCCAGCTCGTCGCCCTCCTTCACCACGTCGCGGGGGTTCTCCACCCGCTCGTCGCGAAGCTCGGACACGTGCACCAGCCCCTCGATGCCGGGCTCGATCTCCACGAAGGCGCCGAAGTCGGCCACCTTGGTGACCTTGCCCTTGACCCGGCTGCCGATGGGGTACTTCACCGGCAGCTCGGTCCATGGATCGGGGTGGAGCTGCTTGATGCCGAGG
>DATDMU010000036.1:0-2582 GCA_036518615.1 Myxococcales bacterium
CCGCACTCCTGCACGATGAGCTCGCCGCGCGGTCGCCCGCCCGCCTCGAGCCAGGCGTGGCAACTCCCCAGCGTGGGATGCCCGGCGAACGGCAACTCGCGCCCGGGGCAGAAGATGCGCACGCGGTAGTCGGCGCCCGCGTGCGCCGGCGGCAAGAGGAACGTGGCCTCGGAAAGATTCGTCCAGTTGGTGAACCGCTGCATCTCCTCCGCGGAGAGGCCGCCGCCGTCCAGCACCACCGCGAGCGGGTTGCCGCGATAGGGGACGGCGGTGAACACGTCCACCTGCTTGAACGGGCGCAGCATGACTCCTATCGCGCGTAGAGGATTTGCCGCAGCACGTACGGCAGGATCCCGCCGTGGCGGAAGTACTCCACCTCGATGGGAGTATCGATGCGCACCGTCACCGCCACCTCCTGCGTGCCGCCCGAGGCGCGGTGGATGACGAGGCGCGCGTCCTGGCGCGGCGAAAGGCCCTTCGCAAGTCCGAGCAGATCGAAGGTCTCGGTCCCGTCCAGCTTCAAGGACGCCGCGTCGGCGCCGTCCTTGAACTGGCAGGGCAGGACGCCCATCATCACCAGATTGGACCGGTGGATGCGCTCGAAGCTCTTCGCCACCACCGCCCGCACGCCCAGCAGCATGGTGCCCTTCGCCGCCCAGTCGCGCGACGAGCCCGTGCCGTACTCCTGCCCGGCGAAGATCATCAGCGGCGTGCCGCGCTTCTGGTGCTCCATCGCCGCGTCGTAGATGGACTCGCGCTTGCCGTCGATGACGGTGACGCCGCCCTCCACGCCCGGCACCATCAGGTTCTTGATGCGCACGTTGGCGAAGGTGCCGCGCACCATCACCTCGTGGTTGCCGCGGCGCGCGCCGTAGGAGTTGAAGTCCTCCTGCCGCACGCCCTGGGCGATCAGGTACTTGCCTGCGGGGCTCGAGGCCTTGATCGAGCCGGCGGGCGAGATGTGGTCGGTGGTGACCGAGTCGCCGAAGATGGCCAGCGGCCTTGCGCCCTTGATGTCGGCGATGCCCGGCGCGCCAGGTCCGAACTTCTCGAAGTAGGGCGGCTCGCGGATGTAGGTGCTCTTGCGATCCCAGCCGTAGACCTCGCCGGCCGTGGCGGGAATCTCGTTCCACTCCTTCGCGTCCCGCGTCAGCCCGCCGCCGTAGTTCTGCTCGTACATCTTCGGGTCGCCGGCCGCCTGCAGGGCCGCGTTCAATTCCTGCGGGCTGGGCCAGATGTCCTTGAGGAAGACCGGCTTGCCCTCGCGGTCCAGCCCGATGGGCTCCTTGTCCACGTCGATGTCCACCCGGCCGGCGATCGCGAACGCCACCACCAGGGGCGGCGACATGAGGAAGTTCGCCTTGATGTTCTGGTGGACGCGCGCCTCGAAGTTGCGGTTGCCCGAGAGCACGCTCGCCGCCACCACGTCGTTCCGGGTGATGAGCTGTTCCACGTGCGGGTCCAGCGGCCCCGAGTTGCCGATGCAGGTGGTGCAGCCATAGCCCACGGTGTTGAAGCCGAGCTTGTCGAGATAGGGCTGCAGGCCGGTCTTCTCCAGATAGCGGGAGACCACCCGGGAGCCCGGCGCGAGCGACGTCTTCACCTCCGGCCGGATGTGCAGCCCCTTCTCCACCGCCTTCTTCGCCAAGAGGCCCGCGGCCAGCATCACCGACGGGTTGGAGGTGTTGGTGCAGGAGGTGATGGCCGCGATGAGCACGTCGCCGTGGCCGATGTCCACCGGCATCTTCATCTGGTGCACTTCCTGCGTGGGCACCCGGTCCGGCGTGGGCCGGTTGGTCATCATCTCCGTCTCGGTGAGCGGGTTGGTGTTCCTGTCCGAGACGCCGGTGCGAACAGTGGCTGGTTCCCCATCCTGCCCGCCGCCGCCCTGGACGTTCTGGATGGGCGGCGGCTCCACCACCTGCTGGAACCGCTTGCCCAGCTCGTTCTTCTTGCCGTATCCGCTCGGCGCCGCTTCCTGCAGGAGGCGGCTGAAGGTCTGCTTGAGGCTGGGCAGCTCGATGCGATCCTGCGGGCGCTTGGGTCCCGCCACGCTCGGCTTCACGCTGCCGAGGTCCAGTTCCAGCGTCTGGGTGTAGTCGCAGTCGCCCTTGCGCGGCACGCCGAAGAGGCCCTGCGCCTTGAAGTAGGCGCGCATGGCGTCGACCTTGTCCTTCGCGCGCCCGGTGGCGAGCAGGTACTGGCAGGACAGCTCGTCCACCGGGAAGTAGCCCATGGTGGCGCCGTACTCGGGCGCCATGTTGGCGATGGTCGCGCGCTCCGGCACCGCCAGCGCCGCCGCGCCCTCGCCGAAGAACTCGACGAACTTGCCCACCACCTTGGCCTTGCGCAGCATCTCGGTGATGGTGAGCACCACGTCGGTGGCGGTGACGCCCGGCGCGGGCGTGCCGGCGAGATTGACGCCCACCACGTCGGGAGTGAGGAAGTAGACGGGCTGCCCGAGCATCGCCGCTTCCGCCTCGATGCCGCCCACGCCCCAGGCCACGATGCCGAGGCCGTTGATCATGGTGGTGTGCGAGTCGGTGCCCACCAGCGAGTCGGGGAAGTAGACGCCGTCCTTC
>DATDMU010000037.1:0-2503 GCA_036518615.1 Myxococcales bacterium
CACCGCCGACGAGCTGGCGGCGTCGATGCGCGCCCTCGCCGCCGTCGCCGACTGCGCGCCGGAGGAGGACGTTCCCGGGCAGGTGGACGACCCGCTTCCCATCGACCCGTGGGAACCGGCGCAGGGTCCTGCTCGCACGGCGGACGCAGCGCCGGAGCGGTCAAGCGACGTCTTTGCGGAGCCGGTCGCGCCGCATCCGCGCGCGGCAGCAAGGAAGTGGTTCGCCGTTCCGCGCTGGGCGGGGCCCGCGGCCGCGGCGGCCGGGACGCTGGCTGGCGTGGTCCTCGTGCTGCAGCTCTGGCGTCCAGCCGGCGGCGACGCGCCGGCGCCGGAGCTTGCAGCGACCACCGCAATGCCGCCGCCGGCCGAAGCGGCGCCGCCGCAGGCCGCGCCGGATCCGGCGCCCGTGCCGGCGGAATCCGCCGCGCCCGCCGCCGATGCCCCAAGCCGGTGGGCAAGAAGCTTCGACCGCGCGCAGAAGGCGCTCCGGACGGGGCATGTCCGCAGCGCCCGCACCATCCTCCGCGCCGTCCTCCGCAAGCGCCGGCTCTCGCGCCGCGACCGCGCGAGGGCCAGCAAGCTGATGGGCGACGCCGAGGCGAAGCTCGGCCACCGCGCGCGCGCCGCGAGCTGGTGGCGCAAGTCGCTGCAGCTCTACGAAGACCCGCAGGACCGCGCCCTCGTCTCGGAGCTGCTGCAGCGTCCGCGCTGAGGCGCCCGAGGGCAAAGACGCAGATGCCGGGCCGGTGCTTGCGCACGGGCCCGGCATCCGGTTCGAAGCCCGGCGCTGGTGGGGTTACTTGGAAGCGGTCTTCCCGCCGAGCTGCGACTGCACCATCTTGGCGTGCTGCAGGTGGCCCTCGAGCGTGGGCACCGCGTTCTGCAAGAGCGTCTTCAGTTCTGCGTTCTGGGCGCCCGGCACCAGCGTGTTCTTGACCGCGTCGATCACGGCCTGGTGATACGCGACCTCGGTGTCGATGTAGTCCTTGTCGAACTTCGCGCCCTTCTCCTTCTTGAGCTGCGCGTGGGCCTTCCTGGCGCCGTCCTCCAGCGACTTGGAGACGTCGCTCGGCTCCGGCGTCACGTGCAGCTTCTTGGCCAGGGCAACCGCCTCCTTGATGCCGGCCTCGTGGTCGTTGACCATCTGCTCGGCGAACTGCTTCACCTCGTCGTTCCTGGTGTGCTTGAGCGCGTACTTGCCGCGCTCGACGTCGATCTTGTGCGCGGTCACCGCGATGTTCGCGATCTGCGGGTCGCTGAGCGACGCAGCCGCCGCGAGAATCATTGCCATCAACATGTTTTGGACCTCCCTGTTGCCGGCAAGGGAGTCCAGCGCTCAGGAAAGGTTCCCGCCAGAGCCGATGCGCGCGAGCACCGCGGCCACCACCTTATCGCAGCGCGGCGCGTGAAAGGGCAGCGCCGTGCCCAGCACCGGATCGAGCTGCTCCAGGAGCGCGCGACGGAGCAGCACGCGCGCCCGGTGCAGCCGCGTCTTCACCGTCTCCGGCTTGATGTCCAGGCACTGCGCGGTCTCTTCGACCGACAGCTCCTGCACCTGGCGGAGCACGAAGACGGTGCGGAAGTGTTCGGGCAGCGCGTCGATGGCTCGCGCAAGCATGCGGCGGTGCTCCTCGTCTCCTGCGCCGTCTTCCGGGCTGCGGGTCAAAGCGGGCATCGAGGGCTCCTCGTCGGTGACCACGGTGCGCAGTCCGCGGCGCTTGCGTCCCAGGGCTTCGTGGATGGCGATCCGGGTGAGCCAGGTGGCGAAGGAAGAGCGCGCGGCGAAGTCGCGCAGGTGCTCGTACGCGTGCAGGTAGGCGGCCTGCATCGCGTCCTCCGACTCGGCCTCGTCGTGGAGGATGGAGCGCACGGTCCTGTAGATGCGCTCGTTGTAGCGGCGCATGATCAGCTCGAAGAGCTGGACGTCACCCTCGAGCACGCGCTCGATGACCTGCTGGTCGGTCCAGGGTTCGTGCTGCCGGAGGCGGGCGGAGAGGAGCATGGCCCCGAACAGAGAGCCTGGGCGGCCCGGAGGTTCCCGCGGCGCAGGTCAGGCGGGCTCGCCCGGATGGACGGCTGCCGGGTCGGTGGGGAACTCGCCGAATTCCTGAATCAATCCGGCGCAGAACGCCAGCGCCGCCCGCTTGTTCGCGACGAACCGGTAGAGGGCCAGATCGCTGCCGCGGTCGCCGGCGAGGCCCCCCACCTGTTCCAATACATTCAGTAGATCCACTCCCACCTCGACCAGGAACGCCTCCGGCCCTCCCTGCAGGCGCAGGCCGATGGCGGGGTCCACCGACGCCTCCAGCGCCGCCTGCGTGGAGCGGCCGTCGAGCAGCTCCTCCAGCGACTGGAGGAACTGGATGAGGTCCAGGTCGAGGAGCGTGGCGTGCGGCACCTCCAGCAGGGGCGCGAAGGCGTGCTCGCCGCCGGGGCGGTGCTGGTAGCGGTCCACCGCCACCCGCATCTCCAGCGACGCGGGAGTGCGGGTGCCGTCGGAGAG
>DATDMU010000038.1:0-26296 GCA_036518615.1 Myxococcales bacterium
CGGCAACGTCACCGGCAGCGGGTCGGCCTTGACCGGCGCCAGCGTCAGCATCTCCGGCGGGCAGATCGCCACCAACCAGACGGTGCAGACCGACGCCACCGGCCACTACGACGAGGGCTGGGTGCCGATCGGCAGCTACACCGTCACCTGCTCGGCCAGCGGCTTCGTCTCCCAGAGCCAGACCGTCACCGTCACCTCCGGAGTCACCACCACCGCGAACTGCGCGCTCTCGCCCACCTGCAACGAGCAGCCGGTGATCACCGAGCCCTTCGACAACGAGTCGGTGGGGCAGGCGATCAACCTGCACGTCAGCGCGGGAAGCTGCGTGACCCAGATGAACGTCTACATCGACGACGTGCTGGTGCAGACCATCTCCGGGAACGTGAGCCCCGTGCCGCCCTCCACCACCAACTGGATCGGCGGCTACAGCGAGGGAGTGACGCACCGGCTGGTGGTGGTGGGGTTTGCCAACGACCCCGGGACCGCGTCCACCACCATCCATTTCCTCTGGCCGTGAGCCGCGCCGTCGCCCTCGCGCTGCTCCTTGCCTGCTCGGGCCGGCCGCAGGTTCCCGCGGCCGACCCGGGCGTCCACCTTCTGCCTGAAGAGGCCTGGCTCTACGCGCGCCTGCCGGGCGGAAGGTGGTCGGAGGAGATCGAGGACGAGAACGTCATCGCCATGCCGGCGACGGACGAGTTGAAGCTCCAGCTCACCGACCCGCTCGCCGAGTTCCGGGTGCGGCTGGTCGACGCGGCGGGCGAGGCGGTGCCGCATCGCGCGGCGACCGAGCTTCACGCGCCCACCGGCCAGCAGATCCACACGCTCTCGTTCGCGCAGCCGCTCTTGCCCGGAGCGTACCGCATCGTCATCGATGCGCCGCCGGGAGGCGTGCTGCGGGACGCGAGGGGGCGGCGGATGCGCGGGCAGCGCTTCCGCCTGCTCGTGCACCCCGCCGGCCCCGGCGACTGAACGCGCCGCGCCCGGGAAGTGGCCGCGGCCCGGCAATCGTGCGAAAGGATCCGCTTCCATCCCGGCAGGATCCATGAGCGCACCTCTTTGCTTGCTCGCCCTATCCCTCCTCGCCGCGCCGCCGCCCGCGGACGTGGTCCTCGTCAACGGCCGCATCTACACGGTGGACGACGCCCGCCCGCGCGTCTCCGCTCTCGCCGTCAGGCGCGGCCGCATCGCCTTCGCCGGCTCGGACGCGGAGGCGAAGGTGGCGGGCGGCCCTGCCGCGCGCGTCATCGACCTGCAGGGAAAGACGGTGCTCCCCGGCTTCATCGACGCGCACGCGCACCTGCTCGGGCTGGGCAACTTCCTCCGCCGCGCCAACCTCACCTTCGCCGCGTCGTGGGACGAGGTGGTTTCGCGCGTGGTCGTCTTCGGCAAGGAGGCAAAACCCGGCGAATGGATCCAGGGCAGGGGATGGGACCAGAACCTCTGGCCAGAGAAACAGTTTCCCACCCACGACGCGCTCTCGCGCGCGTTTCCGCGGAATCCGGTGGTGCTCACGCGGGTGGACGGCCACGCGCTGGTCGCCAACCAGAAGGCGATGGAGCTCGCGCATGTGGACCCAAGCACCCCGGACCCGCAGGGCGGCAGGATCCTGCGCTCGCCTTCCGGAGCGCCCACCGGCGTGTTCGTGGACAACGCGCAGCGGCTCATCCTGCGCGCGATGCCTCCCCCGTCGCGGGAGCAGACGCGCGACGCCGTGCTCGCGGCGATCCGCGAATGCAACCGCTGGGGGCTGACCGGCATCGACGACGCAGGCGAGGATCCGGCGACCATCGCGGTCTACGAGGAGCTGGCGCGCGCGGGCAAGTACAACCTGCGCAACTACGTGATGCTCAGCGATCCCGGAGATGGCGCGCATGCGGCGCTGGCGAGGCCGCGGAGCGCGCTCTACGACGGGCACCTCTGGCTCCGCGCGGTCAAGCTCTACGCCGACGGCGCCCTGGGGTCGCGCGGGGCGGCGCTCTTGCAGCCCTATGCCGACGATCCGGGGAACACCGGCCTGCTCGTCTCCAGCCCGGAGCACATCCGCGCGGTGGCCGAGCTGGCGCTGCGCCGCGGCTTCCAGGTGGCGGTGCACGCCATCGGCGACCGCGCCAATCGCCTGGTGCTCGATCAGTACGAGGCGGCGCTGCGCGCGGTGCCGGTGGCCGACCATCGCTTCCGCATCGAGCACGCGCAGGTGCTGAGCCCGGAGGACATTCCCCGCTTCGCGCGGCTGGGCGTAGTGCCTTCGATGCAGGCGACGCACCAGACCAGCGACATGGGGTGGGCGGAGCAGCGGCTCGGTCCGGAGCGGATCCGCGGCGCGTACGCCTGGCGGTCGCTGCTCGACACCGGGGTGGTCATTCCCGACGGCACCGACTTTCCCGTGGAGCAGGTGAATCCCCTGCTCACCTTCCACGCGGCGGTGACGAGGCAGGATGCGCGGGGCGCTCCCAAGGGAGGCTGGTATCCGGCGCAGCGCATGTCGCGCGAGGAAGCGCTGCGCTCGATGACCATCTGGGCGGCGTGGGCGGGCTTCCAGGAAAAGGTGATGGGCTCGCTCGCGCCCGGCAAGTATGCGGACTTCGTCGTCCTCGATCGCGACATCCTCACGGTGCCGGAGGACGAGATCCTCGACGCGCGCGTGCTCGCCACCTGGGTGGGCGGCCGCGAGGTGTACGACGCCGGCCGGCGGCATTGAGGCGGCGCGCCTGCGGAGCGCTCAGTGAAAGCGGCTCCAGCGCGGCGCGCCCGGGCACCGCGGCTCCGGGGGCTCGGCCAGCGTCTGCAGCTCCGCTCCGAGCGCCGCGAGGTCGGCGCCGAACTTCGCGACCTGCCGGCGGACGAGCTCCCGCGAGACCGCGCGGCGATATAACTGCAGGGCAGCCTCGTCCTCGTGCCCGAGCCCGGACGGTGATCTTCGCGTTCGATCCGGCGAAGGCCTGTGCGACTCTCTTTGCGAAAGCATCGGCCACCTCGGTCTTTGGCCGAGCACTCTGCACGCCTCCTGCCACCGACCACCTTTCCCGATATGCCCGTTTGTCCGGGGATTCCGTTCAATGGACGGCGCGGGTTCTGCACCTGCGACGGCCGTTGACGAAAAAAACGTACGCGAACACCGCAGCGCGATGGCGCGCGATCTTTCCGACGCCATTGCGGATTCTTCCGCCGCGCCGACGGCGCACATCTTTCGGACCGTCCTTGCTCTCGCATGCAATCCATGCGTATCAACACGCACGCCGCGCGCAATGGGCCGGCAATCCGCGTGGCACCCTGCTTGCTCCACCGGGTGAGCCCATGCTGCCTGAGAATCCCAGCGGAAGTGACGGGCATGCGGTGGTGTTGCGCATCGGCAACGCGCAGCTTCCTGGAGCGCTCCTCGTCCCTTCGCGCCCGCTCGGGGTGGTGCTCTTCGTCGACGTGAGCGGCAGCACCTCGTGCAGTCCCGCGCACCTCTTCCTCGCCCGCGCGCTCGAGGAAGCGGGCATCGCGGCGCTGGTGCTCAATCTCCTCACCCGCAGCGAAGCGGCGGCGGACGCGCGCACCGCCTGGCTGCGCAACGACGCGTCCCTGCTCGCCGGCCGTATCGGCGCCGCGCTGCGATGGCTCGCGGCGCGGCCGGAGACCGCGGATCTGCCGGTGGGGCTGTTCGCCAGCGAGGTTGCCGCGCGCGCATCGCTGGAGGCCGCCGCCGGCGAGCCCGCGCTGGCCGCGGTGGTCTGTTGCAGCGGAGACGGGGCGCAGGCGATCGAAGATGCGCGCCCGCCCACGATGCTGATCGCGGACCGCGAGAATCTGGAAGCCGTGGCGGCCCAGGCGGCGCGCTGGTTCAACGAGCGTCTCGCCGGCCAATGGGTCGCCGGCACCGCGCCATGACCGGAGCGGTGGTGTGGCTCACCGGATTGCCTTCGTGCGGGAAGTCCACGCTCGCGGCGAAGCTTCTCTCGCGGCTTCGTTCGGAGCACCTACCCGCGGTGGTGCTCGACGGAGACGAGGTGCGCGCCGCGCTGGTGCCGGCGAAGGGCTATACCGCCGCCGAGCGGGAGTCCTTCTATGCGACGCTCGCGAACCTGGCGGCGCTGCTCGCGCGGCAGGGCGCGATCGCGATCGTCGCCGCCACCGCGAGCCGCCGCGCCTTTCGCGACCGGGCGCGCTCGCTGTCCCCGCGCTTTCTCGAGGTCCATCTCGACGTGCCGGAGCAGGAATGCCGGCGGCGCGACGCGAAGGGCCTCTACGCGCGAGCGGCCCGCGGAGAGGCGCGCGACGTGCCGGGCGCGGACGCGGTATACGAACCGCCGATCGAGCCGGAGGTGGTGGCCCGTGGAGGCGAGGATGCGGAGGCGCTGCAGCGGATCCTCCAGCGCCTGCACGGCTGGGCCTGAGCGGGTGCGATGCGCGCGATGATCCTGAGCGCGCCCCGGACGCCGCTGGCCGCGTCGGTGGTGCCGGATCCGAAGCCCGGGCCCGGGCAGGTGCTGATCCGCGTGCGGGCGTGCGGCGTATGCAGGACCGACCTGCACGTCGCCGACGGCGACCTGCGCGATCCGAAGCTGCCCCTGGTGCCCGGCCACGAGATCGTCGGTGTCGTCGTGGAGGGCGGAAGCCGGCACCGCGCCGGCACGCGCGTGGGCGTTCCCTGGCTGGGCTGGACGTGCGGCGCGTGCAACGCCTGCCGCGCGGGACGCGAGAACCTCTGCGACCGGGCTCGCTTCACCGGCTATCATCTCGACGGCGGGTACGCGGAGCTGGCCGTCGCCGACGAGCGGTACTGCTTCGCGCTTCCCGACGCCTGCGGCGACGTGGAAGCGGCGCCGCTCCTCTGCGCCGGATTGATCGGGCATCGCTGCCTGCGCATGGCGGGCGATGCGCGGCGGCTGGGCCTGTACGGGTTCGGCGCCGCCGCGCATCTCCTGGTCCAGGTCGCGCGCCACCAGGGCAGGGAGGTCTACGCATTCACCTCTCCGGGCGATGCCGACGCGCAGCGGTTCGCGCTCGAGCTCGGCGCGACCTGGGCGGGCTCGTCGCTGGAGCGGCCGCCCGCCACGCTGGACGCGGCCATCCTCTTCGCTCCGGTGGGAGCGCTGGTGCCGCTCGCGCTGCGGGCGGTGGGCAAGGGCGGCGTGGTGGTGTGCGGCGGCATCCACATGAGCGACGTGCCCTCTTTCCCCTACGAGCTGTTGTGGGGCGAGCGCGTGCTCCGCTCGGTTGCGAATCTCACCCGGAAGGACGGCGAGGAATTCCTCCAGCTCGCGGGTCGCACTCCGCTGCAGACGCGGGTCGCGGCGCACAGGCTCGAAGAGGCGAATGAAGTGCTGGCGGATCTGCGCGGAGGCCGCGTCGTGGGCGCCGCCGCGCTCGTGCCATGAGGCCGGGGCTGCCGCGCGCTTTCGCGCTGCGTGGGATCGGGTGCGAGTGCGGGTGCGCGTCAGCGTGCGGGTCTTGCGTGGGCCTGCCCCGCTTTCGTGGACACCTCGATGCAGCCAGAATGGGCTGCTGGAGCGAGGATGGTCCACAAGACAAAGCGGCGGTTCACGAACGAGTTCAAGGCGCACGCCGTCGAGCTGGTGCGCGTCAGCGGCAAGACGGCGACCGAGCTGGCGAAGGACCTCGGGATTAGCACGACGACGCTGTGCGAGTGGGTGAAGAAGGCCGAAGCAGCGGCGGCCAGGCCGACCAGCGAGTCGCAGCAGGATGAGCTCAAGCGGCTGCGCAAGGAAGTCGAGACGCTGAGGATGGAGCGCGACTTCCTAAAAAAAGCGGCGGCCTTCTTCGCGAAGGAGAGCAAGTAAAGTTCGCTCTCATCGACGCGGAGAAGGCCGACTTCCCGGTGCGATTCATGTGCCGCCAGCTGCGGGTTTCCCCGAGCGGATACTACGCCTGGAAGACGCGGGCTCCTTCGAAGCGCGCCAGTGAGGACGTGCAGCTCGGAGCGCGGGTGCTGCAGCTGCACCTCGAGAGCTGCCGGAGGTACGGCAGCCCGCGAGTGCACAAGGCGCTGGCTGCAGAGGGACGTCGGGTCGGGCGCAAGCGCGTGGTCCGGCTGATGCGCGAACGCGGCCTCGTCGCGCGGAAGAAGCGGCGTTTCGTTGCGACGACCGATTCGCGCCACGAGTTGCCGCTCGCGCCGAACGTGCTCAAGCGCCGCTTCAACGTGAGCAAGATCAACACGGCCTGGGCCACCGACATCACCTACCTGCCGACGGGTGAAGGCTGGCTCTACCTGGCAGTGATCCTCGACCTCTGCTCACGGCGCGTGGTCGGCTGGTCGATGAGCGACTCGCTCGAGCGCACGCTGTGCGTCGACGCCTTGCGGGCTGCTCTCGACGAGCGGAAGCCTCCACCAGGTCTGATCCACCACTCCGACCGCGGCAGCCAGTACGCCAGCGCCGATTACCGCGAGCTGCTGCGGCGCAACGGCATCATCTGCAGCATGAGCCGGCGGGCCAACTGCTGGGACAACGCCGTCGCGGAGAGCTTCTTCAGCACGCTCAAGACCGAGCTCGTCGGCGGCCGCGTCTACGTCAGCCACGAGCAAGCGAGGCTCGCCGTCTTCGAGTACATCGAGTGCTTTTACAACCGAAAGCGTCTGCACTCCTCGATCGGCTACTGCAGCCCAGCCGACTACGAGGCTAAACTCCGGGCTGCGTAACCTGACCGGTGTCCACGAAACCGGGGCAAGGCCAGCGGTCCCGGTTCGGGGACTACATCCTGAACCTGAACCCCGTTCCCTAAACCTGAACCCAAACCTAAACCCGTTCCCTCAACCCAATATCGCCGCCGCTGACCGGCTGGCGCGTTTCGGAACGACCGCGACAAGCGCGATTGCTCCGGCGAGGAGGATCAGATCGATCCACACCCCCAGCCGGAACGCTCCGACCGCTCCGTAGAACGCCGCGAACGCCGCGAGCGAGAGCGTCCATGCCCGCGACGAGAAGCCGTTCGCCAGGAGCGTGAGTCCTGCCGCGGCGCAGAGCGTGGGGCAGGGGAGCACGCCCAGCGGCGCTGCCACCGCGTAGAGCGCGGGGTCTTCGAGGAAGTGCGGATAGCACCACCCGAACGCAACCAGGACGAGCCCGGCAGCCTGGCTCCAGGGTGCGCCCCGTTCGGCGGGCGCCATGCCGAGGCGCAGCGCAACGGCGAACAGCAGGCCCGCTGCGAAGGCGAGCACCGCGGCATTGAACGGATTGCCGAATCGAAACGCGACCCAGGCCGGCGAAAGCACCAGGACCGCGATGGCCAGCCCGGCGGCGCGCCTCGACGGCCGCATGCCGCGCGAGAGCGCGATCGCGGCGGCCAGCAGCGCCAGGTGCCAGGCCGCCGCGAAAGCGATGCTCTCCCGCGCCGCCCGCGCCGCTTCGGTGAGGATCTCCGCCGGCGACGGCACGGGCGTCTTCCGCTTCTAGCGAGCGCTCAACGCCGGGGCGGCCTTCACGAACACGTCGTCGCGCCGGTTCTCGCGCCAGGACTCCTCGTCGTGGCCGGGCATCTTCGGGCGCTCCTCGCCGAAGCTGATCGCGGTGATGCTTGCCGCCGGAACGCCCAGGCGGACGAGGTAGCTCTTCGCCGCGTCGGCGCGGCGCTGGCCGAGGCCGATGTTGTATTCGACGGAGCCGCGCTCGTCGCAGTTGCCCTCGATGCGGATGGTCGCGCCGGGAGCAGTGGAGGCCGCGACCAGGCCGGAGAGCACGTTGCGCGACTCTTCGGTGAGCAGCGACTGGTCGAACGCGAAGTAGATGCTCGCCGTCGGCTTGATCTCGACCACCTTGGGAATCTCGGGCGGCGCCGGCACCGCAGGCTTTACTTCCGGAGTGGCGACGGGCGCAACCTCTGCGACGGGGGCAGGAACTGCCACGGGCTCCGGCGCGGGCTTGGCATGGCTGCATGCCGCAAGCATCGCGGCGCAGAGCACTGTCATTCGCAAAGCATGCATGATGTCTCCTCTCGAGAGTGGGTTCGCCCGGCTGTTGGTGCATCACTCAGGCCAGCGGGCAAGCTCGCCGCGCGCGCGGATCTCAGATCGCGGAGGCAGGATTTTCCGAATCGCGGACGATCAGCACCGGGCAGCGCGCGTGCACCAGCACCTTGGCGGCCACCGAGCCGAGCGCGAGCGAGGCGGGCGTCCGCGCCCTGGACCCGAGCACGATCAGGTCGCACCCGAACTGCCCCGCGAACTCGACGATCTGCTCCGCGGCGTTTCCGGTGGCGTAGTGCAGGGGCACCGGTTCGTGGCGGATGTCGGAAGCGATCCGGCACCAGCGATCCTCCATCGGCGGCGGGGCAGTCCTCTCCGACGGGAAGGGCGAAAGCGTCATCCCGGCGGAAGGCTTCGCCTCCACGTGCAGCAGCACCAGCGCGGCGTCCACTTCGCGGGCGAGCGCCGCGGCGCTGCGCAGCGCCTTGAGGGAATGGGGGGAATTGTCGATGCAGCAGAGGATGGACTTGAACGAGCCCATGGCTTCCCCTCCATCCAGCGCGATGAAGGCGGAGGACGGGGTGGAGGCAAGCATTGCGCATGCCACGTGTTCCCCCGAAGAATCCGCGGAAGAACGCGTGCCTCGGCGCGATCCCGCCGTCGCGCCCGCAGCGCTTGCGGCGCCCTCGAAACGCCGCGCAAAAACTCCTCCCCCTGCTCTGCGGCATGCCGCTTCCGGTGCGGCTTTTGCAGCGCATCAAAACCGAAATGAGCTGACGACGAAGGAGGCGATCATGCAGCCACAAATCCTCGTCCCGTACGATTTCGGCGCCGCCTCGCAGAAGGCGCTCGCCTGGGCCGCAGATCTTCAAAGGACGGTCAGCGGCCTGCCGTTGCACGTCATGCACGTCCTCGACCCTTCGCCGCTCATCTCGACGGACACGGTGGTCCCTCTGCTCAGCCAGGACGAGATCGAGGAGATCCGCGAGGAGCTGAAGACGGCGGTCCGGGCGCAGGGGGCGCTCGCCGCCACCGAGGTGGTGCTCGCCCAGCACGTGGCCGGCACCATCCTCTCGGAGGCGCAGCGGCTGCACGCGAACCTCATCGTGATGGGCACCCACGGCCGCTCGGGGTTGCGCCGCGCGGTGCTGGGCAGCGTGGCCGAATACGTGGTGCGCCATGCCGACTGCCCGGTGGTCACCATCCGGGGAGCGCCCGCGGACGAGGCGCCGGCGCGGGCGGCGTAGCCATGGCCTTCCTCGGACGAGCTCTCGACCCCAACAACCTGCGGACGGTGTTCGAGGCGTGGGGGAGCGCGGTGGACCTGGTGGACGGAGTGCGCGAGGACGCGGGCTTCCTCGGCCGCATGCAGCGCGCGCTGTTGCCCTTGCCCTTCCAGCGCGATCCGGCGCTGCCGGCGCAGGTGTTTCCCGCGCCGAGCCCGTTCGATCCCGGCGCGCTTCGCGGGCGGCGGGTCGCGGTGGTGGCCTCCGGCGGCAGCGGCGCCCTCGCCTCGATGATCGGGGTGCAGCGCGCCTTCGAGGAGGCGTCCATCCGGCCGGTGGCGATCAGCGCCGCGTCGGCGGCGGTGCTCTTCACGCTGCCCTGGGCCTTCGGCATCTCTGCCGAGGAGACCGCACGCTTCTGGATGACGCTGCCGCGCCACGGCTACGTCGATCCCGACTGGCGGGCGCTCTTCCGCGCCGCCGCGGGTTCGTTCGGCGGATGGGGCGGCTTCTTGCGAGGCGATGCGCTGGAGGCGTCGTTCCGCGGGCTCCTCGGGGATCGGCTCCTCGGAGAGGCGGAAGTGCCCTTCTCCACCGTGGTCTGGAACATCGACCTGAACCGGGTGGAGGTCATCGGCACCGCGCAGACGCCGGAGCTGCCGGCGGCGATCGCGGCGCGGGTGGCGATCTCCATTCCCATCTTCGTCGAGCCCGTGCAGATCGGCGCCCACCTCTACGGCGACGGCGGCGTCATCGACGTCTTCCCGGTGCGCCCGGTGCTCGGGCAGGCGCCGGACGTGGTGGTCGGCGTCAACTGCTACCTGCCCGAGGACTTCGCCGGCGAAGACGTCTCGGGCTGGCACTCGCGCAAGTTCGCCATCGTGCGGGCGAGCGGGCAGCTGCGCTGGTCGGGGATGCTCGCCATGGCCCGCGAACAGGCGCGGCTCGCGGGAGACCGCCTGGTGCTGCTGCAGCCGGTGCCGCACGCGCAGGTTCGCGGCGCGCGGTTCTACGACCTGTTCTTCGACCGCACGCGCTGGCCCGCCTTCATGCGCGACGGCAGGCAGAGCACGCGAAATGCGCTCCAGCGCCTCTCGGCCGCGGCGCCCGCGCTGACCGCCGCGTGAGATTCAGCTGCGGGCGGGGGCGCGCTTCTCCGACCTGCGGTGCGAGGTTGCGGCGTGCGGCTTGGTCTGGCCGCGGCGCTTGCGCGCGTAGTCCTGGAGCTGGCGCCGCATGGCGTCGAACGCGCCGGCCACGGCCACCCGCGCGTCGGACTGGCGGCGGTCGGGCGGCTCGCGCTCCGTGACCAGTTGCGCCCCGGGCACCGTCAGCTCGACGTGCACCTGGAAATGTTCGCCCGGGCGCCCGCGGCGGTGCGGCTGCTGCACCACCACCCTGCAGCTCCCCAGCCGGCGGTAGAAGCGCTCCAGCCCGGAAGCCTTGCGCCGGATGAGCTTCGAGAGCGCATCGGATTCCGTCATTCCCCGATATTCGATCTGCAGCGGTGCATTCATCGTCGGCTCCCTGGTGCAATTCCTTCGGCGCCCCGCGCACGGTTGCGCCGGCGAAAGGTGCCGCGATTGCGCGGCGGCAATGGTGCGATGCGCGGCAAGTTTCGCGGCCCTCTTCCCCGAGGCGTTGCGCGGATCGTGCCATCCGCCCCGTGCAGCGGTTGCGAGGCTCGGGCGAACCGCTTGCGCCTGCGTGACGGACCGCAAGTTGCACGAGCAGGCGGCAGGAGGACCGCCATGCTCACGCGCTTCCGGAACCGGCACGAAGCGGGACGGGCGCTCGCAGCCGCGCTGATGCCGATGCGGCGCGAGCATCCCGTGATCGTGGCGCTGCCCCGCAGCGGCGTGCCGGTTGCCGCGGCGGTGGCGCAGGCGCTGGAGGCGCCGCTGGACATCGTCGTCACCCGCAAGCTCGCCCCGCCCGGCGAACCGGAGCTGGCGGTCGGCGCTCTGGCGGAAGGCGGCGCGTCGTACATCGACCCCACCGCCGCCGGCGTCCTCGGCATCTCCCACGAGGACCTCTCCGCGCTGGCCGAGAGCGAGGCCGTCGAGCTGGAGCGGCGGGCGAGGATGCTCAGGGGGGAGCGGCCGCCTCTCGACGTCGAGGGAAGGACCGTGGTGGTCATCGACGACGGGATCGCGCGGGGAGCGAGCGTGCGCGCCGCGCTGCGCTCGCTGCGGCAGAGGCGGCCGGCCAGGATGGTGGTGGCGGCGCCGGTGATCGCCCCGGACACGCTGCGCGAGCTGCGCGAGGAGTGCGACGAGGTGGTCTGCCTCTCCTCGCCCAAGCTCTTCGGCGCGGTGGGGTTCTGGTACCAGGAGTTCGCCGCCGTCACCGACGAGGAGGTGCTCGCGCTGCTCGCGCAGTCGCGGAAGGCAGCGGCGCCGCCCGCCGAACCGGTCGAGATGGAATGGGACCCATGGATCGAACGGAGGCAGTCATGAGCGTGTTCGAGCTGGGCAAAGCCGAGAAATGGATCAACCAGATCTGCGCCGAGCTGGAGACCAGGGACGAGGAGCGCGCGTACATGGCGCTGCGCGCCTCGCTGCACGCGCTGCGCGATCAACTGCCCGTCCAGGAAGCCGCGCACCTGGCCGCGCAGCTCCCGATGATCATCCGCGGGCTCTTCTTCGAGGGCTGGCATCCGGGGACGCGGCGCCCGCGCTCGCGCAGCCTGCACGGCTTCCTCGAGCAGGTGGCGCGCGAGATTCCCGAGGGCGCGCTGGACCCGGAGGCGGCGGCGCGCGCCGTCTTCACGGTGGTCGCGAAGCACGTCTCCGCAGGGCAGATCGAGAACGTGCGGCACACGCTGCCCCACCGCCTCGCGGAGCTGTGGACTGCGCCGCGGGCAAACGGAAACGGCGCATGGACCGCAATCTGATCCTCTGCGCCGTGGACGCGGGCCCCGAACGGGAGCCCACCCTGCGCATGGCCGCGCTGCTCGCGGCGGAGCTGGGCGCGGAGCTGCTCTTGATCCATGTCGTCCCCGAGTGGCCCTTTGGCCCGGCGATGCCGATCTCCACGCCCGAGCACCGCGACTGGGTCGCCTTTGCCGCCGGCGAGCGCGGCGAGCCGGTGCGGCTCGAGCTCCTCGCCGGAGACCCTGCGGAGATCATCGTCGACTACGCGCAGCGTTCGCGCTGCAGGCTGGTTGTCCTGGGCTCCCGCGCCCGCGCTGCCGTCCAGTATTCGCTCGGGTCGGTCGCGGCCAGGGTGGTCTCCTGCGCGCCCTGCCCGGTCCTGGTGATCCCTCCCGGCGCGCAGAGAGCGCCGGATCTCGACGGAAAGGCGGCCTGAATCGTGCCCTCCACCTCCGGCATCCGGCTCGTGCAAGTTCCTCCTGCGCATTTCCTCGCCATCGAGGGGAAGGGCCTGCCCGAAGGCGCGGCGTTCGGGAAGGCCATGGAAGCGCTCCTGCGCGTGGGCGAGGCGGTCCGCTCGCGGCACGCTGCCGCCGGCCGCAATTTCGCGTTGCCCTTGCCGGAGCTGCTCGTCTGGTCCACGCCGCTCTGGCAGCTCCTGCTCAAGGTGCCTGAGACCGTCCGCGCCGGCGAGGTGATCGCGGTGCGGGGAACCTTCCACGCCGCGCAGCGCGAGGAGTGCCGCGGCGTGCGGCTGGTGCGGCTGGAAGAGGGCACCTGCCTCGAGGCGGCGTGCAACGGGCGCGAGCCGGGCGAGACCGCCGCGACGCTCGCCGCGAAGGCGCGGGAGCTGGGCACCGGCCTCGTCGATCCCCGTCACGAGATCCGCAGGCCGGGCGCCGGGACCGTGGTGCGCCAGCGCCTCGCCATCGCCCCGGCAGAGGAGCACAAGCCCATCCGTCACCGGCGGCTGCGCGCCCGGGGCGTTCCCGGATCGTGGAAAGCGCGGGCGTGACGGCGGCGGCGAGCACCCTTTGCGCAGCGCTGTTCGCACTGCTGGCCGTGCAGCCGGATCTCCGCTGGATCCGCGACGGCAGGCCCACGCCGCAGGCGCTGGCGCTGGTGCAGATTCTCGAGGCGGCCGCGCTCGATGCGCTGGACCCGGACGACTACGACGCGGGCCTCTGGGAGGAGCGGCTGGGCCGCCTGGGCTCGCGCAGCGGCCAGCGCGCCTTCGACAAGGCGCTGACCGCCGCAGCCCGGCGATACGTCGCCGACCGCAAGACGGGAAGGGTGCATCCGCATCTCGCCGGCGCCCGGCTGGAGAAGCCCGCGGCGGGCGACGTGCGCGCGTTCGTGGAGCGCCTCGCCAGCGCGGACGACGTGGCGGAAGCGCTGCGCGAGGCGGACAAGCCCTTCCCGCCGTATTCGCGCATGCTCGAGGCCTACAGGCGCTACCTCTCGCTCGCGCGCATCGACCCCGGCGGCGGGGTTCCGGGCGTCCGCCGCATCGTCGAGCCCGGCGAGAGGTGGAGCGGGGTGCCGCGGGTGGCCCGGCTTCTCGCCCTGGCCGGCGATCTGCGCGGTGCGCGGACCGGGGACGGCGACGAATACGACGGCGCCCTGGCCGACGCGGTCCGGCGCTTCCAGCAGAGGCACGGCCTGGTTGCCGACGCGCGCATCGGGCGCCGCACCGTCGAGGCGCTGAACGTGCCCTTCGCGCGCCGGGCGATCCAGCTCGAGCTTGCCATCGAGCGGCTGCGCTGGCTGCCCCGCAGCTTCCCCGCCCCTCCCATCGTGGTGAACATCCCCGAATACCGGCTGCGCATGCGCGGACCCGCGGAGACGCTGGAGATGAACGTGGTGGTCGGACGCGCCTTCCGCCACAAGACGCCCGTGTTCGCGAGCGCCATCCGGTCGGTGCTGTTCCGGCCGTTCTGGAACGTGCCCCGCTCCATCGAGCGGGACGAGCTGATCGCGGAGCTGGAGAGCGACCCGGCGAAGCTGGAAGCGCAGGGCTTCGAGGCGGTGGATGCGCGGGGCATCGCGGTCCGCGGCGAAGGCGTGCCCGAGCGGTTGCGCAAGGAGGAGCTGCGCCTGCGCCAGCGCCCCGGCCCGCGCAACGCGCTCGGGCTGGTGAAGTTCGAGCTGCCCAACCGGTTCGGCGTGTACCTGCACGGAACGCCGGCGCCCGCGCTCTTTGCGCGTTCGCGCAGGGACCTGAGCCACGGCTGCATCCGCGTGGAGAAGGCCGGAGCGCTGGCGGCGCGCCTGCTCGGCTGGACGGACGAGCAGGTGACCCGGGCGATGGAGGGCGAGGCGACGGTCCGCGTCGAGCTGGAGCGTCCCGTGCCGGTGTTGATCTTCTACTCCACCGCGGTCGCGCGCGAGGACGGGAGCGTCCATTTCTTCCCCGACGTCTACCGGCTGGATGCGGCGCTCGAACGCGCGCTGGAGCGGTCGCGCGCGCAACGATTGCCGCCCTCCGCGGCGCTCCTTCCGCAGCATCCGGACGTTTCCAGCACGGCCCTCCTCTTGCAGTAAATCCGCGTCGATGGACGCGACCCTCGAGGAGCTGGTCGCAGCGGACGAGGAGCTGCGCGCCCGCATCTCCGCGGCGGAGCGCGCCGCGCGCTCGCGGGTCGAGGAGGCGAAGCGCCTGCGCGCCGAGCGGGCGGCGGCGCGCGACCGATCTGCCGCGGCGGCCCTGGAAGACGAGCTGCGCGAGATGGCTGCGCGCACCGACGCGGAGATCGCGGAGCGCGCGCGCAAGCACGCGGAGTGGCTCCGCGTCAAGGAGCGGGAATCTTCCGCCCTGGTGCCTGCAGCGGCCAGGGCGTGGGCCGCGATCATCCGCGGGAGCGCGCCATGAGGGCCGCGGATGCCTATGCGTACGCCCGCACCCGGGCGCGGCGCTCCACGCTGCTGCGCCAGGAGCAGCTCGATTCGCTCGGCGCCGCGACCACCCGCCGCGAGCTGGTCAGCGCGCTGCGGGCGGCGAGCATCGACGCCGCCGATCCCGACGGCGCGCGCAGCGCCTGCCTTTCGCGCTTCGCCGCCGACGCGGCGGCCCTGATCGCGAGCTGGCCGCGCCCCGCGCTCTTGCGCGCCATCGCCGGCCTCGAGGAGATCGAGAACCTGAAGCTCGCGTGCCGCGCGCTCCGGCGCGGGCTCGAGGCCGGCCAGTGGGTGCCGCTCTGGCGGCCGCTCGGCGCGGTCGCCCGGCTCGCGCCCGAGGCATTCGCAGGCGGCGCCTCGCTCCGTGCCGCCCTCGACGCGCTGCCCGACCAGCCGTACGGCGAGGGTGCCCGCAGGGCGCTGCGCGCGCACGAGGCGGACCCCGCCGGCTTCGAGATGGCGCTGGACTCGATGGCCTCGCTGGAGCTGCTCGCCGCCGGCGCAGCCAGCGCGCCAGACGCGCGGCGGCTCGCGGAGGCGGAGGTCCGCATCCGCGATCTCGACGCGCTCTGCCGCAGCGGCGCGCGCGGGTTGCGCTCCGAAGACGCCGCCGCGGCGACGGTCCTCTTGCGCCGCGAATGGAAGCCGGACGTGCTCCAGGCCGTGGCCCGCGGCCAGATCCCGGAGGCGCTGCGGCGGCGCTGGCCGAAGGCGACCACCCCCGCGGAGCTGATGGCCTCCATGCGCGACGCGCAGCGCACGGCCTGCCTGCGCACCTTCGTCGTCACCCCTTTCCGGCCGGCCTCCGCTGCGGCGCTGCTGCTGCTGCGCCGCGAGGAGATGCGCTCGGTCATCTCGGCCGTCGAGGCGCGCTTCAACGCAGGTGGATCCTGATGCTGCACGCAGTCCCCATGATGCACCTGCGGGTGCTGGTCCCGAACCGCGACGCGGCGGCGGTCACCCGCTGCGTGGCCCGGCAGGGGCTCCTGCACCTCATCGATCTGGCCCACGGCAAGGCGCAGGGAGGGCCGCAGGCAGTCGACGTGAGCGAGCTTCTGGCCGGCTACCGCGACCTGGCAGTGCGCATCCGCAGCCTCGCCGGCAGGCTCGGCGCGGACCTTCCCGGGCCGCTCGGCGCCCTGGCCAACGCGGGCGAGACCGACTTCGCCCGGGAGCGCGACCGGCTGGAGGCCGAGCTGCGCCCGCTGGAGACGCAGATCGATGCGAGCTGGAGATCGCTCATCGCCGCGCGGGAGCTGCGCGCCACGCTCTTGCAGGCAGAGGCGCGCAGCGCGCTGGTCCGCGCCACGGGGGTGGACCCGGCGCGGGTGCGGCCGGCTCGCTTCCTCGCGCTCCGCCTCGCGCGCGGCACCGAGGAGGAGGCCTCGACCATCGCGCAGCTTCTCGGTCCCTCTTCGTTCGCGGTGCTGCCGCTGGCGCACGGCGGAGAGGAGTGGACCTTCGCGGTGGCCGGACCTTCGAGCATGGCCGAGCGCATCGACTCCGCCCTGCGCGCCGCGGGCTGCGAGCCGGTGGCGCCGGCGGATCCGCCCGACCCCGCAGAGCTCGAGCGCGCCGCCGCCGCCGAGGAGAGCGCCCGCGCCGAGCTGGACGCGCACAAGGAGCGCGCGGTTCCGGTCCTGGGCAAGCTCCTGGCGCGCGCCGAGACCGGGGTGCTGCTCCTGGAGGCGCAGGCCCTCTTCGCTTCGTCGGGCCGCTTCACCGTGCTCTCCGGCTGGGTGCCGGCGCATTCTGCCGAACAGCTCCGCGCGGCGCTGCGCGAGGCCACCGAGGGACGCGCGGTCATCGATCTGGACCGGCCCGAGGACATGCCCGAGGCGGCGAGCGGCGCCCTGCGCGTGCCCATCCTCCACCGCAACCCGGTATTGCTGAGGCCGTTCCAGAACCTGGTGCGGCTCTACGGCACGCCCTCCTACGAGGAGATCGAGCCCACCGCCTTCTTCGCCGTGAGCTTCCTGCTCATGTTCGGGATGATGTTCGGCGACGTCGGCCACGGCCTGGTGCTCTTCGCCGGGGGCTTCTGCCTCTTCCGCTTCGTCCCCCGCTTCCTCGACTACGGCATCCTCCTCATGGAGGCGGGCGCCGCGTCGATGGTCTTCGGGCTCCTCTACGGGAGCATCTTCGGATTCGAGCACCTGCTGCCCGCGCTCTGGCTCCGGCCCATCCACGACCTGCCCAGGTTCATGGCGGTGGCGGTGACGCTGGGGGGCATCCTTGTCAGCCTGGGCCTCGTCCTCAACGTCATCAACCAGTGGCGCGCCGGCAAGCGCACCGGAGCGCTCTTCGGCCCCCACGGCCTCTTCGGCGCGTTCCTCTACTGGGTGCTGATGGTCCTGCTCGTGCGCTGGTTCCTGCCCCATACGCACGCGGTGGCGATGTGGGCGGTGGGAGCGCTCTGCGCCGCAGCCGCGGCGCTGCTCCTCCTGCGGCCGCTGGTCGTGCGGCGGCTCCCCCGGCGCGAGCCGCGCGCAGCATCGCCCTCCTCGTGGATCTCGGCGCTGGAGTCGAGCATCGAGCTGGTGGACACGCTCTTCTCCTTCTTCACCAACACCGTCTCCTTCGTGCGCATCGCGGCCTTCGCGGCGGTGCACGCCGGCATCTCGGTGGCGCTCTTCGCCATCGTCGACTCGCTGGCGGAGATGCGCTTCGGCGGAGCGCTGTCCGTCCTGGCCCTGGTCCTCGGCAACGCCGCCGTCATCCTCCTCGAAGGGCTCACCGTCTCGGTGCAGGTGCTGCGCCTCGAGTACTACGAGTTCTTCACCAAGTTCTTCCACGGCGGCGGAGAGCCATTCCGGCCGCTCATGCTCCGTGGCGCAGAGAAGGGAGGCGCGTCGTGAGCGCGCTCCGTCGATTCGTCGTCCTCGCCCTGGCGCTTGCCGCCGTTCCCCTAGCGGCCCTGTTGATCTTCGCCCGCACCGGACTCGCGGCCACCGCCGCTGCCGGCACGGCGGTGGCGCCGGAGGTGGTGCGCTGGGGCTTCATCTCGGCGGCATTGGCAACCGGGCTCTCCGCCATCGGCGCGGCCATTGCGGTCGCGGTGGTGGGCGGCGCCGCCATGGGGGCGGTGGCGGAGAAGCCCGAGCTGGCCGGCAGGGCGCTGGTGTTCGTGGGGCTCGCCGAAGGAATCGCCATTTACGGCCTGATCATCGCCATCATGATCCTGGGGAGGCTGGGATGATCGCGCTGGTCCTCGGCTGCGACGAGGAGGTGCGCGCCTTCGCGCTGGCCGGCGTGGAGGGGTACGCCTGCGAGACGGCGCTGGAGGTGGAGAAAGCCGCCGCCGCGCTGCGCGAGCGCGAGGACGTGGCGCTGGTGCTGGTCTGCGCGAAGCTGCAGCGGCTCGCGCCGGCGGCGCTGGCCCGCCTCGAGCGCCCCGAGGGACCGCCCACCGTGCTGGTGCTGCCGGGAGGCGACGCATGAAGCCGCAGGGCAGCGCCGCCGCCGTCCTGGCGATGATGAGGGACGATGCCACCTTCGAGGTGGATCGCATCGAGCGGGACGCCGCGGCGGCGGCAGCGCGCATCGCTGGCGAAGAGCCGGCGGTGCCCGGCGTGGCGGCGGACCGCGAGGTGCGGCTGGCGGCGGCGGCGCGCGAGCGCAGGGACCGGCTTGCCCGCGCGCAGGGCGAGGACCGGCGGGCTTCCCTCGACCTGCGCGAGGCCTGGATGCGCAAGGTCGTCGCCGAAGGCCGCAAGCTCCTCGAGGATCCCGAGCCGAGGGCGGAGCGCCGCGCCGTGCTTTCGGCGCTGGTCCGCGAGGCGCTGGAGCGGCTTCCGCCGGGCGAGCGGGTGGTCTCGGTCTGCGCGGCCGATGCGGACCTGCTCGACCCGGGCATCCTCGCCGGCGCCGCCGCGGGACCTGCATCGCCCATCCGCGGCGGATGCATCGCGCGCTGCGGAAACCTCACCGTGGACAACTCCTTCGACGAGCGCGAGCGGCGCCTCGAGCCGCAGTGGCGCGCCGCGCTGGCGCGGATGTACGGGCCATGACCTCCCTCGGCAGCATCACCCGCGTCTCCGGCGCGGTGGTCGAGGCGGATTGCAGGGGCGCCGTGGCGCTGGGAGAGGTGGTGCGCGTGGGCGCCGAGAGGCTGCTCGGCGAGGTCATCGCGCTCCGCGGGGGCGTGGCCACGGCGCAGATCTACGAGGAGACCGACGGCCTCGCCGCGGGCGATCCCTTCGAGGCGGCGGGCGAGCCGCTCCTGGTGGAGCTGGGCCCCGGGCTCCTCGGCCAGGTGTTCGACGGCGTCCAGCGGCCCCTCGACAGGCTCGCCGCTGCGCAGGGCGACTTCCTCCGGCGAGGCGCCGTTTCCCCCGCGCTCGATCGCGACCGGCTCTGGCCCTTCCAGCCGCTGGTCCAGGTGGGGCAGTGGGTCGACCGCGGAACGGCCATCGGCACGGTTCCCGAGACCGCGTCGCTGCAGCATCGGGTGCTCGTGCCTCCTTCCATCTCCGGCGAGGTCGCCTGGATCACGAAGGAGAGCGCCGCGCGCGTGGACGACGTGGTCGCCCGCGTCGGTGGCCGCGAATTGCGCCTCTTCCACTCCTGGCGCGTGCGCGCGCGGCGGCCCGTGCGCGCGTGGCTGCCGCCGTCCCTTCCGATGATCACCGGCCAGCGCGTGCTGGACACGCTCTTCCCGCTGCCCCTGGGCGGCTCCGCCGGGCTGCCGGGAGGATTCGGCACCGGCAAGACGGTGTTGCAGCACCAGCTCTGCAAGTGGGCCGACGCCGACGTGATCGTCTACGTGGCCTGCGGCGAGCGGGGCAACGAGATCACCCACATGCTCCGCGACCTGCCGCGCCTGACCGATCCGCGCACCGGCCGGCCGCTCTCCGAGCGCACCATCATCGTCGCCAACACCTCGAACATGCCGGTGGCCGCGCGCGAGTCGTCCATCTTCACCGCCGTCACCATCGCCGAGTACTACCGCGACATGGGCTACCGCGTGGCGGTGCTCGCCGACTCCACCTCGCGCTGGGCCGAGGCGCTGCGCGAGATCTCCGGCAGGCTGGGGCAGATGCCCGCCGAGGAGGGCTACCCGCCCGATCTGCCCAGCCGCCTCGCCGCCTTCTACGAGCGCGCGGGCAGGGCGCAGACGCTGGAGGGGCGCGAGGGATCGGTGACGCTCATCTCCGCCATCTCGCCCGCGGGCGGCGATCTCACCGAGCCGGTGACGCGCCACACCCAGGCCTTCACGCGGACCTTCTGGACGCTGGACAAGGACCTGGCGGCGGCGCGGTCCTATCCCGCGGTGGGTGTGCAGGCCTCGTGGGGCGACGTCCCCGAGCCGCTGGAGGTGTGGTGGGAGGAACACGGCGGCCACGGCTGGGGCCGCCTGCGCAAGGAGGCGCTCGCGCTGCTGGGCGAGGCGGCGCAGCTGGAGGCCACCGCGCGGCTGCTCGGCGCCGACAGCCTGCCGGAGCGGCAGCGCTTCCTCCTCGGCGTGGCGGGAGTGCTGGAGGAGGCCTTCCTGCAACAGAGCGCGTTCGACGCTCGCGAGGCGCGCGACGAGCCGCCCCGGCAGTTTGCGCTCTTGCGCGCGGTGCTCCACTTCCGCGACCGCGGGCTCTCCGCCATCGAGCGCGGCAAGACCGAGGCGGCGCTCCTTTCGCTGCCCGTCGCCGCAAAGCTGCGCCAGGCGCGGGCCGCGGCCACGGTGGAGGAGATTGCCGCGCTGGAGCGCGAGATCGATCTCGCGACGGGGGAGTAGCCAATGCCGGGCATCGAGATCCAGGGGCTGGATGCGCTGCGGGGACCGCTCGCCTTCGTCCCCGGCATCCCCGGCGTCTCGGTGCACGAAGAGGTGGAGCTGACCGGGGGAGACGGCGCCTCCCGCGTGGGGCGCGTGCTTTCGGTCTCGCGGGACGCGGCGGTGGTGGAGATCTTCGGCCCCACCGCGGGCCTCTCGCTGCCGAAGTCGAGCATGCGCTTCCGCGGCTCGCCGCTGCAGATCGGCGTGGGCCGCGAGATGCTGGGCCGCGTGCTCGACGCGCTGGGGCGGCCGCGCGACGGGCTGCCGCTCCCGGCGGTGGAAGACGTGCGCTCCATCTCCGGCGCGGCCATCAATCCGGTGCGCCGCGAGGTGCCGATGGAGTTCCTGGAGACGGGCATCTCCGCCATCGACGCGCTCAACACGCTGGTGCTGGGGCAGAAGCTGCCCATCTTCACCGAGGCGGGCCTGCCCCACGACGCGCTGGTGCGGCAGATCGTCCGCCAGGCGCATGCGCCGGGGGTGGAGTCGTTCGCCGTGGTCTTCGCCGCCATGGGGCTGCCGCGGGCGGTGGCGGCGGAGTACGTGGCGGACTTCGCCAGCGCCGGCGCGCTGCAGCGCACGGTGGCCTTCTTGAGCCTCGCCGACGATCCGGCCGCGGAGCGGCTGGTCCTGCCCCGCTGCGCGCTCACCGCGGCTGAGTTCCTGGCCTGGGATCTGGGCATGCACGTCCTCGTCATCCTCCACGACGTGACCGCCTACGGCGAGGCGCTGCGCGAGGTCTGCTCCGCGCGCGGCGAGGCGCCCAGCCGCAAGGGCTATCCCGGCTACCTCTACACCGACCTCGCCTCGCTCTTCGAGCGCGCGGGGCGCATCCGCGAGCGGCCGGGATCGATCACGCAGCTGCCGGTGGTGAGCGTTCCTTCCGGCGACCTGACCCATCCCATCCCCGACCTGACCGGCTACGTCACCGAGGGGCAGATCGTGCTCGATCGTGAGCTGCACCGGCGGGGCATCTACCCGCCCATCGCCGTGCTGCCTTCGCTCTCGCGCCTCATGGACGACGGCATCGGCAAGGGCCGCACCCGCGAGGACCACGCGCCGGTGTCGCGGCAGCTCTACGCGGCCATGGCGCGGGCGGTGCGGGCGCGGGCGCTGGAGGCCATCATCGGCCTCGACGAGCTGCCCCAGCTCGAGCGCGGCTACCTCGACTTCGGCCGCGCCTTCGAGGAGCGGCTGGTGGCGCAGGGCCCCGACCAGGCGCGCAGCATCGGCGAGACGCTGGACATCGCCTGGAAGCTCTTCGCGCTCTTGCCCGAGGCCGAGCTGCGGCGCATTCCCAAGGAGCTCCTCTCCAGGGTGGTGCGCAAGCCATGAGCGGTCCCGCCGTCCGCTCTCGCCTGCCGGAGCTGCGCAGGGCGCGCGATGCCGCGGAGCGCGGGCGCGACGTGCTGGAGCAGAAGCTGGAGCTGCTCCGCCGGGAATGGGCGCGAAGGCGCGAGCTGCGCGAGCGCGCCAGCATGGTGGCGGAGTCGCGGCTCCTCGAAGCGGTGAAGGCCGCACGCGAGGCGCGCATCGAGGTGGGCCGCGGCGCGATGACCGCGGCAGCGCTCGCTCAACCCAAAGCGCCCGAGATCGAGTGGTCGTGGACCCGGATCACCGGCGTGCGCGTCCCTGCGCTGCGCGCTTCGGCGCGGCCGTTCCGCGCCTTGTACGGGACGGGCGGAACCGCGGCCTCGCTGGACACCGCGGCGGAAGCCGCCGGCGCCGCGCTCACGGCATTGGTGGCGCTGGCGGCGGAGGATGCCGCGGCGAAGGCGCTGCGAAGGGCCACGCTCAAGACCCTGCGCCGCGTCAATGCCCTCGACCACGCGGTGCTCCCGCAGATCCGGCGCGACCTGCGCGAGATCGCGGCCGCGCTGGAAGAGGACGAGCGCGACGAATCCATCCGCCGCAACGCCTGGCTCGCGATGCGCTGACCTTTGTCCGAGGAGTTTGGGCTGGCGCAAAGAAGCGATGCGCGCTACGTCCATTGGCCATGACCAGAGGCAACGCGTCGTTGCGGTTTGGGGGGTTTGCTCGCCGGGCAGGTCTGGCCCTGGCCGCTGCCGCGCTGGCGTGGCAGCACGGGTGTTCCTCGCAGCCCTCGAGCATCGCGCCGCTCGCGTGGGAGAAGGTCGCAGGGCCCGGGCCCAACGGCTCCGTGCTCGGCCTCGACAGCCCCGGCACCTTCGACGAGGTGGGCAACTTCACCATCAGCGCATTCAAGGACGGCGCCACCTACCGGCTCTACTACGGCGGCGCCGACGTGGGCGATTGCCCCGGAATCAACAATTCGCATTGGCGCATCGGGCTTGCGACCTCCGACGACGGCCTGCACTGGACCCGCGTCAAGGGTTCGAAGACGGGCGGCTCCATCGTCGACAACGGCACCACCTTCGACTCGTATCTCACGTACCGTCCGTTCGTCCTCAAGGACGGCAGCCTCTATCGCATGTGGTACAACGGCAGCACCAAGCCGTTCAACGACTGCCATGCCCCCGCGGGCCAGAGCCCGCTCGCCAACGACCGGCGCATCGGCTATGCAGAATCGCCGGACGGCCTCAACTGGACGAAGAAGAACGACGGCCCCGGCGAGGGCGGCAGCGTCCTTGCGCTCGGGCCGACGGGCTCCTTCGACGCGCAGCAGGTGGGCTACGTCTGGGTGATCAAGGATACCAACGACTATAAAATGTATTATTCCGCCAATGACGCGACCAATACCTGGCGGGTGGCGCTGGCCATATCGACCGACGGGCGCACCTGGACGAAGAAGCCGGGCAAGCTTTCGCGGACGCCCGCCGTCCTCGACCTGGGCAGCGCGGGCCAGTTCGACGCCGCCTGCGCGTACCAGCCGTCGGTCGTGAAGGAGAGCGACACCCTCTATCGCATGTGGTACCGCGGCTGCGAGGCGCCGAGCCCCCTGGGAGGGCCGAGCGGCGGCACCATCGGATACGCGGAGTCCAACGACGGGATCACCTGGATCAAGATGAACGGCGGCGGCCCGAACGGCGCGGCGGTGGGGAAGGGCGTGGCCCCCCAGTTCGATTCCGGCGGGCTGACCACGCCCTCGGTGTTCCTCGACGGCGATCTCTGGAAGATGTACTACGCCGGCTTCGACACCAAGGGCCAGTTCCTCACCGGCCTCGCGCAGGCTTCCCGGCGATGAAGCGCGCGCTCCTCGCGCTCCTCGCGCTCGCCGCCGGCTCCGTTCGCGGCCAGACGCTGCTCGGCCAGGAGCAGCGGCTCATCGACATCCACGCGCTGCTGCTCGATCTGCCGCCGGTGGACGCGCCCGGCACGTATCGCGCGGGGCAGCTCGGCGTGGGGTTGGAGGTCATCGGCGTTCCGCCCATCGACGGCTCGACGGGAACCCCGGGCGTGCAGGGATTCAAGAGGCAGATCACCGCGTCGGATCGGACGGCGGTGTTTCCCCGGCCGCGGGTGACCCTGGGGCTGCCGGCGCCGGAGTCGTTCCGCGCGTTCGTGGGGGCGTCCTACGTGCCGCCCGTCGAAGTGCGCAGCGTGAGCCTGCACTACGTCGGCGGCGAGGCCGGAATCGCGTACGTGCCGGGTCCCTTCACCGCGGGCATCCGCGCCCACCTCCTCTACGCGCAGTCGGAGAGCCCGGTGACCGACCCGGTCCTGCGCGACAGGCTGCGCGTCACCGAGTATGGAGCGGAGGTCTCGGCCGGCTATGCGCTCGAATTCGGCGCGCTGGAGGTGACTCCCTACGGCGGCGCGGGCGTCTCCCGGACGCATGGCAACTTCCGCGTGACCAGCGACGGCGTCACGCTGACCAGCGACGACACCGCCGCCGCCCTGCAGGCGGGCGTGCGGCTGGTCTTCGGCAAGCACTGGCTGGGGGTCGCTGAGCTGGACGCCTATCCCGGGCGGCTCGTCCACCCGAACTTCCGCCTCGCGTACCTGTTCGACGTCTTCTAGTACCCGCCGCCCGGAGTGCCGGGCGCGCTCACGGTGATGTTGCCGCTGTACGCGGTGTTGTTGGGGTTCAGGCTGTCCTTGAAGGTGCAGGCCTTGGGTCCGCCCGTCACCGTGATCATCGGCGAGTCCTGGTTCGGCGCAAGCTGCGGCGTGTTGATCTCGGCGCACTCCGGCGACGTGATCTGGTGTGGCTTGGTGTCCTTGTTGAGGAAGTGGAGCTGGCCGCCGCTGGGGATGGTGATGTTGACGGTGGGGTTCCCGCCGGCGGTGGCGCCGGTCGCGGTCAGGTCGATCTCGGCAGGCGCCTGGTTGCTGCCGCCACCGGAACCGCCGCAGGCGACGAGGGCGAGCGGCACGAGCAGGCAGGCGAGTCGCATGGTTCCTCCACGGCACACGGCGTTCGCACATTGGATGCGCGGACGCCGATTTCGTTTCATCCGGCGCGGCGCGGTCGATCCGGCCCGCTCGTTGCGCCAGAAGGGATGGACGGTTACACCCGCGCGCCCATGCGTCAAGTCCCGCTCTTCGTCCTGGTGGCGCTCTGTGGCCTCGCGGCCCGCGCGGACGTGCAGACCTACCGCATCGCCCAGGGCAAGGAGGGCCCCGGCATCACCACCTCGCTCTCCTACACCTTCGGCACCCATGGCGACCGCGTCGTGCGGGTGGCCGGGGAGCTGCGCATGGACCCCGACAGCCCGCAGGGAGTCACGGGAACGCTGCGGGTGCCCATCGACGCCATCGTGAGCGACAGCCAGGAGCGCGACTGCCACATGCGGGAGGCGCTCGGCATCGACTACTCGCGGTCGCAATATCCCCGCGAGCACGTCTGCAAGGACGATCGCCTTCCAGCAGGCGCCGTGGCGTATCCCGAGATCGTCCTCCGGATTCGAGGGGCGCAGGCGGCTCCGGTCACGAGCATGTCGGTGGGCAAGGACAGTCCCGTCTCCGTGGACGCCCTCTGGACCATCCACGGCGTCACCCGCCCGGCGCGGCTTTCGCTCCAGGCCTCCCGCGACGCGAAGACGCCGGGCGCGGTGCGGCTCCGCGGGACGTCGGAGATCCGGTTGTCGGAGTTCGGCGTGGTGGTGAAGAGCGCGCAGGTGCTCTTCGTCACCAGCTCGGTGGGCGAGACGGCCACGGTGCATTTCGACCTCGAGCTGGTGCCTTCGCGCTGATTTCCGCGTTTGCCGAGGGTTTGACCGGTATTGGCCGTGATTGAAGCGGGAGCGGCCCGGCAATCAGCCGACGATTGCAGCAGGATACGCTGCGAGCCGGCGTCCGCCCGGCGCGTGACGCTCCGGCCGCAGATCCCCAGATTCACCGCGCCCGTCCCTTCGGGCGAACCGGCGCGTGAAGGCCGGCTGACGCCGGCGACGGCGCGGTGAGGTGACGCCATGAAATCGATGCGAATTGCCCTGGTCCTGGCGGCGGCTGCCTGCGGAAGCGGCTCGCCTGCGACGAACGCAGTGATCTCGCAGGGACTGACCAGCTCGCTCTCCCCCACCACCGGAATCAATGCCACCGGCGTGACCTGGGCTTCCGACAACGGCAGCTCCTGCGCCGGCGCGATGTGGGCGTGCGTGAACGACGGCACCTCGTTCGCGTCGAGCGACGGCGACCACACCTACGTCGTCTCCACGGCGGCCGCCGGCTTCCACACCACCGCCTATTC
>DATDMU010000039.1:0-3441 GCA_036518615.1 Myxococcales bacterium
GACGCCACGCCGCTCTACCTCAAGTACCCCGACGAGCAGTCCGCCGAAGTTCGCCGCCTGCTCGCGGAGCGCGTGCGGCCGCTCTCCCCGGCGCGGCTGCAGTTCGTCCGCGGCGCCGCCGATTCGGCGCGACTTCTGGACAAGTCCGGCTTCTTCGCGGTCATCGCGGCGAGCGGCATGGTCACCGGCGGCCGCATCCTCGCCCACCTCGAACGCCGTCTCCCCGAGGCATCCACCACGGTGCTGCTGGTCGGGTTCCAGGCAGAGCAGACGCGCGGCCGCAGGCTCCTCGAAGGCGCCACCGAACTGAAGCTGCGCGGCGTGGTCGTGCCGGTGCGCGCGAAGGTGCTGCAGATGTCCGGTTTCTCGGCGCACGCCGACTGGCAGGAGGAGGAGCGCTGGCTCGCGAAAGGCCCGCCTCCCGGGCGCGTGTTCCTGGTGCACGGCGAGCCGGCCGCGCTGGAGGCGCAGCGGGCGCGGCTTTCGGCGAGGGGCTTGCGGGTGGACGCGCCTCGGCCCGGCGAGCAGGTGGACCTTGCGTGAGGCGCTGCAAAGCGGCTCGCTTCTGCTCGATGCGGCCATGGGCACCGCGCTGATGTCGCAAGGTCTCTCCGGCCGCGCTCCGGCGTGGAACCTGTCCCATCCCGACCGGGTGCGCGCCGTCCACCTGCGCCACGTCGCCGCCGGCGCGGAGGTGGTCCTCACCAACACCTTCGCCGGCGCCTCGGCGGAGGAGGCCGCCGCCGCGGTGAAGCTCGCCCGCGAGAGCGGCGCGCGCCACGTGGGCGGCTCACTCTGGGCGGGTCTGGAGAATCTGCAGGCGCAGGTCGCGCAGCTCGGCTCGGCCGACTGCATCTGGCTGGAGGCCGCAACCAGCCTGCCCCAGGCGCTCGCGGCGCTGCAGGTCGCGCTGCGCGAGACCAGGCTGCCCGTCGTCGTGACCGTCGCGATGCAGAGCGCGCCGCTCAATCGCCTGCGCGACGCGGGCGCCGCCGCCGCCGGCTACAACTGCTCGCCCTGGCCGGCGGACGCCAGCGGCGCGGACGTCGTCAAGCTCGCCGCCGAAGGACTCGGGCCGGAAGACTGGGCGCGCCGGTTGCCGCAGGCGCGGCTGCGCGGCGGCTGCTGCGGAACCGACGAGCGCTACCTCCTCGCGCTGCGCGCCACGGAGCGGTAATCCACCATCAGGCAGCGGTCCTGCACCACGAGGATGCCAGCGCGCGCCAACTCCTCCGCCGTGCGGTCGTCCCGGATGCCGCTCTGCAGCCACACCGAGCGCGGCTTCTTCGCGAGGATGTCGGGAAGGTGGGCGGCCACGTCGCCCGAGCGGCGGAACACGTCCACCACGTCCACCGGACCGGGCACCTCGGCGAGCCTGCGGTAGACCTTCTGCCCGAGGATTTCGGTTGCGTCCGGGTAGTAGACGGGCACCGGCACGATCTCGAGTCCCATCTGCTGCAGCGCCTCGGGCACGTAGAAGGCGGGCCGCCCGCGCGCCGCCTCCGTCTTGATGCCCAGCACCGCGACGCGGCGCGCCGAGCGGAGCAGCGAGAGCAGCTTCTCCTCGTCGTCCTCGATCAGGTTCTGGCGCCACTCTTCCATCCCCGGAGCATATCAACTGTGACATAGAAGCGCGCATGGCCCCGGTCATTCGCGCGCCCCGCGGCAGCGCCCTTTCCTGCAAGGGATGGGTGCAGGAAGCCGCCTTCCGCATGCTGCAGAACAACCTGGATCCCGAGGTCGCGGAGAAGCCGCAGGACCTCGTGGTCTACGGCGGCAGCGGCAAGGCCGCCCGCGACTGGCCCAGCTTCCACCGAATCTGCGAGACCCTCCGGAATCTCGGAGACGAAGAGACGCTGCTGGTCCAGAGCGGCAAGCCGGTGGGCGTGCTGCGGACGCACCCGGACGCGCCGCGGGTGCTCATCGCCAACAGCAACCTGGTCGGCAAGTGGGCCACCTGGGAGAAGTTCCGCGAGCTGGAGAAGGCCGGGCTGATGATGTTCGGGCAGATGACCGCGGGGTCGTGGATCTACATCGGCACCCAGGGGATCCTGCAGGGCACCTACGAGACGTTCGCGTCCGCGGGGCGGCAGCACTTCGGGTCCGACGACCTCTCCGGCCGGCTGGTGCTCAGCGCCGGGCTCGGCGGCATGGGCGGCGCGCAGCCGCTGGCGGCGTCGATGTGCGGCGCCACCTTTCTCGGCGTCGAGGTGGATCCTGCCCGCGCGGCGCGGCGCCTCGAGCAGGGATATCTCGACGTGCTCGCCCCCTCGCTGGACGACGCCCTGCGCGAGGTGTCGCTCTCCCTCGAGCGCGGCGAGGGCCGCAGCGTGGCGGTGGTGGGAAACGCCGCCGAGGTGCTGCCGGAGCTGGTGAAGCGCGGCCTCCGCCCCGACCTGGTCACCGACCAGACCTCCGCGCACGATCCGCTCAACGGCTACATTCCCGCCGGACTTTCGCTCGACGAGGCCGCGGCGCTCCGCGCGAGCGATCCCGCCGGATACCAGAAGCGGAGCCTCGCCAGCATGGCGCGCCACGTCGAGGCGATGCTCGAGTTCCGCCGCCGCGGCAGCCACGTCTTCGACTACGGCAACAACCTGCGCGCCTTCGCGCAGGAGGGCGGCGCGCGGGATGCCTTCGCCTATCCGGGCTTCGTGCCCGCCTACATCCGCCCGCTCTTCTGCGAGGGGCAGGGACCGTTCCGCTGGGTGGCGCTCTCCGGCGAGGCGCAGGACATCCTCGAGACCGACCGCGCGCTCCTTGCGGCGTTTCCCGACAAGCCGCACCTGCGCCGCTGGATCACGCTGGCGGAGAAGCGGGTGAAGTTCCAGGGGCTGCCCGCGCGCATCTGCTGGCTCGGCTACGGCGAGCGCGCCAGGGCGGGCCTCATCGTCAACGACCTGGTGGCGAGCGGCAGGGTGAAGGCGCCCATCGTGATCGGGCGCGACCACCTCGACTGCGGCAGCGTGGCCTCGCCCAACCGCGAGACGGAGGCGATGAAGGACGGCTCCGACGCGGTGGCCGACTGGCCCATCCTCAATGCGTTGGTCAACGCCGTGAACGGCGCGTCGTGGGTGTCGTTCCACCACGGCGGCGGCGTGGGCATCGGCTATTCGCTGCACGCGGGGCAGGTGATCGTCGCCGACGGGACGGCCGCCGCGGCCAGGCGCCTGGAGCGCGTGCTCACCAGCGATCCGGCGATGGGGATATTGCGGCACGCCGACGCCGGCTACGAGGATGCGGTCCGGGTGGCGCGGGAGCGGGGAGTGCAGATTCCGGGGCTGACGGGCTGATGCAGGTCATCGAACACGCGCGCGTCGCCACGATGATCGGTCCGCAGGCTGCCGCGGGCGATGCGCCGCTCGGATTGATCGAGGACGGCGCGGTGGCATGGGAAGGCGGACGCATCGTCTACGTGGGCTCGTCCTCCGCCGCGCCGCC
>DATDMU010000040.1:0-2249 GCA_036518615.1 Myxococcales bacterium
TCGCTCAAGCCGATGAACTGCCCCTCGCACCACCTGATGTACGAGATGAGGAAGCGCAGCTACCGCGAGCTGCCGCTGCGCTACCACACCCAGGACGTGCTCCACCGCAACGAGGCCACCGGCGTGCTCAGCGGCCTGACCCGCGTGCGCCAGTTCCAGCAGGACGACGCGCACATCTACCTGATGGAGTCGCAGATCGCCGACGAGGTGGGCCGGCTCTCTGCGATGATCCGCAAGGTCTACGACGCCTTCGGCCTGACCTTCACCGCCAAGTTCGCGACCCGGCCGCCGCAGCGCATCGGCACCGACGAGCTGTGGGACCGCGCCGAGAGCGCCTTGCGCGCGGCGCTGGAGAAGACGGGCATGGCCTATGAGCTGAAGCCCGGCGACGGCGCCTTCTACGGCCCCAAGATCGACTTCGACGTGAGCGACTCCATCGGCCGCAAGTGGCAGCTCGGCACCATCCAGCTCGACTACGCGGTGCCCGAGCGCTTCGAGCTCGGCTACATCGGCGAGGACAACAAGGAGCACCGGCCGGTGCTCATCCACCGCGCCATCTACGGCAGCTTCGAGCGCTTCGTCGCCATCCTCATCGAGCACTACGCCGGCAACTTCCCGGTCTGGCTCGCCCCGGTGCAGGCGCGCATCATCACCGTGGCCGACCGGCACCTCGACTGGGCGCGCGAGGTGTACGCGCAGATGCAGGCGAAGGGGCTGCGCGCGGAGCTGGACGAGACCTCCGAGAAGCTGGGCGCCAAGATCCGCGACGCCCAGCTGATGAAGGTGCCCTACACGCTGGTGGTGGGCGACAAGGAGGTGGAAGGGAAGGGCGTGTCGCCCCGCAAGCACGGGGAAGGAAAGGAAGCCGACCTGGGCTTCCAGACGCTCGACGCGTTCCTGGGCAAGCTTTCGGCCGAGGCCGCGGCGCCGTTCTGACCGCCGCTGTTGCAGTCTTGCGGTGACGCTGCGCATGGCTGCCCGCCGGCCTTGACACGTCGCAGGCAGCGGCTACCATGCTCAGGTTCTTTGCGGGGATCTGCGTACATCACACAGGTTCAAGCCGGCGGAGCCCCTTGAATCCCCGGGGTCCCGCCGGAATCGTTTTTCTCAACGTAAACGAAGGAGTCTGCCATCCGCGACGCACGTACGAACCGCCGAATCCGAGCCCGTGAGCTTCGCGTCATCGGGCCCGAGGGAGAGCAGCTGGGAGTCCTCCCCCTCGAAGTGGCCCTCGCCAAAGCAGCTGAGTTCGGCCTCGACCTGGTCGAGGTCTCGCCGATGGCGAAGCCGCCGGTCTGCAAGATCATGGACTACGGCAAGTTCAAGTACGAGACGAAGAAGAAGGCCAACGAGGCCAAGAAGAAGCAGACCGTCGTCAAGCTCAAGGAAGTGAAGTTCCGCCCCAAGACGGAAGAGCACGACTACGGCTTCAAGACCAAGGCCATCCGCGAGTTCCTCGAGGAGGGCAACAAGGCCCGCTGCACGGTCATGTTCCGCGGCCGCGAGATCACCCACCGCGAGATCGGCCAGGCCATCCTCAGCCGCATCGCCCAGGACCTCAAGGACATCGCGGTGGTGGAGCAGTCGCCCCGGCTGGAAGGGCGCATCCTCTTCATGATCCTCGCCCCCAATCCGCGCTGGCTGCAGTCGCAGCGCGCCAAGGCCGAGGCCAAGCCGGCAGCGCCGCGCCCGCCCGCCGCGCGGCCGCCCGAGCAGCCAGGCGCCGGCTCGCCTGCGGTGGCCCAGCCTCCGCCCGCGCCCGCCGCGGCGCGCGCCGAGGCGCCGAAGGCTTGACCTGCGGGAGCGGCTTGTGTACAACGCGCCGCTCTTTCGCGTGAGACTGGAAGGATTGGCAAGATGCCGAAGTTGAAGACGAAGCGGAGCGCGGTGAAGCGGTTCCGCAGCACCGGGACGGGCAAGATCAAGGCGGGCAAGGCCGGCCGCCGGCACAACCTGTCCCTGGGCAAGAACCGCAAGCGCAAGAACCGCCTCAACGACACGCTGATCCTCCAGCGCCGCGACGAGAGGCACCTCAAGAAGGCCCTGCCGTACGGGCTGCCGAAGTAGGGAAGAACAGCCACACGCGCCGCACCAGGCAACGCCCGCGGCGGGCCTCCGGGAACTCCCCGGTGGTGGTCAAGGAGAAGCTGCATGCGCGTCAAGCGAGGGTTCAAGGCACGCCGGCGTAGAAACAGGGTCCTCAAGCTCGCCAAGGGCTACCGGGGCCGCCGCAACCGCTGCTACAAGCG
>DATDMU010000041.1:0-6415 GCA_036518615.1 Myxococcales bacterium
TCGACGAGCTGGGCGTCGGCACCGACCTGCAGCGGCAGGGCGCGGGCTCGGGCTCGTTCCAGATCCTCACCGACAAGCTGCGCCTCTCGCTGCCGACCGAGCCGCACCGCCGCAGGGCGGAGCTGCGCCGCGAGCTGCCCGAGGCGGTCGCGGCCGAGGCGGAGAACGCGCTGGAGTCGCTGGAGGCGCTCGGCCGCACCTGGGACGCATTCCTGATGGAGCCGCCGCCGTGGCCCGCGCGCGGCTTCTTCGAGCGGCGAAAGGTGCAGAAGCTCCTGCCTGCGCCGCCCCAGCTTCCCGAGGGGCTGGTCGGCGAGTGCCTCCACGCGCTGGCGCCGTTCGTCTCGTCGCTGCCGGCGGACTTCGCTCCCGAGTCGGCCGCGCGCGAGGCTGCCGCGCTCATGCGCATGCCGCTGCGCATCTTCGGAGGCGCGGCGTACCTTGCCGATCTGCTGCGGCAGAAGTGCGAGGGCGCGGGGGGCGACGTCATCGCGGACGAGCCCGCCGATCAGCTCCGCGAGGAGAAGAAGGGGTTCGTCTTCCAGCTCGACGGCAGCGAGGTGCGCGCGGCCTGCGTGGTGCTGGCGTGCTCGTCGGACCGCATCGGCGCGCTGGTGCAGGGGGGCGGCCGCACCGAACGGAAGCTCGGCGACGAGGCGGCGCTGCCGGTGGAGCGAAAGGTGGTGCTGGCGCACTTCGTGGTCCGGCAGGAGGGGCTGCCGCAGGCGCTCGACGACGTGGCGCTGCTGCTCGGCAACCGCATGGGTCCATTGGTCCTCACCGTGCTTCCGGCCCGCAAGCTGCGCGGGGAAACCGGCGGCGAGCGGCTCCTCACCGTCGGGCGCATCGTCGACGCGGGGTTCTCCGACGAGGTGTCGCTGGTGAGCAGCGTCCGGGCGGCGCTCGAGCCGGTGCTGCCCTTCTTCGACCGGCACATCCTCCACCAGGCCGGCGACCCGAACCCCGCCCAGCCGCACCTGATCCTGCGGGTGCCGGAGCACGCGGAGGCGGTGGGGCTGCGGCCCATCTCGGAGGCGAGCGAGCGCCTGCTCTTCGCCTCGGCGGCCACCTATCCGGGCTTCGGCATCGAGGGGCAGCTCCTGGCGGCCAAGGCCGCTGCCGGGCAGGCGGTCGACCTCACCGGCCGCAAGACGGTCAGCGCCACTTGACTTTCCCGCCCCTTGTCGGCCATAAGCCGCGTTCCTCTTCCGGAGCTCGAGATGGCTTTCAAGTGCGATCTGTGCGGCAAGGGTCCCCTGGTGGGAAACCAGGTCTCCCACGCCAACAACAAGAGCAAGAAGCGCACCCTGCCCAACCTGCAGCGTGTCCGCGCGCTGGTGGGCGGCTCGAACAAGCACATCCGCGTCTGCACGCGCTGCCTGAAGGCCGGCAAGGTCACCAAGGCGGCGTAAGCTGCCCGGCGCCGTTAGAAGAGGCGCGTGAGCAAGGCCATCCTCGATGTGCGCGCGGCGCGGCGGGCGCTGCAGAACGCGCGCGGCAAGCAGAAGCTGGAACTGATCCTCGCCGCTCCCGACCCGGAGCAGCTCGTTCGCGCCCTGTCCGCCGAGGAGCTCTACTTCGCGCTGCTGGACATCGGTCCCGAGGACGCCGCCGAGGTGGTGGCGATGGCCGCGCCGGAGCAGTTCCGGCACCTGATCGACATGGCGGCGTGGCGCGGCGGCGACGAGGGCCCCCGCCCTGGCGAGGTGTTGCGCTGGCTGCGGCTCGCCCGGGAGGGCGGCGAAGATCCGGCGAAGTTCCGCAAGCAGCTCTGGTCGCTCGACCTGGAGCTGCTCGCGCTGATGCTGCGACGGCAGATGGTGGTGCACGACCTGACCGAGGGCGAAGAGGAGCCGGCGCCCGATAATCCGGGCCGCGCCTTCTACACGCCCGACCGGCGCTTCCTCCTCGAGTTCACCGGCTCGGCGGAGGTCGCCACCCTCCGGCAGCTCATCGAGGACCTCTACGCAGACGATCCCTTCGGGGCGGGACAGCTCATCGAGGACGCGCGCTGGGAGCTGCCCACCGAGCTGGAGGAGTCGGCGCGGCACTGGCGCGACGGGCGGCTGCGGGACGCGGGCGTGCCCGGGTTCGACGAGGCCATCTCCTTCTATGCGCGCCCCGCGGCGCAGAAGGCCGCCGCGCCGGGGCCGGCGCCCGACGCGCAGGCGCTCTCCGCGCCTTCCTCGCCGCTGCTCGACGCCGCGCTCGACCTGCTCGAGGGCGACGAGCTGGAACGCGCCGAGGAGGCGGTGGTCTACGCCGCCAACGCGGCGCTGGTGGCAAACCGCGTCTCGCTTCACGACCCGGACGAGGTGCGCGAGCAGCTCGCCGACGCGCGGGCGACGCTCTCGCTGGGACTCGAGCTGCTCTCCTCGGGCGATCCGCAGCGCGCGGCGCGGGTGCTGGCGGAGGGCCCCATCCGCGCCGTGTTCCAGGCGGCGGTGGGCGAAGGGTACCGGCTGCAGGCGCGGGCCCGGAAGATCGCGGCGCGGGCGCGGCTTCCCCAGGCGCAGAGCACGACCGTGCTCGACGAGCCGCTGGAGAGCGTGGTGCAGGCGCTGTTGCGGGCCCGGCCCGCCTTCCACGAGCCCGGCCAGCGCAGGCCCCGCGCCTTCGGCTCGCGGGCCGACGTGGTCCGCGCCGAGGCGCTTCTCGACGAGGCGGAGGCGGAGCTTTCGCTCCTGGCCTCGCTGGGCATTCCGCCTTCGGTGCTGGGGCCCAGGGCGGAAGAGGCGGGCCTCGGTCCGGCGGCGGTCAAGGCGAGCGCGGCCCTGCGGGCGCTGGTGGAGACGCAGCTCAAGGGGGAGCCGTTCTCGCTCCGCGGCGCCGCGGACGAACCGGCCGCCAGGGCGCCGGGCTTCGACGAGAAGCTCGACGAGCTCCTGCGCAGCGCGGTCCACGGCGAGATCGACGGCCGCGTCTCGGATCGGCTGCGATCGATCCTGCGGGGGTGAAGGGAACCGGTTCAGCGGCTGAACTATTTGTCAGCCAGTGAACATCCCGGCGTCCCGGCGCCTGTGAACTACCGTCCCGAGTGCGCCGCCTCGCAGCGGGCGAGGTCTTCCGCGAGCGTGCGCGCGATGCCGTCGGTCTTCACCGCGAGTTGCAGCAGCGGCTCGCTGCCGGCGAGGAACAGGTTGGTGATGCCGGCGGTGCCGAGCGCGCGGTTGTGCTCCAGCCAGCGCGCGAAGTCGGGGTCGATCTGCAGGCCCTGCATCTGGAAGAGCCGCGCCAGCAGCTTGCCGCGCTCGCCCGCGCAGGAGCGCGCCGGCGAACGGGGCGCGGGCGCCGGTGCCGGCGCCTCTTCGGCGACCGCGGGCTCCGGAGCGCGCGCCGCCCTCCGCTCCTCGTGGACCACCATCAGCTCCCCGGCCGGCTCCTGGTCGTCGCCGGGCTCCACCTGGTAGCGGATGTAGCCGTTGCCCGGAAGCACCTTGGTGCGGACTTGCGCCTGGGAACCATCCGTCCGCTGTTGCGCCGCTGCCAGCGCCGCAAGAGCGCAGAACGAGGAAACCACCAGCGCCATCACCCACCTCCACCCTGAAGGGTGCCCCACCTCTCCCTACAGCGCAAGCCATGGGCAGCGCGCAAGAAATTCTGCCGTCCCTCCGCGCAGTTTGCCCTTTTCAGGTGGCGGCGGCGCTCTCGGGTGGCATCGGACGTGCGTCGCGAAGGGCGTCGATTCCCGCGGGGGCGCCGAGGACGATGAGGCGGTCGCCGCGCGCGGGCTCGTAGGCCGGCGGCACCTCCTCCACCCGCACCGCGCCCGCCCGGCGCAGCGCCAGCACCACCACTCCGAAGCGCTCGCGCACGTGCGCCGTTCGCAGCGGCAGGCCGACCAGCGCGCGCGGCGCGGCGATCTCTTCGACCCGCCGGTCCGGGGGAAGCTCGAAGAAGTCCTCCGCCTCGCGTCCTCCCTCGAAGCGGACCACCCGGGTGAGCAGCACGTCGCGCCGCAGCACCTCCGCGTCCATGGCGCCGAGGAGCGCGCGCCGCGTCACCACCCCGAGCAGCTTGCCCTCGTGGCAGACCGGCAGCTCGCCCCACTCAGCGGTCCAGAGCTTCTCGCCCAGATCGAGCAGCGAGTCCTGCGGCGCCACGGTGTGGACCTCGTGGGCCACGTCCGCGGCGCGCAGCTCCTCCTGCCTGGGCGCGGCCCACAGCCGCTTGGCGTCGTTGAGATCGAGGGCGCGCAGCGGCGACACCTGCACGTACACCACGCGGACATTGGGCTGCGCCAGCCGCTCCAGCGCCTCGGAGAGGCTGGCCTCCGCCGGCACCGAGGGAGGATCGAGCGCGAGGATGTCGCGGGCGATGACCGCATGCGCGAGCCGCTCGGTGAGGCTGCCGCGCCAGGGGATGCCGCGCAGGCGCAACTCCTCGGTGTAGACCGAATCCTGGCGCAGGCGCCGCGAGACCAGCGCGGCGAGGGAAGTGCCGGCCAGAAGCGGCACCACCAGCGAGTAGTCCCCGGACAGCTCGAAGGCCAGCGCCGCCGCCATGAAGGGCGCGTGGGTGGTGGCGGCGATCATCGCCGCCATGCCGGCGAGCGCGTATCCGCCCGCCTCCGCCGCCGAGGCGCGCGCCGCCAGCACGTGCGGCACGAATCCACCCAGCAGGCCGCCCAGGGCGGCGCCGAGGAACATGGAGGGCGTGAACACCCCGCCCGGGCTCCCCGACGACACCGAGGCGATCGTCGCCGCCGCCTTGGCCACGAGCAGCACGCCGAGGATGGCGCCGGCCACCCGGGCGTCGAGGATGAGCTGGATGGCCTCGTATCCGTTCCCGGTCACCTCGGGCAGGCGCAGCGCGAGCAGGCCGACGACCAGCCCGCCCAGGGCGCCGAGGGCGATGCGCGGCACCGGGATCCGCCTCGCTCCCTTCTCCGCCGCGGAGAGCGCGTAAAGGAACGCCGGACCGATCACCCCGGCCACGAGCCCGAGCACGCAGTAGGCGGCCAGCTCTTCCTGCGTCACCAGCGCAAACTCCCGCTGCCCGTACACCGGGCCGCCGCCGATGGCGAGGCGGGTGAGCGTGGTGGCGACCGCCGTGGCCGCGGCCACCGGCACCACGATGTCGATGCCGAGGACGCCGGTGACGATCTCCACCACGAAGAGCACCGCCGCGAAGGGCGTGTTGTAGGCCGCGGCGAACCCGGCGCCGGTGCCCGCCGCGACCAGCATCCGCGCCTCGCGGCCGGGCAGCCGCAGCCAGCGGCCAAGCAGCGACCCGGCGCCGCCGCCGAACTGGATGATCGAACCTTCGCGACCGATGGAGGCGCCGCTGCAGAGCGCCACCAGCGACGCGGCGCTCTTGAGCAGCACCGCCGGCAGCCGGATGCGGCCGCGCCCCAGCGCCACCGATTCGAGGATCACCGCCACGCCGTGTCCGCCCGGGCTGCGCGCGGCGATCAGGCTGATGGCTGCCGCAGCCGCGCCTCCCGCCGCGGGAAGGGCAAGCCGCGCCATCCAGGGCAGCGCGCCGAACCCCTCCAGCACGTTGCCGGTGCCGAGGAGCAGCCGCAGCCCGTAATGGAGCAGGAGCCGGAAGGCGATGGCGAAGGCCGCGCCGAGAACGCCCACCGCCACCACCGCGGCGCTGTAGCGGGCCATCTATTCCTTCACCGCGGCGCGCACCACGATCAACGCTCCAGAGGCGGGCGGCGGGGAGGAGATGCGCTCATGACGCCTCGCCCGGCGCTTCGCGCGGCAGCGAGGCGAGCAGCGAGACCAGCATCTCGATGGAGACCGGCTTGACGAGGTGCGCGGCGAATCCGGCCTCTTGCGCGCGTCGCCGGTCCTGCTCCTGGCCGTAGCCGGTCAGCGCCACCGCGTGCAGCTGCGGCCGCGAAAGGCGCAGGCGCCGCGCCAGCTCGTATCCGTCCATCACGGGCAGCCCCACGTCGAGGAGCGCGATCTCGGGGTCGAAATCGGCCGCGGCCCGCAGCGCGCTGGGACCGTCCGCGGCCACCATCGTCCGGTGTCCCATGGAGGAGAGCACGTCCGCGAGGGTGCCCGCCGCGTCGGCGTTGTCGTCCACCACCAGGACGCGGCGGCCGCTGCCGGCCGCGAGGGCTCCGGCGGCGGATGCCTGCGCGCCACCGGCCGAGGCCTCCTGGGCGGCGGGAAGCCAGACGTGGAAAGCCGCGCCGCGGCCGCGCCCCTCGCTCTCGGCGAAGACGCGCCCGCCGTGGGCCTGCACGAGGCTCCGCACGATGGCGAGGCCCAGCCCGAGGCCTCCGCGCGAGCGGTCCAGCGCCTGCCGCTCCTGCACGAACTCCTTGAAGATGGACTGCACCATCGCCGGGTCGATGCCCACGCCGTCGTCGCGAACCGAGATGCGCACCCCGCCCTCGCTGCGCCCGGCCGTCACCTCGATGCTGCCGCCCGGGTCGGTGTACTTCGCGGCGTTG
>DATDMU010000042.1:0-5458 GCA_036518615.1 Myxococcales bacterium
AGTATACGGCCCAAAGCTGTATCGAGGGTTCGAATCCCTCCCTCTCCGCCATCGCAGAAGAAGGGCCCATAGCTCAGTTGGATAGAGCGTCGGACTACGAATCCGAAGGCCGCAGGTTCGAATCCTGCTGGGCCCGCCACCCTCTCCGCTCAGGACCGCTGCCGCGGCTCGGTGGCAGCGGCGAGCGCCGCGAACAGCTCGTCCAGCTCGAAGGGCTTGCGCAGCATGCCGAGCACGCCCAGGTCGTCGCGCGAGTAGCCGCGGTTCGCCGAGAGCACCACCACCGGGATGCGCCTCCAGCGGATGTCCGACTTGATGACCTGAAGGAACTCGAACCCGTTCATCACCGGCATCATCAGATCGAGCAGGATGGCCGCCGGGCGCAAGCCTCCTTCCAGCATGTCCAGCGCCTCGCGGCCGTGCCGGCAGGCGTGTACGCCGTATCCCTCGGTCTGCAGCGTCATGCTCAGGGCGGTGAGGATGTCCGGGTCGTCATCGACGACCATGACGCGTGTGGGCACGTACGGCAGCGTATCGCATTTCACGCGGCAGCGCTCCTGTAATCGTCCGGGTCCGTAGAAAACGACCGAACCGAGCGGCGCCCTGGAAGGAAGGACCCGCGCGCCAGGTGGTCGCCGCGCTTGCGACCGTGGGAAGCGCGTGCTACACCCCGCGCCCCTGATCTTTGGCAACGATGGACGAAATTTTCATGGCGGAAGCGCTCGCCTGTGCGCGACTCGCGGCCTCCGAGGGCGAGGTGCCGGTCGGCGCCGTGGTGGTCTGCGGCGGCCGGGTGGTCGGACGGGGGCGGAACGCCCGCGAGCGGCTGCACGATCCGACGGCCCACGCCGAGCTCCTGGCCCTTCAGGATTCGGCCCGTTCGCTCGGCCGCTGGAGGCTGACGGGGGCCACGGTGTACGCTACCCTGGAGCCATGCCCCATGTGCGCCGGCGCGCTGGTCAACGCGCGCGTCGATCGCCTGGTGTACGGCGTGGCCGATCCGAAGGCGGGCGCGGTGGATACGCTCTTCGACCTGGTCCGCAGCCCGCGGCTCAACCACCGGGTCGAAGTCACCGCGGGCGTCCTCGCGGGCGAATGCGGCGAGCTGCTGAAGGAGTTCTTCCGCGGGCGCAGGTAGGACGAGGAGAGGTGGCCGAGCGGCCGAAGGCGCACGCTTGGAAAGCGTGTATACGGCAACGTATCGTGGGTTCGAATCCCACCCTCTCCGCCAACGTTGTGCTAGTCGAAATGTGGAAGAGGAGAGCTGGCCGAGCGGCTGAAGGCACCTGATTCGAAATCAGGAGTACCCGCAAGGGTATCGGGGGTTCGAATCCCTCGCTCTCCGCCAATCAATCCGGGTCGGGCGGCCCCGAGCGTCGAACGCCTCGCGAGCCTCGTCCCACGGACCGGGCTCGCCAGGCTTGCGGCGACCTCCGCGCAAGCTTTGCCGGAGACGACTGATACGTGAATCGCGGAGGCTGCGAGGACTGCGCCGAGCGGAGACCCGGCCCCAGCTCGAACTGGGTGACTGCGAGCGGCGTGCCCGCTCACCGCGACTCGCTCTTCCTTTGCCAGCACCCCGAGCGCTGCAGCATTCTCGTCCTCATGCGCGTCCTTGCCCTCCTGCTCCTCGCCGGCTGCGCCATCCCCAACCCCTGGCGCGACCAGCGCAACTACGCGCAATCGCTCAAGCCGGCCGAAGTCGCGGCGCCGGACACCGGAGCCCCGCTCCGCGTCCTCAAGGTGCGCGCCTATGCCGACGCGGAGTACCAGGCGCAGACGCCGCGCTGGAACGCCCGCATCGAGGAGCAGGTCCAGAGGGCCAGCGCGATCCTGGAGAAGCAGTTCGGCGCGCGCCTTGTGCTCGAGTCGGTCCGTCCCTGGCCCGGCCTGCCCCAGGGCAGCAGCCTGCGCGAGGCGGTGGCAAACCTGGAAGCGCAGGACCCGGGAAAGGGCGTGGACTGGGTGGTGGGTTTCGTCTCCTCGCTGCGCATGTTCTCCGCCGCGCAGGAGGAGCTGGGCGTGGCGCGCTTCTTCGGCCGCCACTTCGTGCTCCGCGGCATGTTCTCCGCGGCGGAGACCGACGCGCTCGACCGCGCGCTGCCGCTCCTCTCGCAGGCCGAGCGAGAGCAGCTCGGCCGCGAGCGGCGCGCGCACAAGGAGATGGCGGTCTTCCTGCACGAGTGGGCGCACACCATGGGCGCGTTCCACGACCGATCGCCGCATTCGTTGATGGCGCCGGGCTACGACATCGGCGAGTCCTCCTTCCCGGAGGCATCCGGGCGCATCATCGGCCTCGCCCTCGACTACCGCGGCGCGCCCGACGCGCGCGAGCGGTGGGCGGCCGCATATCGCGAGGAGGTGAAGCGCTCGGCGACCCTGGCCTGGGATTCCGCGGCCCTCGACGAAGCGCTCCTCGCCGCCACGGGGCTCGCCGGCTCAGGCGCGCCGCAGGCGGAGAAGCAGAAGCTGCCGGAGTCCGACGCGCAGGCGCTGCAGCGCGTTCTCGCCCTGCGCACCGCGCAGGACTACGGCAGGGCGGATGCGCTCCTGCAGCCCATCGCCGAGCGGCATCCCGAGAGCGACGAAGTGCAGGACCTCTCCTGCTCGCTCGCGCAGGAGCGCTCTGCCCCGGTGCAGGTGGTGCTCGCCTCCTGCAGGGCCGCGGCGAGGCTGCCGGGCGCCCCGGCCGGGATCCTGCTCGCCACCGCGCACCTGCTCCTCTCGCAGAACCAGCGCGCCGAGGCGGTGCCGCTCCTCTCCCGCGCGGAGACGAAGCTCGGCTCCGCGCCGGAGGGTTGGCTCTACCTCGCCGCCCTTCAGCTCGAGGCGGGCGCGTGCTCCGCGGCCGATCGCGCAGCGGCGCGCGCAGGCGAGGCCAAAGGCGCTGCGCGGATCCGCGAGGAGTCGGCGCGCATCCGCCGGCAGGTGGGATTCCCGCCGCAGGCGGAAGCGCTCACGCCGGAGCGGGAATCCGGATACGTGACCTCCGCACTGGCCGCGCACAAGCAGATCGACGAGCGCAAGCTGGACGCGGCGAGGGCCTCGGCCGCGGCGCTGCGCGCGGCCTTTCCCGGCATGCCCGCGGCGTCCGTCCTGGAGTGCCGCATCCACAGCCGCGGACGTGCGCTCGAGCCCATCCGGACGGCGTGCGCCGAGGCGGCCGCCGCCGCTCCGGACGCGTTCTTTCCCCAGTACGTCAACGGCCTCGTCGCCAGCGCGGAGGGCCGTTGGCCGGCGGCCGGCGCGGCGCTCCAGCGCGCGATTCATCTCGACGACTCGGCCCCGCAGATCTGGCAGAGCCTCGCCGCGGTGGCTCGCAAGCTCCACGACGACGCCGTGCTCCGCGATCTGCAGCAGCGCTTCCGCGCCCGCTTCAAGTCGGCGCTCCGCCCGGCGCTCTGGCCCGCGGGGTGGGCGGCGAGGTAGACGACAGCCCACGAACGACCGCCACAAACGACAGCCCAGAACCACTGCAGCCGCAGTGACGGCCGAAGGCCGGCGCGAGGCTGCCCGAGAACGAGAACGAGAAACGAGGTCGTTCGAGGTTCGGGTTCGCGGTCTGGTTCTGGTGTGTGGTTCTGGTTTGTGGTTTGTGGTTCGAGGGAAGGCTTTCCGGGCGGCCGCCCGCCCGGCCGCCCCCGACATCGCGTTGCGCGGCGAGCATCCGGCTGCTACCTTCCGCAGCCCGAATCGACCCCGATTCGTGGTAGACGGTCCGCTCCACTTCCGCGGGGCGCTGGACCGGGGGCCGGGCGACGGCGGGTCGTGAACCCGCCAGGCCCGGAAGGGAGCAACGGTAGCGTCTTCAGCCGTGTGCCCGGTCTCCGGTCGAGCGCCCCCACCTTCTCCGGGGCCGTGGTGACCACTCCGTATCTCGTTCTCGCCCGCAAGTACCGACCGCAGCGCTTCTTCGACCTGACCGGCCAGGAGCACGTGGTGCGCACCCTGGTCAATGCGCTCAAGAGCGGCCGCGTGGCCCACGCCTTCCTCTTCACCGGCCCGCGCGGCTGCGGCAAGACCACCTCCGCCCGCATCCTGGCGCGCGCGCTCAACTGCGAGAAGGGGCCCACCCCGGAGCCCTGCGGCGTCTGCGGCCCCTGCACCGAGATCGCCGCGGGAACCGACGTGGACGTGCAGGAGATCGACGCCGCCTCCAACAATGGCGTGGACGACGTGCGCGCCCTGCGCGAGGCGGCCAAGTACCTGCCCGCCCGCGACCGCTACAAGATCTACATCGTGGACGAGGTCCACATGCTTTCGGGCGCCGCCTTCAACGCGCTGCTCAAGACGCTGGAGGAGCCGCCCGGCCACATCAAGTTCCTGCTCGCCACCACCGATCCGCAGAAGCTGCCCGCCACCATCCTTTCGCGCGTGCAGCGGCACAACATCCAGCTCGTGCCCCTCGGCAAGATCGTCGCCCGCCTGCGGGAGATCGCGCAGGGCGAGCAGGTGGCCGCCTCCGACGGGGCGCTCTCGCTGGTGGCGCGGCAGGCCCAGGGTTCCATGCGCGACGCGCTCTCGCTCCTGGACCAGCTCTTCTCCGCGCACGATCCGGCCGCCGGCGAGATCTCCGACCGCGAGGCGGCCGAGACGCTGGGCGCGCTCGACACGTCGGTGGTGCGGGAGATCGTCGACGGCGTCCTCCAGCGCGACGCCTCGGCGGCCCTCTCGGGCGTGGTCCGCGCCTACGAGCAGGGCGCCGACATGAAGCGCCTCGCCGAGGACGTGGCCGGGCACGCCCGCAACCTGGTCCTGGCCAGCCTGCCCGGCGTCAAGCAGGACCTGCCCGACCACGAGGTGCGCGCCCTGGCGCAGGAGGCGGCCGGGCACGATTCGACCCAGCTCGCCCGCGTCTTCGAGCTTCTCCAGCTTGCCGAGGACGAGGTGGCCAAGGCCGCGAACCCGCGCCACGCGCTCGAGGTGGCCCTTCTCCGCGCCGTTCATCTCTCCCCGGCCGGCTCGCTCCCGGACCTGGTGGCGCGAGTCGAGGCGCTGGCCAGGGGCGCTCCGGCTCCGGCGCAGGCCCCCGGGGCGGCGCCAAGGCCGCAGGAACCGCGCAAGCCTCCACCCCCGGGCTGGGGCGCCCGCGTCCTCGCTCCAGAAACGGCTCCTCTGCGCGTCACCCCGAAGCCGGCGCCGGAACCCGCGGTCCCGGAGCCAGCCCCCGAGCCCGACTCCGACGAGTCCGCCCCGGAGCCGGCCAGGCCCCTCGACCTGCCCTCGCGCTGGCGCCTGCTCATCGAATCGGTCCGCGCCGCCAGGAAGCCCGCCGCCGCCAGCGCCCTCGAGCACGCGGTCCCCCTGAAGATCGATCGCTCCGCCGTGCAGATCGCCTATCGCAAGGGCGACGGCCGCGCGCTCATCCTCGCCGACAAGGACACGCGCGCCGCGGTGGAGTCGGCCTTCGAGAAGGCGCTCGGCTTTCGCGCCCCGCTCCAGATCGTCGAGCAGGATG
>DATDMU010000043.1:0-4110 GCA_036518615.1 Myxococcales bacterium
GAAGCAGCGTCGAGTCGGAGATCCGCAGCTCCTTCGCGATCTCCCTCTTGTGCCGCTCGAACGCGCGCTCTAAGTCGCGTTCACGGAGGCGGCGCACGAGGCGCGGGTGCTTCTCGCGGAGTCCGAGGCGATCCAGCTTCCTGAGCAGTTGCGACTTCGAGATGCCAAGCTCCTTCACCATCCGGCCCCGGTGGCCGTGCAGCCGGGCGAACGATGATCGGATCGCCGCCGCCTCCACCTCCCACAGCGATTTCCCAGGGCAGAAGATCCAGTGCGATGTTAGATGCCTCTCGTCCATGCACACCTCGCGTGCGCGCGAGCGTAGCGGTGGACATGGCGGCGGCGAGGCTAGACTTCAAAACCGACCACTACCCAAAATGGGACCGCGGCGCCGGCGTCGCCAAGCGAAGGAACGCGCGTGGCATTTCATCGATGGATCGGCGCGGATCTGGAGTTGAGCATTCACGCGCAGCCGGGCGCGCGCCGGACGGAAGTACAGGGACTTCACGGGGACGCCATCAAGATCCGGATCTCCGCGCGCGCGGTCGAAGGAGCGGCGAACGAAGCGCTGCTCGAGTTCGTGGCCTCCGCATTGCAGGTGCCCCGCAAGCGATGCGTGTTGGTCAGCGGCCAGACAAGCCGGCACAAGCGAATCCGGATCGAGGCACCGGACCGCGCCCATGCGGAGGCCGTGCTCTCGGGCTGGCTTCAGACCAGCTCGTAGGCGCGGGCCAGCGCCGCATCGAGCTGCGCCGGATCGCCGCCGCCGGCTTGCGCCATCTCCGGCTTGCCGCCGCCCCTGGAGCCCAGCGTCCTCGACAGCTCCTTCACCAGATCTCCGGCCCGGTACTTCTTCGAAAGATCCGGGGTCACCGCGACCAGCAGCATGGCCTTTCCGTCCTTCTCGCCGCCCAGCACCACGATGCCGCTCTTGAGCTGGTCGCGCAGCTTGTCCGCCAGGTCGCGCAGCGCCTCGGGATCGCCGCTGTCGTGACGCGCTGCCAGGATCTTCACGCCCTTCACCTCACGCGCGCCGTGCACCAGCTCGCCCGACTTCGCTGCCGCCTGCTTGCGCTGGAGCTGCTCCAGCTCCCGCTCCAGCTCCTTGATGCGGCTCGCCGCCTGCTCCGCGCGCAGGGCCACGTCCTTCGGCGCCGTCTTCAGGGCGGCCGCGGCGCGCGCGAGCTGTTGCTCTTCGCCATGCACCAGCTCCAGCGCCTCGGGCCCGGTCACCGCCACGATGCGGCGCACGCCGGCGGCGATGGCGCCCTCGCTCATCACCTTGAAGAAGCCGATGTCGCCCGACCTCGACACGTGCGTGCCGCCGCACAGCTCGACGGAAGGCCCGATCTGCAGCACGCGAACCTTGGCGAGCTGCGTGTACTTGTCCCCGAAGAAGGCCATGGCGCCCGATTTCATCGCCGATTCGGGATCCATCTCCCGCGTCTGCGCCTCATGGTTCTCGTAGACGAGCTGGTTCACCCGCCGTTCGAGCTGAACGCGCTGCTCGTCGGTGAGCGGCTGGTAGGCGGTGTAGTCGAAGCGCAGGTAGTCGGGAGCCACCACCGATCCGGCCTGCTTCACCCCCTCGCCGAGGATCTCGCGCAGCGCGCGGTGGAGCAGGTGGGTTGCGCTGTGGTTGCGCCGCAGCCCCGCCCGCCGGCCCGCGTCGACCACCAGCTCCACCTTCTCGCCCGCCGAGAAGGTGCCCTCCAGCACCTTGGCCTTGTGGACGATGAGGCCGTGCACGGGCCGCTGGGTATCGAGGATCCGGGCGCGCGAGGAGCTGCTGGTGACGAATCCGGTGTCGCCGAGCTGGCCGCCCGACTCGCCGTAGAACGGCGTCCGGTCGAAGGTCAGCTCGCCCTCCTCGCCGGCGGAGATCTTCTGCGCGCGGCGGCCCCCGACCAGGATGCCCTTCAGGGTCGCCTCGGAGGCGACCTCCTCGTAGCCGAGGAATTCGTTCTCGCCTACCTCGGCGGCGAGCGACTTGTGCGCGTCGGCGACGGCCGCCTCGCCGGAGCCCGCGAAGGATCCGCGCGCGCGCTGCTCGTCCATCAGCTTCTCGAACGCGTCCACGTCCACCGACGCGCCGCTCTCCGCGGCGATCACCTGCGTGAGGTCGAGAGGAAATCCGTAGGTGTCGTGGAGCTTGAATGCCAGCTCGCCGGAGAGCTGCTTCGTCCGGGCGAGCTCTTCCGCGAGGATGGCGTTGCCGCGGTCGAGGGTGCGCAGGAACAGGTCGGTCTCGTGCTGGACCGTCTCGAGGATGCGCGCGCGAGAGTCCACGAGCTCGGGAAACGGGCCGCCCATCAGGTCGACCACCCGCGCGCAGACCTTCGTGTACAGCGACGGCTCGCCGGGCGCGAGCCGCTGCGCGTGGCGGACGGCGCGGCGCATGATGCGCCGGAGCACGTAGCCGCGGCCCTCGTTGGAGGGAAGCACGCCGTCGGCCAGCAAGAACGCCGCGGCGCGGGAGTGATCGGCGATCACCCGCATCGAGGCGGAAGGTCCATGCGCGTCCACCGCCTCGGTCGCGGAGTACGGCTTCTTGCTGATGCGCGCGGCGTCGTCGATGAGCGGCCTGAGCAGGTCGGTATCGTAGTTGGAGGGAACGCCCTGGACGGCGGCGGCCACGCGCTCGAGTCCTGCGCCGGTATCGATGGAGGGCCGTGGCAGGGGCTGCAGCGGTCCGTCCGGCTCCTTGCGCTCGAACTGCATGAAGACGAGGTTCCAGATCTCCATCCACGAATCGCTGCCGAGCTGCTCGGCCTGGTCGAGCGCGAAGAACCGGTGCGCATGCTCGTCCACCTGCGCCTGCGTTCCCTGCGCGAGGCGGTAGAGGTGGATCTCGCTGCACGGGCCGCACGGCCCGGTGGGGCCCATCGCCCAGAAGTTGTCCCTCTCGCCCAGCCGGAAGATGCGCTCCTTGCGCACGCCCACGGCCTTCCAGAGCGCCTCCGCCTCGTCGTCGTCGCGGAATACGGTGACGACCAGCTTCTCCACTGGAAGCGCCAGCGTGCCGGTGACGAACTCCCAGGCCCAGGCGATGGCATCCTTCTTGAAGTAGTCGCCGAAGGAGAAGTTCCCCAGCATCTCGAAGAAGGTGTGGTGGCGCGCGGTGAAGCCCACGTTTTCGAGGTCGTTGTGCTTGCCGCCGGCGCGCACGCACTTCTGCGAGGAGGCCGCGCGCTTGTAGTCGCGCGTCTCGCGTCCGGTGAAGACGTCCTTGAACTGGTTCATGCCGGCGTTGGTGAACAGCAGCGTCGGGTCGTTCTGGGGAACGAGCGAGGAGCTCTTCACTCGCCTGTGCCCCCGCTCCTCGAAGAAGCGGAGGAAGGCTTCGCGGATGTCTGCGGCACTGCGGGGCGTCGGCATGGGGGCGGGAAGATAAGGAAAGACCGTCCCTTTGTCACTGCGGGCGCCACGAGCGCATCCGCGCGGGTGTCAAAGGCGGCGAAGGATGAGGGCGCGAAAGAGCTGGGCAAGGCCGCCGGGCGCGGTCGCATCGGGCCAGCGCGGAGACCCCAGCGGCGGCAGCTCCAGCCCAAGCACCCGCGAGAGCAGGGGGAATCGCTTGCGGACCTGCGCCGCGGGCGCGGCGAATACCTCGCACGAGGTCACCCGCCGCAGGCGCCACAGGTCCGTGTAGCTTGCGCAGCGCACGCTGAGGTCGGCTCCGATCAGCTCGTGGAGCGGAAGCTCCTCGGCGGCGAGACCGGCTTCGGCGGCCGCGGCGCGAAGCTCGCGGAAGTCGATGGACCACTCGACGTGCTCGCCCTGGCCGAAGGAGGCGAAGAGCCGCAGCGGGCCGGGCGGGAAATCGCCGCCGAACTCGGTCAGCACGGCCCCACCACCCGGTGCAAGGACGCGGGAGATTTCCTCGACGAACTGGAGCGCGCCCGCGTTGCGGCCGTCCTTCACCGGCAAGTCGGCGATGACCTCGTTCGCGAGCAGGAGGCCGTCGAGCGATGCCGTGCGGATGGGGAGCGAGATCGCATCCGCGCGTACGCCGGACCAGCGGGGATGGGCGCCCCGGGGCTGCGACGGGTCGAGGGCGCGACGCCGCTGCGCGGCGATCAACGCAGGAGAGAGATCCACCGACGTCCA
>DATDMU010000044.1:0-8340 GCA_036518615.1 Myxococcales bacterium
GGCGCGGGGGGCCGCGCTGGGGCTGGCCTCCGCGCTGATCTGCGGGCTGGGAGCGCCGGCCTCCAAGCTCTGCTTGCCGCGCGCGCCGCCGCTGCTCCTCGCCTCGCTCCTCTACCTGGGCGCGGGCGCGGCGTTTCTCCTGGTGCGGCGCGGTCGGGCCGAGGCGCCGCTCACCCGCGCCGACGCGCCGGCGCTGGCCGGCTCGGTGCTGTCGGGAGCGGCGCTCGGGCCGGTGCTGCTCCTCTGGGGCCTCTCGCGGGTGAGCGGCCTTGCCGGCTCGCTGCTCCTCAACCTCGAGGCGCCCTTCACCATGCTGCTCGCGGTGCTGCTCTTCGGCGAGCACCTCTCGCGCCGCGAGCTCCTGGCGGCGGCGATGGTGGTGCTGGGAGGCGCGCTCCTCGGAGCGCAGGGAGCGCTGGAGGCGTCGGCAGTGGGGGCGACGGCGATTGCCCTCGCCTGCGTCTGCTGGGCCATCGACAACAACCTGAGCGCGCGGCTCGCGCTCAAGGATCCGGTGCAGGTGCTGCGCATCAAGGCTCTCTGCGCGGGGGCAGCCAACCTCGCACTCGCGCTGGCCGCCGGACAGCGGCTGCCGGCGGCGTCGGTGGTGGCGGGCGCGCTGGCGCTGGGCGCGGCCAGCTACGGGCTCAGCCTGCTCCTGTACCTCAAGGCGCAGCGCGCTCTCGGCGCCGCGCGGCAGGCGGTGCTCTTCGCGGCGGCGCCGTTCGCGGGAGCGATCCTCTCCATCCCGCTGCTCGGCGACCGGCCGGGGCTGCGCGACGGCGCCGCCGCGCTGTTGATGGCGGCAGGCGTGCTGGCGCTGGTGCGCGCCCGGCACGCGCACCGGCACAGCCACGAGCCCATCGAGCACGAGCATGCGCACGTGCACGACGAGCACCACCGGCACGCGCACGAGGGGGTGGTGGCGGAACCGCACTCGCACGTGCACAGGCACGAGGAGATGACGCACGAGCATGCGCACGTGTCCGACGCGCATCACAGGCACAGGCATTGAAGGGGTTCAGGGAGCAGGGTGGAGGGAGTAGCGCAGGAACAGGTGCGAGCCGTTGCGGCGCGCCGACCGCAGCGTCAGCGGCGTACCCCCGAGGTCCCGACCGGCAGTGAGGGCCTTGCGGCCGTCGTTCTCCCAGCGGCCAAACATGCGGGGAGAGATCGTCAGGAACAGCTCGTCGATCTGGTGGGCCGCAGCCAGCTCGGCGAAGAGGCCCGGGCCGCCTTCGCAGACGATGCGGCGGGGGCCGTCGGCCTTCACCGCCGCCACGATCTCCGCGGCGCGCAGCTTGCCCTTGATCAGCGCGCCCCCGGCGAGCGCGGGATGGGCCGGGTCCACGCGGCCGGAGCCGGTGACCACGTAGAGGCGGGGCCGGGCGGCAAGTCCGAGCGCGCTGCGCAGCGAGGCATAGAGGGGCGCGGCAGCGGGGAAGATCGACTCGGGGAACCAGAGATCGCGCGGCGCGGCGCGCAGCGTTCCGGCGCCGATCAGCACCGCGTCGGCGCAGGCGCGAAGAAGGCCCATCAGGAAGCGGTCGGCCTCCGAACCGCCGCCGATGACGCCGCCCGACTCTCCGGCGGCGTCCTTCAACGCCACCACCCCGTCCACCGACTCCACGAAGTTGGCGAACACGCCCTCGGCGGCCAGGTCCAGCCGACCTCCATACGCGAGCTCGAGCGGCTCGGGCAGCGGCAACCCGCCCCGGGCCGCGTCGAACATCACCTCGAAGACGGGCAGGGTTTGCATGCGCGGCCCGGCGATGCGAGAAGGCGAAGGTGATCCTGGTCGCCGGACACTACTGCCACGACACTCTGGTCGGCAACGCGGGCAGCGCGCAGGCGCTGGGCGGATCGGCCGCCTACGCGTCGGCCATCCTCGATGCGCTGGGCGAGCCGCACCGGGTGATCGCGAAGGTCGGCGGCGACTTCCGCTACGCGGCGCAGGTCTCGCACGCGCCCGTGGTGGTGGCCGGCCGCACCACCGCCTTCGTGGACGACTATCGCGGGGGCGAGAGGCGGCAGCGCCTGGAGGCGGCGGCGCCGCCCATCGAGCCCTCCGAGCTCGAGGGCCGCTTCGATCTCGGCATCGCCTGCGGCGTGGCCGGCGAGCTTCCCCTGCGGACCCTCTTGCGCATGCGCGAGATCTGCGGGGTCCTGGTCGCGGATGCGCAGGCGCTGCTCCGCGCCGTCTCGCCCGGAAACGAGCTCTTGCTGCGCCCGCCCGATCCCGCCGCGCTGGAGACGCTCGACTGCCTCAAGGCGAGCCGCCGCGAGGCGGCGCTGCTCGACCTGCGCGAGCTGAAGAAACGGATGATCCTTCTCATCACCGACGGCTCGCGCGGCTGCGAGGTTCTGGGGCGCGGCCTGGAAGCGCACGTTCCCGCTTTTCCAGCGGAGGAGAAGGATCCCACCGGCGCCGGCGACTGGTTCCTCGCGGGGTTCGCGGCAGGGCTCGTGCGCGGCCACGGCGCCGTCGCCGCCGCCCGCGTCGGCGCCTACTGCGGGGCGCGCGCCGTGGAGCAGGTGGGCGTTCCGCGCCTCACGCCCGCGCAGGCGAGCGCCGCCCGCGCGCTGGCTTCTGGCTAGAACCGGCCGGACGCCAGCGCGATGGCGGGGCCATTCACGTTGGAAGCGCCAGGATCGGCGTCGACCACCGCGCGCCGCGGCGGGGACTGCGTCGCCGACTCGTACACTCCGTAGGCCGCGCCGGCGAGGATGCCGATGCCTGCGCCGACCATGAGATTGCGCGCCCAGTTGTTGCCTTGATCGATCAGCGTCACGCCGCCGCCGATGAGGCCGCCGGCGACGCCGCCATACAAAGCGTCGGTGGCGATGATGGCCACTGCCGACCTGCCGCTGGGCGCTACGACCACGCCGCTCGGCTCGTCGTCGACGCGGACCTGCGTCCTGGTCGAAGGCGGAGGAGGCGGCACGTAGTTGGGATCGTTCGGGTTCACCACCACCGTGGTGCCGCTGGGCGGCGGGGCCTGCGGCGCGGTCTGCGTCGTCACCGTGGTGCTGGTCGACGGCGGAGGCGGCGGCGGCGCCTCCTGCTGCGAGGGCGTGGTGACGGTGGTGGTGGTCTGCGCGAGCGCGGGAAACGCGACCAGGGCCAGCGCGAGCGCCAGGATGCTCGTCATGGGGCTACCTCCAGCGAAGGGTGTCCCCGGTACGCTGGGTGCGGCCGCATAGAGCCGCAATCCACGCGCGGCCCTGCCCCTGCCCGCCTACTTCACGGGCGGCCGCGCGCAGCGCGACTCGAACTCCGCCGTCCGCTTGCGCATGTCGTCGCTGCGCTCGCTCATCACCAGCGCGCGGCGCGAGAGCGTCAGCGCCTCGGAGCACTTGCCGAGCTTGTACGCCACCTCGGCGAGCGTATCGACCAAGCCCGGCGCCCACGGGGCCAGGTCGACCGCCTTGTTGGCAAAGGGCAGCGCGTCGTGCGGCTTGCCGCCGGTGACCAGCTCCCAGGCGAGGCTGTTGAGCGCGACCGCGCTGTCCGGATTCAGCTCCACCGCCTTGCGCAACGACGCAATCTTCGCCTCGCCCTTGTCCAGCCGCGAGAGGAGAAGCCAGGAGCGCCAGTCGGAAGGGCGTGCCACCGCCGCGGCGCGCACCTTCGCCTCGTCCTCGCCGAGCCGCGAGATCACCACCGGGTTTCCCGGATCCTCGCCGCGCGCCTCCTCGAGGGCGGCATGGTTTGCGGCCTTGCGCTGGCCCTCGTCTTCCGGCGTCCGGCGCACGGCGTTCAGGTAGAGGTGCAGGTCCGCGCTGGTGAGCGGCGCCTCGGTGAAGCGGGCGCTGGCGTCGGCCTTGACCCGGTAGAAGGCATACCGCGCATCGCTGCCATACTTCTGGAGTTGCTTGTCGAGCGTCTCCATGGCGGAGGCGTTCGCCGGGTTGAGGTCGGGAAAGGCAGCCGCCCACGCCGCCTCCGGGTCGCCGGAGTCCGACAGCCGCTTCTGGTAGTCGGAGAATTGCTTGCCGCGGTTGTTCCAGAGGTAGTGGTAGAGGATCCAGCTCCAGACGTGGTAGCGATTGACGTTGGCCTTGTCTTCGCGGCCCTTCCAGAGGAGCAACTCGCGCGCCGGCACCGGCCGGCGATCGAACTCGAGCTCTCCCGCGAGCCAGGACGGCGCGATGCCGACGCCACCCCCTGCGGTGCGGCTGCCCAGCACGAGGTGGCTGCCGAGGGCCGGAGCGTTGTCGGTGCCGCCGCCCACCACGTTCTCGACGAACTCCGCGAGACCCTCGCTGTACCAGCGCGGCTGCACGGGAAAGAGGAAGAAGGAGAGGTGGTGCGCAAGCTCGTGCGCGATGGCTTCCGGGTGATTCTGAAAGCCGGTGATCGGCAGCACGATGGTGGGCTCTCCGAAAAGCGCGTGGAGGTAATAGCCGCCGACGTCGCTGCCCCCGTATTCGGCGAAGTCCCTCGGGCTGTCGAAAGCGATGACGCGCAGGTGGCCGGGGATGTCCACCTGCTCGCCCACGAGCCCCTGCAAGAGGAGCGCATGCATGTGTTCGAACTCCTTGACGAGTCCGGGCACCTGCGCGGGATCGAAGTCGGTATCGATGACGAAGTGGGCGCTGCGGTACTCGTGCCAGCGCGCGCCGCCCTTGGCGGGGCACTTGAGGGCGCGGGCGGGCGAGGCGGCGAGGGCAGCGGCGACCGTGGCGAGGGCGAGCTTGCGCATGGCCACATGCTACGATACCGGCCGGACCGGCTGGAAATGCCTTTCCAATCCCGCCGCCAATCCGCAGCTTTCCTTCATGGGCGGACAAGGATTCATCCCCGAGGATGGCGAAGGCGCGTTGGTGGAAGGCTCCGAGGAAGCGAAGGAGCGCCGCGAGGAGCACGCCTGGGAACGGCTGGGCGGCGCCGCTCCCCGGGCCGGGATGCAGGGGCAGAAGGAGCGCGGCTCCGCTCCGACGCAGATCCTCGAGCGCCCCGGCACCACGCCAAAGGAGCCACCGGGCGCCGGCAACGAGCCTCCCCGCGAGGGCGGCCGCGTACAGGATCCGAAGAGCCGCAACACCCCGTGAAAGACGACTCCAGCGCGGCGCGTGGTTGACGCGTCCGCCCCCGCGGCATATCAGGTCCGCGACGCGAGCGGGACCGTCTCCCGGTCGCGACCTGGGAGCAGACATGTTGCGCACGCGCATCCTCGGCACCGGCTTCGTGACCGGCGAGCACAAGGTCACGAACGCGCAGCTCGCCGGCCTGATGGACACTTCCGACGAGTGGATCCGGGAACGCAGCGGCGTCGAGGAGCGCTATTACGTCGAGTCGGGAACGACCACCACCGACCTGGGCGCCGGCGCTGCGCGCAAGGCCATCGCCGACGCCGGCATCGCCGCCGGCGAGATCGACTACATCGTCTTCGCCACCATGACGCCGGACCATTTCTTTCCCGGCTGCGGCGGCCTGCTCCAGAACGCGCTCGGGCTCGGCCACGTCCCGGCGCTGGACATCCGGCAGCAGTGCACCGGGTTCATCTACGGCCTGCAAGTCGCCGACGCCCTGATCCGCTCCGGCCAGGCGCGCACGGTCCTGCTGGTGGGCGCGGAGGTGCACTCGGGGTTCATGCCCTGGACGAACTGGGACTACCTCTTCGGCCGCGGCGGCGAGCCGCCCACCGCGGAGGAAAAGGCCTGGAACACGCGCTTCCGCGATCGCACCGTGCTCTTCGGCGACGCGGGCGGCGCCTGCGTGCTCCGCGGCGAGGAAGGCGAGCGCGGCCTGCTCGGTTTCAAGGTCCACTCCGACGGCGAAGGCTTCGAGGCGCTCTACGTGCCCTCCGCCGGCTTCGCGCAGCGGCCCTACGTCACCGCCGCCGACCTGATCGAAGGGCGCCACATCCCGGAGATGAACGGCAGGCAGGTCTTCAAGCTCGCGGTCACGCGCATGCCGCAGGTGGTGCGCGAGGTCTGCGACCATTGCGGTATCGCGGTGCACGATCTCGATCTGCTCATCGCGCACCAGGCCAACCTGCGCATCAACGAGCTGGTGCAGCGCGCGCTCGAACTGCCCGACGAGAAGGTCTTCAACAACATCCAGCGCTACGCCAACACCACCGCGGCCACCATTCCCATCGCCCTCGACGAGGCGCGCAGGGCGGGCCGCGTCCGCGACGGCGCGCTGGTCTGCTTCGTGGGCCTCGGCGCCGGCTTCCATTGGGGCGCCGCCCTGATGCGCGCCTGAGCGAGGCCGTTCCGCCGCGCTCCGCGGATGTGGACGGAAGTGGTTGCCGGTGGCGGTACCGGCCCCTTGAGTGGCAGGGCCATCGCCGTGCACTCTTCCACATCATGTCCCACGAGAAGCGTGGTTGCCTCGGCGCGGTGTACCGAATCACCGCCGACTTTCTCGAGAAGCGCGGCCTCAGGAACGAGGTGATGGCGCGCCTGTCGCCCGGCGCGCGCAAGCTGGTGGAGAAGCCGCCCTTCCCCTTCTCCTGGCACGACGCGGCGGCGCTGGAGGAGGTCGAGCGGGTGCTGCACGAGCGCTCGCCGCAGCTCGCGGCCGAGCTGGGCTATGCCGCCGCCGACTACCTTTCCAATACGTTGATCGCCCCGGTGTTCAAGATGGCGGTCACCCTCTTCGGCAAGACCCCGGACGCGCTGTTCGGGAACCTGGACCGCTTCTACTCGATGGTGGTGCGCGGCTTTTCCTTCCGCTACGAGCCGCGTGGGCAGAAGCAGGGAACCGTCTTCGTGCAGATCTCGGGCGGCCGCCCCCACGAGTCGTTGTTCCAGCAAATCCGGGGGAATCTGAAGGTGATGTACAACCTCGCAGGAACCAGCGGCACCATCGGCGAGCCGTCGGTGCTGCGCAGCGACGACGCGGGCGCAGAGGTGTCCTTGCCCGTCGCCTGGGGTTGAGCGGCCGGCAAAATTGACCTCCGGTTGGGGACTCGGATACTGGAGCCGCGTCCTCCACGGGAGATCGACATGGCCGAAGGCATCGCTCCGGTTGCCGACCACAAGCCGTACGTCGCCGACGAGGCGCGCATCGCGGAGTTCACACCCAAGGCGGTGGGTGTGGGGGCGCTCTTCGGCCTGATCTTCGGCGCCTCCACCGTCTACCTCGCCCTCAAGGCCGGACTGACGGTGAGCGCCTCCATTCCCATCGCGGTGCTCTCCATCTCCCTGCTCAAGAAGCTGGGCGGCTCCACCATCCTGGAGAACAACATCGTCCAGACCATCGGGTCCGCTGGAGAGAGCATCGCGGCGGGCGTGGTCTTCACCCTGCCCGGCTTCCTCTTCCTCGCGGTGGACCCGGCCTCGCGGCAGTCGGTGGGCGCGGGGTACTTCAGCTACTGGACCATCTTCACGCTGGCGCTCCTCGGAGGAATGCTGGGCGTCCTGATGATGGTGCCGCTGCGGCGCGCGCTGATCGTGAAGGAGCACGGCAACCTGCCCTATCCCGAGGGCGCCGCCTGCGCGCAGGTGCTCATCGCCGGCGAGCAAGGCGGCGCGATGGCGCGCACGGCGTACTCCGGCCTCGGCTTTGCGGTCGTCTACGCCGTCTTCCAGCAGATCTTCAAGTTCATCGCGGAAGTGCCGGGCTACGTGAGCAGCGCCACCAGCCGCGTCTTCCCCGCGGCCACGGTGAACGCCGCCATCACGCCCGAGTACATGGGCGTGGGCTACATCATCGGGCCGCGCATCGCGGGGGTGCTGGTGTCGGGCGGCGTGCTCGCATGGCTGGGGTTCATCCCGCTCATCGCCTCGCTCGTGCCTTCGATGACCATCGCGACGCAATTGGTGAAGCTCGGGTACCTGGCCGACGTCGGAAGGCCCGGCGCCTACGGGTGGGACCCCGCTACCCACACCTTCGCGGCGCTCAACCGCGCCATCTACTTCGCCTACGTGAGGCAGATCGGCGCTGGCGCGGTCGCGGCGGGCGGTTTCATCACGCTGCTCAAGACGCTGCCCACCATCGTCTCCAGCTTCAAGGGCAGCCTCGCCTCGCTGCGCGGCGGCGCGGGCGCGGCGAGCGCCGCCCGCACCGAGCGCGACCTGCCGCTCGGCGTCACCGTGGCGGGCAGCCTCGTGCTGGTGCTGATCATGGCGTTCCTGCCCTTCCTTCCCGGCAACTTCGGCGGGCGGCTGCTGCTCGCCGTGCTGATCGTCGTCTTCGGCTTCTTCTTCGTCACCGTCGCGTCCCGCATCGTCGGCCTGATCGGCACCTCGTCCAACCCGGTGTCGGGCATGACCATCGCCACCCTGATGGCCACCTGCCTGCTCTTCCTCGGCATCGGCTGGACCGGCGACTTCTACCAGCCGATGGCGCTCTGCGTGGGCGGCATGGTCTGCATCGCCGCCGCC
>DATDMU010000045.1:0-15531 GCA_036518615.1 Myxococcales bacterium
TGTTTTTCGGCAACGGAGGGTTGAGGGAACGGGTTTGGGTTTAGGTTTAGGTTTAGGGAACGGGGTTCAGGGCGGCCGGCGGATCAAGCCGGTCAAGAGACCGTAAAGGCGGCGGCCTGAGGCGGTGGCTTTTTCGCCGGATTCACGCCTGCAGTCGCCGGCGAGCGCGGCGATCTGGATTGCGGCTGTCGCTTCCGACGCTTCCCCTCGCGCGATCGCGTAGACGCGCTTCTGATCCGCGGATGATTCGCGACCGCTGGCTTCTGCGATGTTGAGACACGCGCTCTTGGCGGAGCGCAGAGCCTGTTCCCGGAGTCCGGAATCGTCGATGTCCGCGTCGCGAATCGCGACCAGGAGCTCGCATGCGACCTGATACGCGACGAGCGTTTCGTGAGGAAGAACGGAATCCTGTGCCATGGCGCCTCGTGGACCGCCCACGAGCAGGCACGAAGAGTGCCAACCCTGAACCCCGTTCCCTAAACCTGAACCTGAACCCAAACCCGTTCCCTGATCCCCTCAGGGCTCACAACCCCAGATACGCCGCGCGAATCTTCGGGTCGGCGCGCAGCTCCTCCGCGCTCCCCTGCATCTTCATCTCTCCCGTCTCGATGACGTACCCGCGCGTCGCGATCTCCAGCGCCGCCGCCAGGTTCTGCTCCACCAGCAGGATGGTCATCCCGTCCCGGTGCAGCGCGCGGATGGCCTCGAACATCTGATCCACCACGATGGGCGCAAGGCCCAGGGAGGGCTCGTCGAGGAGCAGGAGCGATGGCTCGGACATCAGCGCGCGGCCGATGGCGCACATCTGCTGCTCGCCGCCGGAGAGGCTGCCGGCGACCTGCGACTTGCGCTCGAGCAGGCGCGGGAAGAGGCCGTGCACGCGGTCGAGATTCGCGCGGACCCGCGCCCGGGCCCGGGAGTGGTACGCGCCCAGTTCCAGGTTTTCGCGCACGGTGAGCTGCGGCCACAGCTCGCGGCCCTCCGGCACCAGCGCGATGCCGAGGCCGGCGCGCTCCGCCGCGGCGGCGCGCGAGAGGGGCTGGCCGCGGAAGAACACCTCGCCCTTGCCCGGCGAAAGCACGCCGCAGATGCAGCGCAGGGTGGTGGTCTTGCCCGCGCCGTTGCTGCCCAGCAGCGTGACGATCTCCTTCTCGCCCACGTTGAGCGAGAGCCCGAAGAGGACCTGGACGTCCCCGTACCCGGCGTCGATCCCGCGCACCTCAAGCATGCTTCTTCCCCAGGTACGCCTCGATCACGCGCGGGTCCTGCACGATCTGTTGCGGCGTGCCGGAGGCGATCAGCTTGCCCGCATCCAGCACGCTGACCTGCTCGCAGACGCTCATCACGGCCGCCATCACGTGTTCGATCATGAGGATGGAAATCCCCCGCTCGTCGCGGATGCGGCGGATCAGCGTCACCATCTCCCGCGCCTCCGCGGGGTTGACGCCGGCGATCACCTCGTCGAGCAGGAGCACCTTGGGCGCGCAGGAGAGGGCGCGCGCCATCTCCAGCTTCTTCCGTCCCGCCAGCGTCAGCCCGCCGGGATACTCGTGCCGCCGGTTGTCCAGGCCGACGAAGCGCAGCGTCTCCCGGGCCATGTCGCGCGAGCCCGCGTCGCCGCGCCCCGAGCACTGCTTGGCGGCCACCGTGCAGTTCTCCACCAGCGTGAGATTGGCGAACGGCCGGACGATCTGGTGCGTGCGCACCACACCCGCCCGCGCGATCTTGAAGGCGGGGAGGCCGGTGATCTCGTTCTCGCCGAGGAAGATGCGGCCCGAGGTCGGAGGGATGGAGCCTGCGAGCATGGCGAAGCAGGTGGTCTTGCCGGCGCCGTTCGGACCGATCAGGCCGAGGATCCGGCCCTGCTCCAGCGTGAGGGTGACGTCGTCGTTGGCCTTGAGGCCGCCGAACCTCTTGGAGAGACCCACCGCGCGCAGCGCCGTCGCCATCAGTCTTCCCCCGCCACGCCGGTCACCGCCAGGTCGGGGCGCGCCCTGCGCACGATGCGGTTGAACAGGCCGGTGAGACCGAGCGGCTCGAAGAGGATGATCAGCACCAGCAGCGTGCCGTAGAGTCCGAGGTAGAGTTGGGAGTAGTAGCGGAGCAGGTACTGCTGCACGATCACGAAGATCACGGCGCCCAGGGCGGGACCGCCGATGGTGCCGATCCCTCCGATCACCCCCATCAGCACCCAGGAGATGGAGCGGTCGAACCCGAACATGTCGCCGGGCTCGATGTAGCTGAAGTAGGACGCGTAGAAGGCGCCGCAGATGCCGATCATCAGGCCGGAGAGGAAGAGGACCAGATCCTGCAGCCGCGTCGGACTGACGCCCACGTCGCCGGCGGCGTCCACGTCGCTCTTGATCGCCAGCAGCGAGAGCCCCATGGGGGAACGGCGCAGCGCGTACGAGGCGGACACCGCCAGCGCCGCGAGCACGATGCCATACCAGTACAGCGTGTACTTGAGATTCGGCTGCATGGGCAGCGAGAGGCCGGAGGAGCCGCCGGTGAATGCGTCCCAGTAGGTGCAGACGAGCCGCGTCGCCTCGCCCACTCCGATGGTGGCGATGGAGAAATAGGGACCGCGCAGGCGCAGCGTGGGATGCCCCCAGATCAGGGAGAAAGCGCCGGCGACCACTCCGCCGATCACCCAGGCGAGCAGCATGGGCACTTTCCATGCGAGCTGGCACTGCGCCGCCACGAAGCCGCCCACTCCGAACATCGCAGCGTGGCCGAAGCTCACCTGGCCGAGGTACCCGCCCAGCCAGTTCCAGGCCAGCGCGGCGCTGATCCCGATGAACGTGAGGGTGAGCAGGTTGTGCACGTAGATGGCGGTGTGCAAAAGCGGGACGAGCGCCAGCAGCACGCAGGCGACGGCGAGCCCGATCGCCGCGCGCGGCCGCACCCAGGGGGGAAAGCGGAGCTTCATCCGAGCACGCGCTGCCCGAAGAGCCCTCCGGGCCGGACCACGAGGACGAGGACCAGGAGCACGAATCCGACGGCGGTCGTCAGGTAGGCGGGAATGACGAGGATGGAGAACACCTCCACCAGCGCGAGGATCAGGGCGGCGATCCCGGTCCCCGCGACGCTGCCGAGCCCGCCCAGCACCACCACCACGAACGACTTGAGCAGCTCGGCGGCGCCGAAGGTGGGATTGAAGGGGAAGAGCGTGGATCCGAGCAGGCCGGCAGCGGACGCCAGCGCGGTGCCCAGTCCAAAGGTCAGCGCGTAGATCCGCTCCACCGGGATGCCCACCAGCACGCAGCTGTCCGGGTTCTGCGCCACGGCGCGGATCGCCTTCCCCACATAGGTGCGGGTGAGCAGGAGGTGGAGGACGACGAGGATGAGGATCGCCACACCGAACACGGCCACCCGGTTCACCGACACGAGCGCCGTTCCCACGGCGATGGCGCGGGTGGAGTACGGGGTGCGAACGGTCTGGTCGTTGCCGGTGAAGAGCAGGTACGCCGCGTTGCGCAGCACCAGCCAGACGCCGAAGAGCAGGAGGAGCGACTGCACGCCGCCCGCCGCGCCGCGCGGGAGGCGCCGGACGAGCAGCCGGTAGGTGACGATCCCGACGAAGAACGCACCCACCGCCACCAGCAGCAAGGAGACGTAGGGATCGAGGCCGAGGGCGCGGTGCAGGTACCAGGAGGCGTACGCCCCGGCCATGATCATCCCGCCGTGGTTCAGGTTGACGATCCGGAGCACGCCGTAGATGAGGCCGAGGCCGTACGCCATGGTGGCGTACAGCCCGGCGAGCAGCACCGCGGCGATGAGCAACTCGGCGAAGCGCTCCACTTACTTGGCGCAGTTCGGGTTGGGGGCGGTGCCCTTGCCGGTCGCGGAGTCGGCCGGCGCCACGATGGGAGCGGTCCCGTCGGGCAGGTTCTGCTGCACCACGAAGGGCGCGTGCGATTGCTGCCCGAACTCCGCCGGGAAGGTGAGCTCACCGCCGGGCAGGAGCGAGGGGATCTTCAGCGCCGCCAGCTTCTGGCGGACCTGCTCGCGATCGGTGGACCCCGCCTGGGTGATGGCGGTGAAGAGCGCGCGCGCCGTCTCGTACCCGAGGGCCTGGTACCACTCGGGGACGCGGCCCGCATACTTCGCCTTGAAGAGGTCCACGAACTTCTTCGCCTCCGCGTTCTTGTCCGCGAGCAGCGGGCTCCACCACACGGCGCTGAGCACGTACTCGACGTTCTTCTTTCCCAGCGCGTCCGCCGCCTGCTTCTCGCTGCCGCGGGCGCCGTAGCTGATCACCTTGTTGCAGAGCCCGGCGGTGACGTACTGCCGCTGCATGGTGATGTAGTCGGGCAGGTGCGCGTCGGCGAGGAAGAGGTCCGCCTTCGCCGCCTTCACCTGCCCGAGCAACGCGCTGAAGTCCTTGCCGCCCAGCTCGAACGACTCGTCCACCACCACCTTGTAGTTCTTCGTCTTGTCCGCGAACTCGCTGACGCCCTTGCGGAAGTCCTTCCCGTGGGAAGTGTTCTCCCAGAGCAGCGCGATGCTGGACGGCTTGGGAAGCTTGCCGGCCTGCTGCTCGGCATCGACCCATTTCATGATCGATTCCGCGAGCAGCTCCACCGGCGCGAGCAGGCCGAACACCCACTTGTACCCGCGCTTGTAGATGGCGGTGGCGGCGCCGCCGCCGTTCACGTAGGGGATGGCGTTCTGCTCCGCGACGACGCTCTGCGCCTCGACCAGGTTGGTGGCGTAGGTGCCGAGCAGGAACTGCACCTTGTCGCTGTTGATCAGGCGGTCGGCGAGCGAGGCCGCGGTGGCCTGCGCCGAGGTGTCGTCGAGCAGCGTGAGCCGGACCTGCATCTTCTTGCCGCCCACGTCGATGCCCCCGTTCTTGTTCGCCTCCTCGAACGCGAGGTCGTAGCCTTCCTTGTAGAACCCTCCGATGCGCGACTCGGCGCCGGTGAGCGGAAGCGTGGCGCCGATGAGGATCTCGTTTCCCGAAGGGGCCGCCGTCTGGGCGCTCGAGCCGGCGGACTGCGCCGCGCCGGCGTCGGCGGAAGAAGGTTGCTGCTTGCACGCTGCGAGGGCCAGCGCGCAGAGGACGAGGACGAGTTTGTTTTGGGGCATGGCGCGCTACCAAAACCATGTCTCTGTGGAATGTTCAAGCGACGGTGCGGGGCGATGCGCGGGAGGTCGCGCGCCCCGTCGCCGGCACGCGCGCGGCCGAAGCCCCAGGTGGCAAAGTGCCGTGGCACGGCCGCGGCCAACATCCGCCACCGCTGCGGCGAAACGTCCATGACGCAGAGCATCGAGCGCGCGCGGACCCTCGCGCCGCCCGCCGATGGGGGAGGCTCCAGCGATCTGAAAGGAGAGAGGAAAACACCCCGCCCGTTTTGCACGCGGCGCCGGTGGCGCCGGCCGCCGCGACCGTTCTGCCGGGCCTGCCCGGCGCCGCGCGCGAAGATGCGGAGGTCCGGTTTTCGTCAGTCGCATTTGAAAATTTTTCCTGCGTCGTGCTAGACAACCTGCAACCTTTTCCGCAGCAAGCTCCCTTCCACTTCTTCTTCCGTTACCGCACCTGGCAAACCCATCGGTCCACCACCCGGACCTTGTTTGCGGACTGAATTCAGAGGAGGACGCATGAGCTCGGCCATCGAATCCATGCCGGTTGCAGCCCCAGGCTCCATTGACGCCGCGGCAGAACGGCGCGTCATCATCGCCTCTTCCGTCGGCACCGTGTTCGAGTGGTACGACTTCTACCTGTACGCCATCCTCGCGCCCTTCTTCGCCGCGGTCTTCTTCCCGCCGGGCAACCAGACCGCCGCGCTCCTCGGCGCCTTCGGCGCGTACGCCGCAGGATTTCTGGTCCGCCCCTTCGGCGCGCTGATCTTCGGGCGCATCGGCGACCTGGTCGGCCGCAAGTACACCTTCCTCGTCACCATCGTGACGATGGGCCTCTCCACCGTGCTGGTGGGCTTCCTGCCCGGCTACAAGACCATCGGGTTCGCGGCGCCTCTGATCCTCGTGCTCCTCCGCCTCGCCCAGGGCCTTGCGCTCGGCGGCGAGTACGGCGGCGCGGCCACCTACGTGGCGGAGCACGCAGCCGATCACAAGCGCGGCTACACCACCGCCTGGATCCAGACCACCGCGACGGTGGGCATGCTCTTCTCGCTGGTCATCATCGGCATCTGCCGCTCGTCGATGGAGGCGGCCACCTTCTCCAACTGGGGCTGGCGCATCTCCTTCTGGCTCTCCATCCCGCTGCTCGCCATCTCCATCTACATCCGGCTCAAGCTGCAGGAGTCGCCGGTCTTCCAGCGCATGAAGACCTCCGGCAAGCGGTCGAAGTCGCCGATCAGCGACAGCTTCTTCAAGTACCCGAACAACAAGTTCGTGGCGCTGGCGCTCCTCGGCGCGACCGCGGGCCAGGGCGTGGTCTGGTACACCGGACAGTTCTACGCGCTGTTCTTCCTGCTCATCTACCTCAAGCTCGAGTTCATCAGCACCTACTGGCTGGTGGGCCTCTCGCTGGTGATCGGCACGCCCTTCTTCCTCCTCTTCGGCGCGATGTCCGACAAGATCGGCCGGCTGAAGATCATCCTCGCCGGCTGCCTGATCGCGGCGGTCACCTACATTCCGCTCTTCAAGGGTCTCACCCACTACGTGAACCCGGCGCTGGAGGCGTACCAGGAGAAGACGCCGATCGCCGTCTACGCCAGCGACTGCAACTTCCACATCTTCATCGGCCCCTGGTCGAAGCAGACGCCCTGCGACAAGGCCAAGGACTTCCTCGGCAAGGCGGGGCTCTCGTTCGATTCGCACCCCGCCATGGCGGGCGAGGCGGTGGTGACGAAGATCGGCAATACCGAGCTGCGCGGCTGGGATCCCGCCAAGTACGACGCGGCGCTCAAGGCCAGCGGCTACCCGGCCAAGGCGGACCTCACCAAGGTGAACTGGGTGATGGCCGAGATCATCCTGGTGATCATGCTCATCTACGTCACCATGGTGTACGGCCCCATCGCCGCCTTCCTGGTGGAGCTCTTCCCGACGCAGATCCGCTACACGTCGATGTCGCTGCCGTATCACATCGGCAACGGCTGGTTCGGCGGCCTTCTGCCCCTTCTCGCGACGGCCATCGTCGCCAAGGAAGGCAACATCTACGCGGGGCTCTGGTATCCCATCATCGTCTCGCTGATGACGGTGGTGATCGGCGTGCTCTTCATCCGCGAACCCAAGCACGTGAAGATCCGCGACCAGACGTTCTAGGTCCCGAACCGGAATGCGGCCCACGCCGTTCACGGAGCGGATGGGCGTCAAGCATCCGCTCGTCCTCGCGCCGATGGCAGGCGGTCCGTCCACGCCTGCCCTCTGCGCCGCCGTCAGCGAGGCGGGCGGGCTGGGATCGTACGGCGCCGCCTACGTGGCGCCGGCGAGACTTCGCGAGCTGATCCGCGAGATCCGCGCCGCCACCGCCCGGCCCTTCGCCATCAACCTCTTCGCCGACGACGGCGTCGGCGCGGATGGCGAAACCCTGCGGCGCGCGCAGGAGGCCCTCGCGAGATTCCGCGCCGAGCTGGGCTTGCCGCCGCCGGGGCCTCCGCCCGCCCCCGTCTCCCTGCGCGAGGCCTTCGCGGTCGTGCTCGAGGAGCGCGTGCCGGTGTTCAGCTTCACCTTCGGGATCCCGCCGGCGGAGATGCTCGAGGCGTGCCGCAAGGCGGGCATCGCGACCATGGGCACCGCCACCAGCGTGGCGGAGGCGCGGCAGCTCGACGCCACCGGAGTGGACCTCATCTGCGCGCAGGGCGCGGAGGCCGGAGGGCACCGCGGCACCTTCGACCGCGCCGCCGAGCCGCCGCTCATCGGCACCATGGCGCTCGTGCCCCAGGTCGTCGATGCGGTGCGCAAGCCCGTCATCGCCGCCGGGGGCATCATGGACGGCCGCGGACTGGCCGCCGCCCTCGCCCTCGGCGCGTCCGCGGCATCGCTGGGCACCGCCTTCCTGCGCTGCCCGGAGGCGGGCACGAGCGCGCCCTACCGCGCCGCCCTGCGCGAGGCGCGCGACGACACCACCACCGTGACGCGGGCGTTCTCGGGAAGGGCCGCCCGCGCGCTCGCCAACCGGTTCACGCGCGAGATGGCGGACGCCCCGCTCGCGCCGTACCACACGCAGAACTCCCTCACCCGCGAGATCCGCACTGCCGCAGCCAAGAGAGGCGACGGTACCCTGCTCTCGCTGTGGGCGGGCCAGGCCGCCGCGCTCGGCCGCGAGCTTCCCGCCGCGGAGCTCACGGCGCAGATTCTCCGCGAAGCCGACGCCGTCCTCTCCCGGCTCTGATCGAGGCTCCTGCATGGCTCTGCTGATGCAATCCATCCTCAGCGGCGTGCTCATCGGCGGCGTCTACGCGCTGATCGGCATCGGGCTGACCATCATCTTCGGCGTCATGCGGGTGATCAACTTCGCCCAGGGCGAGCTGGTGATGATGGGAATGTACGTCACCTTCTTCCTCTTCCAGCTCGCCGGCGTCGATCCCTTCCTCTCGGTGGTGATCACCATGCCGGTGCTCTTCGTGCTCGGCGCGTTCTTCCAGTGGACGCTGATCAACCGCGTGCTCGACGCGCTCCCGCAGAACCAGATCCTGCTCACCATCGGCATCGGACTCGTGGTCTCCAACGTCTTCATGCTCGCCTTCACCAGCGACTACCGCATCCTCTCCACCAGCTACTCCTCCTCCAGCGTGGGGCTCTCCGGCATCCGGCTCTCCACGCCGCTGCTCTACTGCTTCCTCATCACCGCGGTGATCACCGCGGCGCTCTACTGGTTCCTCGCCCGCACCGACATCGGGCACGCCATCCGCGCCACCGCCCAGGATCGCGAGGCCGCGCAGCTGATGGGCGTGAACGTGCGCACCATCAGCATCTTCGCCTTCGGGCTGGGCTCCGCGCTCGCCGGCGCTGCCGGGGCGCTGGTCTCGCCCACCTACTACATCTACCCGCAGGTCGGCGGCGCCTTCACCCTCAAGGCCTTCGTGGTGGTGGTGCTGGGCGGCATGGGAAGCATCGTCGGCGCCACCCTGGGCGGCGTGCTCATCGGCATCAGCGAGTCCGTCTCCGCGACCTACCTCGGCTCCGGCATCAAGGACCTCTGCGTCTACGTGATCTTCCTGCTGGTCCTCCTGCTCAAGCCTTCCGGCCTCCTCGGAAAGAGCCGCACGTGAAGACGTTCGTCCTCTGGGTGGTCGCGGCGGTCGCCTTCGCGCTCCTGCCGATCTGGATGCAGAGCCCCTACGCCCTGCACATCTTCATCTCGCTCTTCATCGCCGTGGCGCTGGGCGAGAGCTGGAACGTGCTGGGCGGGTTCGCCGGACAGTACTCGGTGGGCCACTCCGCCTGGTACGGCCTCGGCGCCTACGGATCCTTCATCCTCCTGCAGGCCAAAGGCATCCCGCCCTGGGTGGGCGTCTGGGCCTCGGTCGTGGGCAGCGTGATCATCGCGGTGATCGTGGGCTGGATCACCTTCCGCCTGCGCGGGCCCTACTTCGTGCTCGCCTCCATCGCGGTGGCGGAGATCATCCGCCTCGCGGCGCTGAACTGGAAGGACCTGACCAACGGCGCGGAGGGAATCCAGCCGGCGGACCTGCCGCCGCTCAAGCTCGGCGGGCACGTGCTGGTCGCAGACTGGAACGGCAAGCTGCCCTACTATTACATGGGCCTCGCGATGGCGATCTTCTGCATCGCCGTGAACTTCGCGGTCAAGCGCAGCAAGCTCGGCTACTTCCTCCAGGCCATCCGCGAGGACCAGGACGCCGCCCACTCGCTGGGCATCCCGCCCACCTTCTACAAGAACTCCGCCCTGGCCATCTCCGCGGCCTGCACCGCGCTGGCGGGAAGCTTCGCCGCCTTCTACATCGGCTTCATCGAGCCCCAGCAAGTATTCGGCATCGACGTCTCGGTGGACATGGTGCTGGTCGCGCTCATCGGCGGCGTCGGCACCGTCACCGGCCCCCTGGTGGGCGGCATCGTGCTGGTGGTCCTCAACGAGGGCCTCCGCGCCGCGTTCGAGCAGGGACACCTTCTCGTGCGCGGCGTGCTGATGATCGTGGCGATCCTGATGATGCCGGACGGCGTGGTGGGCATCATCGCCCAGCGGCTGCGCAGGAAGGCGGCGGTCCAATGAGCGCGATGCTCGACGTGCGCAGCGTCAGCAGATTCTTCGGCGGCGTGAAGGCGAACCAGGACGTGAGCTTCTCGGTCGAGCCCGGCATCGTGATGGGGCTCATCGGCCCCAACGGCGCGGGCAAGACCACCCTCTTCAACTGCATCACCGGCTTCTACCCGCCCTCCAGGGGAGAGGTGGTCTTCAAGGGCCAGCGGATCAACGGCCTCTCCCCCGACAAGGTGTGCAAGCTGGGAATGGCCCGCACCTGGCAGAAGGTCCGTCCGCTCGCCAAGCTCACCGTGCTCGACAACGCGGTGGTGGGCGCGCTCTGCCGCACCGGCTCGGTGAAGGAGGCGCGGGAGATCGCGCACGAGTACCTGCGCGTGGTCGGGATCGACAGGCGCGCAGGGGTGCTGGCGGGCGGCCTGCCCATCGGCGAGCGCAAGAAGCTGGAGCTGGCGCGGGTGCTCGCCACCCGCCCGGAGATGATCCTGCTCGACGAGGTGATGGGCGGGCTCAACCCGAAGGAGAGCGACGAGATCATCCAGCTCATCCTCGACGTGAAGAAGCGCGGGCTCACCCAGGTGGTGATCGAGCACGACATGAAGGCCATCGTGCGCACCTGCGACCGCATCGTGGTGCTCAACTCCGGCGAGAAGCTGGCGGAAGGGACGCCGCAACAGATCGTCAACGACCCGCGGGTGATGGCGGCCTACCTGGGCGACAGCGGAGGCGCCAAGGCATGAAGCCGCTCCTGGAGGTGCGCGACCTCGACTTCGCCTACGGCGACGTGCAGGTGCTGCGCGGCGTCTCCCTGACGGTGAACCCGGGCGAGATCGTCACGCTGGTGGGAAGCAACGGCGCCGGCAAGAGCACCACCCTGCGCAACATCTCGCGCCTGCTCCGGCCGCGGTCGGGGACCATCGTCTTCGACGGCAACGACCTGGTGAAGCTCTCCTCGCACGAGGTGGTGGAGCTGGGCGTCATCCAGGTGCCCGAGGGCCGCCGCGTCTTCCCCGAGATGACGGTGCTGGAGAACCTGCGCATGGGGTCGTACGTGAAGGCCACGCGCGCGGACCGGGCGGCGAACCTCGACCGCGGACTGACCCTCTTCCCCCGGCTGCGCGAGCGCGTGGGGCAGCTCGCCGGCACGCTCTCCGGCGGCGAGCAGCAGATGCTCGCCATCGCCCGGGGGCTGATGGCGAAGCCGCGGCTGCTCCTGCTCGACGAACCGTCGCTCGGCCTCTCCCCGCTGCTGGTGCAGACCATCTTCGAGACCATCCGCCAGATCAACGCGCAGGGCATCTCGGTGCTGCTGGTGGAGCAGAACGTCTACCAGTCGCTGCGCATCGCCGCGCGCGGCTACGTGCTGGAGACGGGCCGCATCGCGCTGGAAGGCGCCGGCCAGGACCTGCTCTCCAACGCGCAGGTGAAGGCGGCGTTTCTCGGCGCCTGAAATCTGTTCAGATTGCCGCGCCGGGGGCCTAGGGTTCAGCACCGCACAGACACCCCCGCGACGGAATACAAAGCAGTTACGCCCGCTTCAACCACAATCGGCAGAGGGGGGGACGCCAATTCGCCACAGGTGAGCTAGCGTAGCCCCATGCGCCTGCAACTGACGGCCCTGGCGCTCTCCCTCTCCGGCGTCGCTTTCGCCGCGCCGCGTACGGGTCGCCCCGGACAGCCGCAACTGCTGCGCGCCCAGCGCAGCGATGTGTCCGCCCCGCTCTCCCTGCTCGAGGCGTCGCCGCGCGAAGAGGGGCTGGACGAAGAGGAGCGTGGGCCGCGTCCCCTTCCCCACGAGTTCGCCCTGGCGGCCCCCGCCCAGGACCCCGTTCTTCAAGATGCCGCTGCGCCGCTCCTGGTTCCGCCGCAGACCGGCAACTTCGACGGCATCGGCCTCGGCTTCCTCGGCGCCACCACCAAGGGGTTCGAGGTCACCGGGGCGCCGCCCGACGCGCAGGGCGACGTAGGTCCCCGGCACTACGTCCAGATCGTGAACTCCAGCTTCGCGGTGTTCGGCAAGGACGGCAAGGCCATCCTCGGGCCCGTCCCCACCCGCACCATCTTCGCCGGCTTCGGCGGACCCTGCGAGACCAACGACGACGGCGACGGCATCGTGCTCTACGATCCCCTCGCGGACCGCTGGCTGATCGCGCAGTTTGCCATTGCCAGAACCGGCGCGCCGCGCTTCCACCAATGCATCGCCGTCTCGCGCAGCCCCGATCCGACCGGCGCCTGGGCCCGCTACGACTACACCTTCAACGAGTTCAACGACTACCCGAAATTCGGGGTCTGGCCGGACGGGTATTACGCGACCTACAACATGTTCCCCGATCCGGGGAGCGGCCAGTTCGACGGCGCCAACTACTGCGTCATGGATCGGGCGCGCATGCTGGCGGGCGACCCTGCGGCGCAGCAGTGCATCCTGCTCAAGGACGAGGTGGGCGGACTCGTCCCCGGCGATTTCGACGGCTATCTCGCGCCGCCCGCCGGCGAGCCGAACACGGCGGTGGGATTCGGGCGCGACGTCCTCACCCTCTACCGCTTCCGGGTGGACTGGGAGAACCCGCTCAACAGCTTCGTCGAGCCCACCACCCTGCGGGTCGCGCCCTTCGCCGAGGCGTGCTTCGCGACCCGCAACGGCTCCTGCATTCCCCAGCCGGGAACCGCAGCGGTCAAGCTCGACAGCCTCGGCGACCGCCTGATGTATCGCGCCGCCTACCGCAACTTCGGCGGGCACGAGTCGATGGTCATCAACCACAGCGTCACCGTCAACGGCGTGACCGGCGTGCGCTGGTACGAGATCCGCGACCCCGCCGGCACGCCCTCGCTCTTCCAGCAGGGCACCTATGCCCCGGACAGCTCCTGGCGCTGGATGGGCAGCGCCGCCCTCGATCGCGCCGGCGACGTCGGCCTCGGCTTCAGCCTGATCAGCTCGTCCATGCCCGCGTCGGTGGCCTATACGGCGCACGCGGCGTCGGACCCGCCCGGGGTCATGGGACAGGGCGAATCAGTCGCGGTGAACGGCAGCGGCGTGCAGGCGGCGAAGCTGCGCTGGGGCGACTACAGCAGCATGTCCGTGGACCCCACCGACGAGTGCACCTTCTGGTACACCAACGAGTACATTCCCGCCGACGGCGACTTCAACTGGCACACGCGCATCTTCAGCTTCGAGGTGCCGGGTTGCCGCAGCGCCGCCGACTACAGCATCTGGCCCGACGATCAGCAGGCGGTGGGCCGCGGGCAACAGCCGGCGACGGTGACGCTGAACACCGCGCCGCTCCTCGCGGCGGCGGTGCCGCGCAAGCTCACGCTGGCGATCTCGTCGCTGCCGCGCGGCGTGACCGGCACCATCCAGCCCGCCGTCGTCTCTCCCGGCCAGACCGCCATCCTGACGCTGACGGCGGCGGCCGATGCCGAATTCGGCCGCGGCCAGGGATACGTCATCACCGCCACCTCGGCGGAGGGCACCGTCGCGTCCTCCCCCGGCGGACTGGACGTGGTGGACGCCGATTTCTCCATGACGCCCGAGCAGAACGAGGTGGTGGCGGTCTCCGGCGTCTCCAATACCGTGCACATCGACACGCGCGCCCTCTTCGGAACTCCGGAGACCATCACCTTCTCCGCCCAGGGCGTGCGCAACGGCGTGGTGGTCCGCTTCGATCCTCCGCATATCCTCGCCGGGGAGTCCGCCGACATGATCGTCACCGGCTCCTCCGGGCTCGGCGCCAGCAGCGCGGCGGTGACGGTGCTGGCCGACGCGGTCTCCACCTCGCACCGGGCGGTGGTGCACGTGCGCGCGCTCTCGGCGCCGCGGGCGCAGATCACCTGGCCCAACGCGGAACAGCCGGTGAGCGGCAGGGCGCAGGTGATCGCGAGCGCCGTGACCAGCGCCTCCAGCCCGCTGCTCGGCATGGAGCTCCTGGTCGACGGCACCAAGCTCGAGGGCGTGTTCGCGAACACGTCGCCGGCGGTGATGACCTGGGAAACGCACGTGGTGCCCGACGGCGAGCACCAGCTGGTGGTGCGCGCGACCGACAGCCACGGAGGGTTCGGCCTCTCCGATCCGGTGGCGGTGATCGTGCAGAACAAGGGCGACTGCGGCTGCTCGGGCACCGGAGGCGGCTGGGAATCGCTGGGCCTCGTCGGATTGCTCTCCGTCCTGCACCGCCGCCGCAGGCCCTGAGTCAGCGGGCGGTGTTGGCCGATGCCGCCCACGTCTCCGGGTGCTCGGCCTTCCAGCGCATGGCGGTGAAGATGCGGGTGCGGCCGCTCGGGTGATCGAAGAAGAACGCTTCCTCCAGCGGCCCCGGCTCGAGCTTGCGGTACTCGCTGAGCTTGAGCGCGGTCTGCGCGAAGCCGTCGGGCCGGCGGGCCGCGTTGAGGCCGAAGATGTCCGCCTCCTGCTCCTCCACCCGGACGAGGGAGTTGAGCACGGGCGTGAGGACGAACAGGTAGCTGGAGAGCAGCAGCGCCGCGAGCGGCAGGCCGGCGACGTCGCCGATGCCGCGCACGCCCCAGCGCGACCCGAAGCGCGCCCGGAGCCGCTCGAACGACGCCGCGAGCAGGGCGAACCCCGCCACCAGGATGATGGCGAAGGCCATCAGGCCCTTGTAGACGTGGTTGAGCACGTAGTGGCCCATCTCGTGGCCCATCACCGCCTCGATCTCGGGCAGGGACGCGCGGGTCAATAAATTATCGTTGAGGGTGATGCGCTCGGTGCCGAAGAGCCCGCTCACGTTGGCGCTGATGCGCTTCGACTGCTTCGAGGCGTCCACCTCCCAGACGTCGCCGGTTTCGATGCCGTTGGCGCGGGCGAGCGAGAGGATGGGCGCGACCACGCGAGGATCCTGGAGCCTCTTCGGCGTGTTGAAGAGCGGCACGATGAGCACCGGCGCGATCACCGAGCCGAAGGCCACGAAGGCGACGCTCACCGCCGCCCCCCACATCCACCAGCTGCGCGGCAGCCGCCGGACGACGCCGTAGAGCGCGGCCACGGCGAGCCCGCCGAGGATCACGCCGAGGAGAAGGCCCTTCGCCTCTTCGCCGAGCCAGGCGGGGAAGGTCAGGTTGGAGAGGCCGTAGCGGTGCTCGCGCAAGAAATCGCGGTAGAGCGAGAGCGGGAAGGAGAGCACGCTGGTCGCGACCACGAAGAGCGTCCAGTAGAGCCAGGTCTGCAGCGGCCGGATCCGCGTGCTGCGCTCGGCGAAGTCCCGCATCCAGCGCGAGGCGCCCGAGTGCAGAAGCAGCAGCATCACCGCCGCCGTCCAGAGGAAGTCCCAGAGGATCAGCCAGTAGCCGCCTTCGAAATACGCATCGGATCTTGCGCGCTGCGCAGCGGGAAGCTGGTCGAGGTACGCGCGAGTGGCGGCGGCGGGATCGATCGATCCGGACGCGCCGCTCGCCGC
>DATDMU010000046.1:0-19151 GCA_036518615.1 Myxococcales bacterium
CATCCTGCGCAACACCACCATCCCCGCGCGCGCGACGCAGGAGTTCACCACCTTCGCCGACGCCCAGACGGGGATGGACATCCACGTGCTGCAGGGCGAGCGCGAGCTGGTGCAGGACAACCGCTCGCTGGCGAAGTTCACTCTCTCCGGGATCCCTCCCCTGCCCGCCGGCCTCGCGCGGGTGGCGGTCACCTTCCAGGTGGATGCCGACGGCATCCTCTCCGTCACCGCCCGCGAAGAGGTCACCGGCGTCTCGCAGACCATCACCGTGAAGCCCTCGCACGGGCTCACCGACGACGAGATCGAGCGCATGCTGCTCGCCTCCATCGAGCACGCCGAAGAGGACGTGCAGGCGCGGCTCCTGATCGACAACCGGGTGGAGGCGCAGCGCATCCTCAAGGCCACCGAGAAGCAGCTCGAGGGCAACGGGGATCTCCTCTCGCAGGACGAGCGCGGCGAGATCGAAGGGCAGATGGCGGCGCTGCGCGAGGCGGCGCAGGGGACCGACCACAACGCCATCCATGCGCAGATCGAGAAGCTCGACCTGGTCAGCGCGGGGTTCGCGAGGCGGGTGATGGACCGCGGCATCGAGCGCGCGCTCAAGGGGCGCTCGGTGGGCGAGTTCGACGGCGGGACGCTCTCGCCTCACGCGCAGAAGGCGTACGCGGCGCTGCAGGACCGGGAGGAGCCGGCGGAGAAGGAAGAGAGCCCGCAGCAGCCCGTGGAGTGAGATGCCGAAGGTGACCATCTACAACCCGCGCGGCGAGAAGGAGGCGGAAGGCGAGGTCCCGGAAGGCACCTCGCTGCTCCACGCCTCCACCGAGCTGGGCGCCAAGCACGGCTCCGCCTGCGGCGGGGTCTGCGCCTGCTCCACCTGCCACGTCTGGGTGAAGCAGGGCTTCGACTCGCTCTCCGACATGGAGGACAACGAGGCGGACTACCTCGACCGCGCCTACGACGTGAAGCCCAACTCGCGGCTCGGCTGCCAGGCGCAGCTGGCGAATCGCGACGTCGTCTACCAGATCACCGAGGAGTCGGAGAAGACGTGGTACGACGAGCACCCCAAGGAGCGCCACGAGGCGGAGGCCAAGGGACTCTGGCCGCCGAAATAGGCATGGCAAAGAAGCTGAGCTGGCAGGACGTGCAGGAGATCGGCATCGCGCTGCACGAGAAGTTCCCCGACACCGATCCGCTCTCGGTCCGCTTCACCGACCTGCACCAGTGGGTGCGCGAGCTGGACGGGTTCGAGGGCGACCCGAACAAGTCGAACGAGAAGATCCTCGAAGCCATCCAGATGGCGTGGCTCGACGAACGCGAGTGAGTCGCATGGGTGGCGAACGCGAGTGAGTCGCATGGGTGGCGAACGCGAGTGAGTCGCATGGGTGGCGAACGCGAGTGAGTCGCATGGATCGCGAGCGCGAATGAAACCGGCCGCAGCCTGGAAAGCGCTGAAGAAGCACGCCTCGGCCAAGGACGGCGCCTGGGAGGACCATCCCTGGGGCGAGACCGTCTACAAGGTGGGCAAGAAGATCTTCGTCTTCCTCGGCTCGGCGGAGCACGGCTACGGCCTCTCCTGCAAGCTCCCCGACTCGCACGAGGCGGCGATCACCATGTTCTCCTTCGCCGAGCCCACCGCGTACGGACTCGGCAAGTCGGGCTGGGTGAGCGCGCGGTTCGAGAGGAACCAGGACGTGCCTCTCGACCTGCTCAAGGCCTGGATCGACGAGAGCCATGCCGCGGTGGCCCCGAAGCGAAAGCCGCGCGCCCCTTCGTCGCGCGCCGCCGGACGGACCCGGCGGTGAACCTGGCAGCTCCCCGCGCCGCCCCCTCTGGAATCTGCTTGAATGGACGGCTTGCAGGCGTTCGCTCCCGACGCAGAGGTGGCTGCCCGGCGCGCCTTCCACGCGGCGCTGCCGTTCGGATTCCTTCCCGGGGTCTCGGTCCTCGTCACGCTCTGGTTCGCCTGGCGCGGCGGAGCGTTCCGCCGGGAAGCGGACCGCTGGGCCCTGAGGCTTCGCGGCCTGCTCGCCGCTGACCTGCTCGTCGTCGCGAGCGTGGCGCTCTTCGGGCTCGCAAGCCTGCGCGACCTCGACCGCTCCCGGAGCGCGCCTCGGGTGAAGATCGGCATCATGACGGCCCCGGCGGCCGACGGAGTGCGCGTGGCCCAGGCGGAAGCCGGCTCTCCGGCGGGCCGCGCCGGCCTCGAGTCCGGCGATGTGATCGAGGCCATCGACGGAAAGCGCGTGCGCGCCCGCGAGGAGCTCGCAGCGGAGATCGGCGGCGGCGGGGCACGCGAACGCCTGCTGCAGGTCCGGCGCGGCGACCGTGTGCTGCGGCTCGCCGTCACGCCTGAGGCCGTGGAGGCGGAAGACGCCCCCGCGCCGGCCCCGATCCGGTGGGGCGGGCGCGTGCTGTCGAACTGGGCGCAAATCGTCTTCACGCTGGTCGGGCTCGCAGCCTGCGCCTGGAGAGCCCGGCGCAAGCGGGTGACTCCGCTCCCTGCCGCGCTGTTCGCCGGCGCGCTCGGGCTGGCGTCGACGCTCACGCTCTGGATCGGGGCGGCGTTCAAGGGCGCGCGTGGCGGCGCGTCGCCGGGGAGCTGGCTCGCGCTCGTGCTCTCCTTCACCTTGCTGAACCTGGCCGCATCGGCGGCTGCGTTGTGGATCGCGGTCCGCCGCCGGGCGGTCCCGGCGCCGGAGTGGGAAGTGCCTCCCGCCGGCATCGTGGCGCGCGGCATGCTCTACGCATTCACGCTGGGAGCCCGCGCGGCGCTGATCTGCCTGCCGCTCTCGATCCTGAGAGATGTGCAGAGGGTCCTGCCCGCCGGCGATCCCTTGGCCCCCGCCAGGGCCCTGCCGCACCAGGCGTCGCTGCTCTTCCTGGGGATCGCGATCGTCATCGCTCCCCTGGCGGAGGAGTTGCTCTTCCGCGGGCTCCTGCTCCCCTGGCTGGAGCGCCTCTTCTCTCCGGCATCCGCGCTCTGGCTCAGCGCTGCGTTCTTCGCGCTGCAGCATCTCGCCTACGGCCCTGGCGCGGCGTTCATCCTGGTGGTCGGGCTCGTCCTCGGCTGGGCCCGGCAGCGCACGGGCGGCCTGTCCGCGCCGCTGTTCATCCACACCGCGTGCAATGGCCTGATGCTGCTGGTCCAGCTTGCAGCGCGCCGATGGGCCTGACGGCGGCGCTCGAGCGGCCCGCGGGTCAGAGCGGCGCCACCAGCAGCACCTCCACCTCGCTGCCGTCCTCGACGCGACCTTCGCCGGGCGGCAGCACCGCGACGGCGTTCGCGCCCGCCCAGGAGGCGATCTGCATGCTGCTCTGCTGCGAACCGGCGGCAAACGAGAGCGACGCGCCTTCCGCGACCACCCGCCCGCGGGGAAAATAGGTGAGCCCCTTCACGCGCTGCAGCGTTCCGCGAAGCCGCGCCCGCGCCTTCGGGCGGTCGGGATGCGGATCGCCGGAGAGCAGCCGGATGGCGAGGCGCACGAACAGCTCGAAGCCGAGCGTCGCCGCGGCCGGATTTCCGGGCAGGCCGAAGACCAGGCGGCCCGCGGAGGCGGTGCCGAAGAGCACGGGCTTGCCGGGGCGGATGGCCACGGTGTGGAACACCAGCGAGCCGCCCAGCCGCACCAGCGCATCCTGGGCGTGGTCGTGATCGCCCACCGAGGCGCCCCCGGTGGTGAGGAGGATGTCGGCCCTGGCCTCGCGCAGCTTCGCGGCGATGCCCGCCACGTCGTCCGGCGCGATGCCGAGCCGCAGCACCTCCGCGCCGGCCTCCACGCAGAGGGCGCCCAGCGCCAGCGAGTTGGTCTCCACGATCTTGCCGGGAGGCGGGTCTTCCCCGACCGGGACGAGCTCGCTGCCGGTGACCAGGAGCGCGACCCGCGGCCGCCGATGCACGCGCACCGTGCGCACGCCGCACGCGCCCGCGAGCGACAACTCGGTCGGGCCGAGGATGGTCCCCGCCTGCAGCGCCTCCATTCCGGCACTCAGCTCTTCCCCGCGGCGGCGGATGTGCAGGCCCGCCCTGGGGGGCTGCTCCACCCGCACGCGGTCGCCCTCGCGGACGCAGTGCTCCTGCATCACCACGCAATCGGCGCCCGGCGGCAGCGGCGCGCCGGTGAAGATGCGCGCAGCCTCGCCCGGCGCGAGCGGCCGCGCCCACGGCGCATCCCCCGCGGCCACCTCGCCTGCGACGCGCAGCGGCTCCGCCGCGTCGGCGGCGCGGAGGGCGTAGCCATCCATCATCGAAATGTCCGTGGCCGGCTGATCCCTGCGCGCCCGCACGCCTTCGGCCAGCACCCGGCCATGCGCGTCGACCAGGGCGATCTCCTGGGCGGGAAGCGGCCTGGCGTGGGCGCGCACGGCGGCAAGGGCATCTTGCAGCGGAGTCATCATTCGCGGAGCGCTCCCGAAAAACAGAAGAGCCCCGGCCGGGTGGCCGAGGCTCTGCTATCCGATGGCAGGCGCAGGACGTCGCGCTCAGGGATCCGCCGCCGGGGCGTCGGTGGTGCCGAAGAGAGGACTCGAACCTCCACGGGGTTGCCCCCACCAGACCCTGAATCTGGCGTGTCTGCCAATTCCACCACTTCGGCGCGACGCCAGAAAAGCCGTGGCGATCTAACGGACTGCGGCATTCAAGTCAAGGACGCGCCGGCACGGGGATACCCGGGATGGACAAGGCCTGGCACCTGTGGTCGGATGTCGCACTCCTCGGAAGGGAAGCAGCGTGAAGCGGCAGGCAGGTGTCAACCCACGGCGCGTCCTGATCGTCGATGATGAAGAGGGTTTCCGCGACGGCGTGGCGGACCTGCTCGGGATGGAGGGGTACGAGGTGTCGGTGGCGCGCGACGCGGTGGAAGCCGTGCACGTGCTGCCCACCTTCCGTCCCGAGGTGATCCTGCTCGATCTGCGCATGCCGCACCTCGACGGAGAAGGATTTCTCCGCGGCATCAGCGGGCTGCCTGCGAGCCGCGGCGTGCCGGTGGTGCTCATCTCCGCCAAGGAGGACCTGCCCGCCATCGCCTCGCGGAGCGGAGCCGCCGCCTGGCTGCAGAAGCCGTTCGAGGCGCCGCAGTTGCTCTCGGTGCTGGAGCGCGTGCTCGACTGAGCGGAGCGCCCCGAGGTGGAGCGCGGGCCGCCGGCGCTCAGGCGCCCTTCTTCTCGGCATCTTCGGGACGCCGGCGGATGGGCTCCACTGCGCCCGGGGCGTCCTCGTCCGTTCGCGGCGCGCCGGCCATCGCCTCGCCGGCGGCGATGGGCTCGCCCGCGGCGCCGGGCTGAGCCGCAGGGTCGATAGGGGTCGCCGCCAATGCGCCGGCGTCCGGCGTGACCGGCTGGCCGTTTTCCTGCAGCCTGTCGGCGGCGGCGGCGCCGGTGGCCCTGGGGCGGTCTTTCGGCGCCGGCGGCGCCAGCGGCGTGCCCGCCTGCCAGAGCTTGCGCTCCGCCTGGGCGAGGCGTTCCTTGACCAGCTCCAGCTCGCCCTTGGTCACGAGGTAGACGCGATTGTTGGTCTCTGCGCGGCCCTTGAACTTCTTCAGCTCCTCGCGCAGCTCCTGCTCGCGGCGCTTCGCCTCGCGCGCCAGCTTGTCCGCCGCGGTGACCTGGCGCTCCAGCTCGCTCTTCGCCGCCTCGAGCTGCTGGCGAAGGGCATCCACCTCCGGGGCGGCGGGCGGCGCGGGGGCGACGGCCGCTGCCACCGGCGCAGGACGATTCGCCGCCTCGCGCAGCTTCGCCTGCGCCGCGGCGAGCTCCGCGCGGGCCTGCGCCTCCGACGCCCTCAGGGCCTGGAGGTCGCGCCGCGCCGCGCTCTCCGCCGCGTGCGCCTCTTCCGTGAGCTTGCGCGCGTGGGCAAGGTCCTCCTCCAGCTCCGCCTCGCGCGCCCCGCGCGACTGCGCCTTGCCGCCGCCGCGGGCGTCCTGCGCCTTCTTCCGCGCCTCCACCAGCTTCTCGCGCGTCTCCTGCAACTGCGCGGACCGGGCCTTCAGCTCGTCCTGCTGCTTGCGCAGCTCCGCGCGCGCCGTCTCCGCCTCCTTGCGCGCCTCGTCGGCGGATTGGCGCAATCCCTTGACCGCCTCCGCAGCCGACTGGCCCTGGAACCAGAACACCACCGCGAGCACGACGGCGACGACGGCGACGATGAAGGCGAGTCCGGCCATTCGGCTCTCCCGGTCCAGGGGGGCGCACAGTAGCGAAGATTCGTTGCCGGATCGAGCGAAACCAAGGCGGGCGCTCGCTCAAATGGTTGGCGGCGGACCCTTGAGCTCGGCGAATACCGATTCTTCGACGCCTTTGCGGTGTTCCTTCCCCGGGTGGAAGCTGTAGCTCGGCCCGACGAACCTCACCCCGGCGGCTCCGTGGTCGCGCACGTCCTCGAGCTTGACCGCCACCAGGGCGCAGGGGAACGGCGCCGACTGCATCAGCTCCTTCTCCACCAGCGCGGTGCCGCGCAGGCCGTAGCAGAGGTCGTCTCCCAGCACCTCGACGGCGATCCTGCCGTTGGCGCGCAAGGCGCGCAGCGCCCGGCTGCGGGTGTCCACCGCGATGGTGAGCGTCTGCGGATTGCGCGCGACCACCCAGGTCATGAGGGTGGTCTGGGGCAGGCCCTGCTCGTCCACGGTGGCGACGACGCAGGTCTTGCCGCCGACGAGGAACTGCACCAGGTGCGGCGGCATCTCTGCGGGCGCGTGAACGGTCATCGTGGGAGAAAGATGTTCAGGGGCAGGCGGAAACGCTGCCGGCGTGCAGGCGCGCCCGGAACACGGCGCAGGCCTGATCGCGCTCGGCCCCGTCGAGCTGCGCGGCCACCAGCGAGAGCACGGTCGCCGGGTCCGCGGGAGCGGCGCCCACCGCGCGGGCCGCGGCCAGCGCGGCGCGCGAGGCGGAGGTGGGATCGCCGCTCGCGTCCGCCCACGCCCAGAGGGCGCTCGCGAGCACCGCCGAAGCCGGCGCGGTTGCCGCGAGCGGCCGCGAGAGGTCGAGGCGCCCCATCGGATCGCCCCCCGGCTCGGACGCGGCCAGGTATCCGGGGTCGCCCGCCGCGGCGGCGCCGAGGAAGAGCGCAATTCCCTCCGCCTCCTCGGGGTGCGCAAGGGAGAGCGCGCGCAGTTGCCGCCGCGCCATCTCGCGCGCCACAGCGCCGGGATTGAACGCTGCCGGAACGCGCGCTCCCTCGGGCCCTTCGCCGAGCGTGAAGGTGTCGGACAGGGCGTCGTAGCGCAGGCCCGGCGGCTCGCTCTCGTCCACGAGCACGGGGGCCGGCAGCAGGGCCTCGGCTCCCGCAGCCAGCAGGAACTGGCGGGCGTGGTCCATCGCGACGTAGTGGCCGAGAAGCGAGACGCAGGCCACCGTCCGCGCCACCAGCGCGCCGGTGACCTTGCGCCGCAGCGCGCAATCGGGAGCGCGGCCCGCCTCCGGCGAGGCGCCCAGGACCATCACCGCCGCGGGCCCGCGGACGGTCGCGAGATCCGTCCCGGGCAGCTCCACCTCCTGCCCGCCCAGCTGGCCGGAGATGCGGTCCACCCCGAGCACCGCGACGCGGTCCGGCGACGCCGAACCTCCGCAGGCCGCCGCGAGGGCAAGGATGGGCAGAAATCTCCGCATGGGCGCTACAATGTAGATCGATGCGCCTCTCCATCGCCACTAAAGTCTTTGTCGGCTTTCTGGCGGTGCTGCTCTGCAGCGCGGCGGTCTCCATCTACGGGGTTGCGCGCTTACGCCGCATCGGCCAGGGCCTGTCGCTGCTTTCGCGGCCTTACATGCCCTTGACGCGGGCCGTCTCGAACCTGGAGGCGTTCCAGAAGGAGCGCGAGCGCAGCACCGACCGGCTGCTGGACGAGGCGAATCCGACCACCCGCGCGGGGCTGATCGCGCTGGACCGCACCTATTTCGCGAGGGTGGTGGGCGAGCGTCTCGCCTATGCCCAGCAGCTCGTGGCGGCGGCGTCGCGGACCGCCACCGATCGCGATGCCCTCGACCGCATCGCGGGGCGGCTTTCGGCGGTGGGCGCGCGGGTGGCGGACGAGGAGAAGGCGGCGGCGGCGCTGACGGTGCGACTGGAGAAGCTGCCGCGGGCGGCCACCGACGACCCGTCGCTGGCGGATCCCATCGCCCGGCTGAAGACGGCGCAGCGGCGCGTCGATCACGAGGTCCGCGCGCTCTCGCAGGTGCTGCAGGACCACATGAACCAGGGCGTGGAGGAGGCGGAGAAGCAGGAGCGCGCCGCGCGCTGGGCGGTGCTCGGGCTCTCGGCCATCGCGCTCCTCGTCGGCCTGCTCATGACCTGGCTCTCGCAGCGCGCGCTGCGGCCCATCCGGACCCTCACCGAGGCGGCGCAGCGCCTGGGCCGCGGCAGCCCCGAGTCGGTGGCGGTGCCCGAGCGCGGCGGCGACGAGCTGGCGGTGCTGGCGCGGGAGTTCAACGCCATGGCGCAGCGGCTGGCGGCGCGCGAGCGCGAGCTGCGCGCGCAGGGCGAGGCGCTGGTGCGCTCCGAGCGGCTCGCCGCCATCGGCCGCATCGCCGCGCAGATCACCCACGAGATCCGCAACCCGCTCTCCTCCATCTCGCTGAACGCGGAGGAGCTGGGAGAGCGGGCGCCGGAGGCGCGGGAGCTGTGCGACGCCATCGTCCGCGAAGTGGACCGGCTGACGGCGATCACCGAAGAGTACCTGCGCTTTGCGCGACTGCCGAAACCGCAGTTCCAGCGCGCCGACCTGAACGAGGCGGTCCGCGATCTGCTCGACTTCGTGCGACCCGAGCTGGATGCGGGGCGGGTGCACCTCAGCGTCTCGCTGCAGCCCGCCCTGCCGCGCGTCCACGCAGACGTGGCGCAGGTGCGCCAGCTCCTGCTCAACCTGGTGCGCAACGCGCGCGAGGCCATGCCGCAGGGCGGCTCCTTGCGCGTGACCACCCGCGGCGGCGAGGGCTGCGTGGAGGTGGAGATCCGCGACGCCGGCCCGGGGATCCCGCGCGAGCGGATGGCCCGCATCTTCGACCCGTTCTTCACCACCAAGGAGCGCGGCACCGGGCTCGGGCTCGCGATGGCGCAGGAGATCGCGCAGGAGCACGGCGGCCACCTCTCCTGCGAGAGCGCTCCCGGGGCCGGCACCACCTTCACCCTGCGCTTGCCCGCCTCCACGCTCCCGGAGCAGGCCACCGCTCCCGCGATTGCGACGGCGTGACCGGCACACTATCCTCCGCCGCCCTCGATGAACGATCCCGTCCACAAGTCCACACTCGGCAATGGCCTCCGGGTCGTCACGGTGGAGTTGCCGCACCTGCACACCGGGATGATCGCCGCGTACGTCCGCGCCGGCTCGCGCCACGAGGACCCGGCCCGCAACGGCGTCTCCCATTTCCTCGAGCACCTCTTCTTCCGCGGCAGCGAAGGCCATCCCGACGGCCGGGCGATGAACGCGCTGGTCGAGGATTGCGGCGGCTCGCTCAACGGCGTCACCACCCGCGACCACGGCTACTACTTCTCGCCGGTGCACCCGGAGCGGCTGGAGGTGCCGCTGGCCGTCCTCGGCGACATGCTGTCGCGGCCGCTCTTCAAGGAGATCGAGCTCGAGCGCGAGGTGATCCTCGAGGAGATCCTCGACGAGGTGGACGAGAAGGGCCGCGACATCGACGTGGACAACCTCTCCAAGAGCGCGCTCTTTCCCGGCCACCCGCTGGGGATGAAGATCGCCGGCAGCGCCGACAGCGTGCGCGCGCTCCGCGAGGAGGACCTGCGCGCGCAGCACGAGCGGGCGTACGGCGCGCGCAACCTGGTCCTCGCCGCTGCGGGGCCGGTGCGGCACGCGCAGGTGGTCGAGCTGGCGGAGAAGCACTTCGGCGCGCTGCGCCCGGGCGCCCTCTTGCGCGACACGCCCATCAACGGAGCGCCGCGGGGCCCGCAGCTCGTCGCGGTGGATCACGCCGAGTCGCAGATGGACCTGCAGATCTCCTTCCGCGGCCCGCCGGAGGAGCACGCGGATTTCCCCGCGCTGCGCGTGATCAAGCGCGTGCTCGACGACGGCCTCGCCTCCCGGCTGCAGCTCAACCTCGTCGAGCGCAAGGCGCTCGCCTATTCGGTGGGCGCGGGCATGGACGGGTTCGCCGACTGCAGCACCTTCGAGGTGGGCTGCGCCTGCGCGCCGCGCAAGTCCGCCGCGGCGCTGGCGGAGATGCTGCGTCTGCTCGACGAGCTGCGCGAGGCCGACGTGCCGGAGGAAGAGCTGGTGCGGGCGAAGAAGAAGTCGCGCATCTGGCTCGAGTTCTCGCTCGACGCGCCCTCCGAGATGATCGGCTGGTTCGGTGGCGGCGAGCTCCTGCATCCGCCCGCCGAGTCGTTCGACACCTGGCTGGGGCGCATCGAGCGGGTGACGGCGGCGGACGTGCGCCGCGTGGCGGCGAGCGTGTTCCGCCGCGAGAACCTGGTGGTCTGCGCGGTGGGTCCGCTCCCCGGCGTGGAGCAGAGGCTGCGCTCGGCGATGGAAACCGCGCTGTGACGGATCCGTTGGGCGGTCTGCCCGAAGCGAGCGGGCCTCCGCAGCACGACGGCGGCGCGCCTGACCGATTCGAGCGCCGGCCGCAGCGGAATCCGCCGCGGCCCACCACCTGGGCCATCCTCATCCTCCTCGCCATCGCCTTCGCCGCCGAGCTCGCCGTCGGGCACGACTGGAAAGGCGAGAATACGGTGACGCTCTTCCGGCTGGGCGCGCTCTACGGGCCGGCCGTTCGCGACGGCGACTGGTGGCGCATCGGCGCGTACGCGTTCCTGCACATCGGCTGGCTGCACATCGCGGTCAACGCCTACGCGCTCTGGGTGCTGGCGCCGCAGCTCGAATGGACGTTCGGGTCCAACCTCACCCTGGGGCTCTTCGCCGCCACGGCGCTCGCCGGCGGCGCCGCCAGCACCGCCTGGAGCTTCTTCACCGACGAGGCGCGTTTCGCGGCGGGTGCGTCCGGGGGCATCTTCGGCCTCTTCGGCGCGACCATCGGGCTCTACCTGCGCGTCCGCCATACGCTGCCCGAGCACGTGCGCCGCGGCATCGTCCGCGCCATCGGCATCAACGTGCTGCTCAACGTTGCCATCGCGGTGACGGCGCCGGTCGACAACGCCGCGCATGCGGGCGGCCTGGTGTCCGGAGTTCTGCTCTCGTTGATCGCGCCGCTGCCGAGGCTCGAGCGGCGGCCGTGGCACCCGTTCGCCAAAGGCCTGCTCGTCGCCTCCGCCCTGGCCCTTGCGGCGATGGAAGGCGCGGCGGTGGCGCGCGCGGTGCGGCCCAGCCCGCGCACGCTGCGCGGCAACGGCGCGGAAGCCCAGGTGAGCGGGCTCCTCGCGCCGGACGAGCCCGGGCTCGCGACCCTGCCCGGCATCGCCGAGATCGCCATCTCGCGGCAGCCGGAGCGGATCGCCATCGTGGCGGGGGAGGACGCCGTCCACATCGGCAACCGCACCTGGCTGCGACAGCGCGGGACCGACGAGACCCACACCGACCTGCTCCGCCTGACGGCGGCCGACGACGGAGGCCGGCTGGTCATCGAGTTGCTCTGCCGCGACGCGTTCTGCAGGGGCGCCAGAGGCGATGCGCTGGTGGAGTTGACCGCCCGGACAATCCACTGAGTTTTCGCGGTTCCGGCGGCGCCGGCGCGTGGTAGATTGAACGGATGCGGGAGTTCCTCCACCGCCTGCTGCAGCGCCTGCACGAAGAGGCTCGCCCCCTCTCCCGCAACAAGCATTTCCATGCCTTCGCAGGCGAATGCGGCCGCGCCCTGCGCATCGATCGGCACCTGCGCGATCTCGAGGCCCACCTCGACATGCTCCGCGCGCGCGGCGAGCGGCCCCGGGTGCGGGCCCTGCCGGATGGCGGGGTGCAACTGGTGCTCCCTCATCCCACCCTCGCAGTGGTCCGGACTGCCTCGCTCAGCGCGGAAGAAGCCGCGCTGCTCGCCCGGCACCCCGCAGGAGCGTGGGCCCTGGGCGAGCAGGCGGATGCCTCCGCCTCCGCAAAGCCAGCGGCCAAGCAGGGTTAGCCTCTCGCAAGCGGTAGCCCGAACCGCCGCAGGCGAAGTCGGCTGCACCGCCCCTTGAATCGGCCCTCGCCGTGTCCCTATCCTCAAGGCTTGACCCCCCAGCGACTTTGGTCTGCGCGGGGCCGGCTGCGACGAAGTCGTTCCAAGGCCCCCGGCGGGGAGCCGCTTGCGAAAGGCAGAAGGGAATGGCGACTGGGACCGTGAAGTGGTTCAACGACGCGAAGGGCTACGGGTTCATCACTCCGGACGGCGGCGGCAAGGACGTGTTCGTCCACCACACCGCCATCCAGATGGAAGGATTCCGCAGCCTCGCCGAGGGCCAGAAGGTGGAGTACGAGGTGACCGAGGGGCCAAAGGGACCGCAGGCGGCGAACGTCCGGAAGGTCTGATTCCCTTCCGCGATCCGCAGGGCCGTTGGTTTCCTGAAACCGCCCGACGCCTCGCGCGCGGGCGGTTTCTTCATTTGAGATACCAGAGGAAGTTCAGCCGCACGCCGTACACGCTGGAGACGTCGTCGGCGAAGCCCGATCGGTTGGGGATCTGGTGCCAGTTCACGAAGAACTCGGGGCTGAGGGAGAAGAACGGCGTGAGCCGCGCGTCGTACGAGACGCCGCCGGCGAGCGCGAGGCCGGTGGCCGAAGAAGAGGAAGCGAAGTAGCCGGCGTTGTAGTCCACTCCGCCCACGCCGACGCCGAAGTTGACGTTGAGGCCGTTGCCGGCGCGGTCGCCGATCAGCACCGTCTGGCCGCGGATGGTGAACGTCCACGAGGTGAAGTCGTTGCCCTGGTCGGGATAGTTCCCCGCGTCGGCGCCGAAGTCCATGAAGAGCTGGAAGCGATCGGAGAACCCGTAGCCGAGACGGAAGTCGAGGTCGAACGCGCCCACGCGGCCCGGACCCTGGGTGGAGAGATAGGCGGAGCCGCCGCCCAGGCCAAAGGAAAGCAAGAGGCCCTGGCGCGCGTCCATCTTCCTTCGCGAGGGTGCGTCCCACGGCTCGCCATACCCGCGCTGCGCGTACGGCTGCGGAACCACCACCGGCTCGGGCACCGCCGCGTCGAGGGCCGCCACGTCGAGGCCGAAGGCAAGGGAATTGAAAATGAGATCGAAGGCGAAGGAGGGCGTGCTCACTGCGACGTGCGTCTGGCCGCTGCTGCCTTCGTGGGTGGCGCTGCCCTTGACGGCGCCCTCCTCCGCGCGCAGCGGCAGGGCCGCGGCGAACGCCAGCGCGAGCGTGACGGTTGCGGGCTTCATCGTCGTCTCGACTCCGGGCCGCTGCGTGCGGCCACGCGTTTTATAACAACCGCGCGCCCCGGCGCCCGCCGCCTGCGGCAAGCTGTCCGCACCCTGCCGCCACCTCCTGCCCTCCGGAGTAGCGGATGCCGAAGGGGATGCGCGCCGCAGCCAATGCGTCGAGGAACGCCGAGCGCGCCTCGCGCGACGCGCGCCGGAACCCGCCCGTGCCGCCTTGGATGCCTTCGGCATCGACCCGCGCGGTGGCGCCTTCGGCGCGCTTTGGAAGCGGGTTGACATCGATGAGGTCGACCTTGACGAGCCGTGGATCGAGGAGGCGGGCGAGCGCCTGCGCGTCCCGCGGTGAATCGTTGATCCCGCCGAGGAGGACGTACTCCACCAGCACGCGGGTGCGCCGGCTCCGCGCGTGATCGTGCAGCGCCGCGATCAGGTCCTCCGTCGGATGCAGGCGCTCCACGGGCATCAAGGGCAGACGCTTTTCCGGGACGGCGTGGGTGAGGGAGACCGCCAGCCGGAACTTGTGCCCCTCGGCGGTGAAGCGGCGGATCTGCGGCACGATGCCGGCGGTGGAGATGGTGATGGCGCGCGCGTCGATGCCGCCGCCGCACGGATGGCTGAGGATGCGCGCCGCGCGGATGACTTCGTCGTAGTTGAGGAACGGCTCGCCCATCCCCATGAAGACGATGCCACGGACCGGCCGGTCTGCCTCCCCGCGTACCGCCAGCATCTGGCGGACGATCTCGGAGGCGTCGAGGTTGCGGAAGAAGCCGAGAGCGCCGGTGGCGCAGAAGGCGCAGGCCAGGGCGCAGCCTGCCTGCGAGGAGACGCAGACGATGTACTTCTTCTCCTTGCCTTCGTATGCGCTGGTGTCCGCCCCCGGTGCCTCGCAAGGCACGGGGATGCGGACGGCCTCGACCTCTGCGCCGTCGTGCAGCCGGAACAGGTACTTCACGAAGCCGTCGGGAGCCGTCCTGCGCTCGGCGATGCGCAGGGGCTCGGCGGTGGACGACTCCTCGATGCGGCGCAGGACGTCCTTGCGCACGCCGCGGACGCCGGCGAGGTCGCGCTCGCCGCGCTGCACGGCCGCGGCGAGAATCTTCCGCGCCACCTCGTCGCGGACGCCGAAGAGGCGCGCGGCGTCGTCGGGAAGGAGCCCACAGCGGTGGAGCGGCCCGGTCACGGGGGGCAATGTATCCCGGCACGGCGCTCGCGGCGCCCTCTCATGGCTAGAAATCGACCGGGATGGTGTCGTCCGAGGCGGCTGCCTTGGTGTTGCGCGCCTGCGCGGGCCTGCCCGGATCGGCCGGCGCCGGCTTGCCCGGCTCCGCCTGCGCCCGTCTCGTCCTGTGGGCCGGCAGCGGCGGCGGCGGCCGCTCCGAGGCGAGCTGCGCGTCGACGATCTGCGGCCCCCGGGCGACCACGTCGGTGGCCCAACTGGCGTAGCCCTTCCTGGCGAAGGCGAGGTGCACGCTCGCATCGCGCGGCACCGGGAGCTCGAACGGCGTGATCGCCTGCTTCGAGCCTTCGCCCCAGCTCGCCTCGACCGCGGCTCCCGCAGGCTCCGACACGACCGAGAGGAGCACCGTCTGCGGCTCGCGCGCCTTCTGCTCCTCGGCGCGGCGGGCGGCCTCGCGCGCGTCGGATGCCACGCGCTGCGTGGCCACGCGCTCCGCCGCGACCCGCGCCGCCGATGCTCGCGCTGCGCGGACGTGGTGCTGCCAGGCGGCCAACCCGAGCGCTGCCGCCGCGAAGGCGCCCGAGCCGAGCCCCACCCACAGGCCCGTACGCCTGCGCGGCGGCGCGCTCTTCTTCAGCGGCGCAGTCGGCTGGGCCGAAAGCGAGCCGCGCGGCCCGAGAAGCGCCGTCGCCGTCACGTCCGCAGGCGGGCGGGAAGGCGGCGCCACGGCGGGCTCGCTCGCGTCCGCGTCCGGCAGGTCGCGGGAGATGCCCAGGCGCTCCATCACCTGCGCGATGGCGTCGTGGACCTCGCGCATGGAGGCATGGCGGTCCTCCTGCTTCTTCGAAAGGCAGCGCAGGATCACCGCCTCGAACGCCTCGGGCACGTCCTTGACCAGCTCGCGCGGACGCGGCGGCGGCTGGTGCAGGTGGGCCACCAGCACCTCGCCGAAGCTCGACCCCTTGAAGGGAAGGCTGCCGGTGGCGATCTGGAACATCATGCAGCCGAGCGAGTAGATGTCGCTGCGGCCGTCGATCCGCGCGCTCGCGCCCTTGGCCTGCTCCGGCGACATGTACCCGGGCGTCCCCATCACGGTTCCGGTCTGCGTGTTTCCGCTGGAGAGGCCGCTCTCGTCGCTGAGCTTGGCGATGCCGAAGTCCACCAGCTTGACGAAGTTCTTCTTTCCCTTGTGCAGGATGAGGTGGACGTTGTCCGGCTTGAGGTCGCGGTGGACGATGCCGTGGTCGTGCGCGGCCTGCAGTGCCTCGCAGATCTGGAGCAGGATGGGCCCGGACACCCGCAGGGGCACGGGCAGCGCGGGCTTCACCAGATCGGAGAGCGGCTGCCCGTGCAGGAACTCCATCACGAAGTAGTGCCGGCCGTCGGCGGTCACGTCGAGGTCGAGGATCTTGAGGATGTTGTCGTGGCCGATGACGTTGACCGCGCGGGCCTCGTTGAAGAAGCGCTCGACGATCTTGCGGTCGCCGGTGAAGCGCGGGTGGAGGAACTTGATGGCGACGCGCGACCCGATGACCGGGTGTTCGGCCAGGTAGACGGCGCCCATGCCGCCTTTGCCCAGGAGGCGGGTCACGGTGTAGCTGCCGACGGCGCGGCCGATCAGATCGTCCCTGGCCGCGGGCCGGCCCAGGTCGGCGCCGTCCTCGGGGCAGCGGAGGATCTCCTCGTCGTACGCCTTGTGGCACTGGGGGCAGGTGCGCGACACGGAGCAGACGAGTTGACCCGCCCGCGGACAGTGGTGTCAAGCAACCGATTCGCAATGCGGTTAGACTCGCGCCGGCATGCGATTCGCCAAGCTTCACGGCCTGGGAAACGACTTCCTGCTGCTCGATTTGCGCCAGGGCGGCGAGCCGCTGCCGTCCAGGCGCGCGCTCGAGCTGTGCGACCGGCACCTGGGGGTGGGCGCCGACGGCGTCCTGACGCTCTTGCCGGGCAGCCGCATGCGGGTGCAGAACGCGGACGGATCGGTGCCGGAGATGTGCGGAAACGGGGCCCGCTGTGCGGCGCTGTGGATCGCGACCGGCGGCTGCACGCACCCTGCCCGGGCGCAGGTCGATCTGATCACCGACGCCGGCCCGCGCCCGTGCACGGTGGAGGCGGAGGAGGCGCGGCGCGGGCTCGTGGAAGTGGACATGGGGGTGGCCCGGCTTTCGCCTGCGCGGGCGCTGGGCTCCTGGGAGGCGCAGCCGGTCTCGATGGGCAACCCGCACCGGGTGGTCTTCGTCGGAAGCGACGCGCGCCGGCTCGCGGCGGATTCGGGGCAGGCCCTCTCGCTCGCGGAGAATGCGAACATCGAGTTCGCGGAGCGCCGCGCGCCGCAGCGCTATGCCGTCGCGGTGTGGGAGCGAGGGGCGGGACTGACCCAGGCCTGCGGGACGGGAGCGTGCGCCGTGGCGGCGGCGGCGGTGGCGCGAGGCGAGGCGAAGCGCGGCGAGGACATCGTCGTGGAGCTTCCCGGAGGGTCGCTCACCATCCGCGTCGACGGGGAAGACCGCGTGCGCATGCGGGGACCCGCCGAGCTGGTGTTCGTCGGAGAGCTCCCGTAAGTACGCTAACGCTTGGGGGCGGCGTCCTTGAGCGTGTTGTCGATGGCGTCGAGCTTGCCGGCCAGTGCCGACGCCTCGGTGGCATGCGTTCCATTGCCCTGCCGCACCATCTCCAGCTTGCGGCGCGCCGCTTCCACCGCCGTCGTCGCGTTGGCGAGGTCGGTCAGCGCGTCGTCCCAGGCGAGGTCGGCCCGCATCCTGGAGAGCTCGGCCATCTGCGCTCCGGTCAGCCCGGGCAGGCCGCTCGCGCGATCGACCAGCGCGGCCGCCGTGCGCGTGTCGCCCTTCTGCGCCGACTCCTTCGCCCACGCCGAGAGCGCGTCGAAGAGCCAGCGGTCGAGGCTGTTCTGGTCGGCGAACTCCATCTCTCCGGGCGGCTTGGCGCCCGCGGGCAGCGGCACCGGCGCGTACATCTTGTCGCCCGCCGCGACCGGTCCGGTGCCCACGGGGAAGAAGCGCCCCTTCTCGATCACCAGCTGGTTGCCTTCGACCGCCACGCGGTAGTGCCGCTCGTTGCGCTCGGAGGCGAGCCACCACACCCCGGCGAGGAGCGCGATGATCACCAGCCAGAGGATCAGCCGCGAGAACCCTCCGCCGCCGCGGGCCGGACGCTCCGAGTCAGCCATGCTTGAGCACCCCGATGAACGGCACGTTGCGATACTTCTCCGCGGCGTCGAGGCCGTAGCCCACCACGAAGCGATCCTCGATCTGGAAGCCGAGGTAGTCGATGGGGATGCGCGTCCGCGCCCGCGAAGGCTTGTGCAGGAGCGTGACCAGCTTCACCGAGGCGGGATGGCGGGTGGCCAGGTTGTCGAGCAGGTAGCGCATGGTCAGCCCCGTGTCGACGATGTCCTCGACGATGAGCACGTGCTTGTCCTCGATGGGGCGGGAGAGGTCGCTGGTGATCTTCACCACCCCGCTGGATTCGCTGGCCTCGCCATAGCTGGAGAGCCCGATGAAGTCGACGCTGAGCGGCAGGTCGATGGCGCGCGCAAGGTCGGAGATGAAGATGTAGGAGCCCTTCAGGACTCCGAGCAGGACGAGGTCCTTGCCCTGGTAGTCCCGCTCGATCTGCTGGCCGAGCTCCCGCACCCGCGCCGCGATCTTCTCGGTGGAAAACATCGGTTCCAGTTCCGTCGCCAGCTTCAAGCGCGGCTCCTTCTTTCCGTTCGCAGAGGTCACACGTACGCGTTGTTCATGATCTCGCCGAAGCCGCCGCCGCCGGGAACGATGTACTGCTTGTCGTCGAGGCCGCGCTCGCGGTCCCAGTGGGTGCCGGGCACGGTGTCGAAGACGTCCTCCGGCGAGAGCCCGCGGTCGAGCCGCAGCGCGTAGACGATCACTTCCGGGTGGGTGGTGGTCACGCGCTTGAGGTATTCGGGGGTGACGATCAGGTTGGCGGCGATGATCTTGCGCGGCTTGCCCACCACGTCCTTCTTGTACGCGTCGATGGCGGTGCACATGCTGCCGCCGGTGGCGCCCATCGGATCGGGAAAGAGCAGGATGGCGTCGTCGACGTCGCCGCCGATCTTGCTGCCGGAGATGCGCGCGCCGATCACGTGCGCCGCCTCGTCCAGCACCCGCGCCATGACGAAGTGGTCCTGCCGCACCACCCGCGGATCGAGCAGCGTGTTGAGGAAGTCGTAGGTGATCTGCGAGGGCAGCGTGCCGGCGCGGGCGATGTTGCCGGTGACCGCGCGCACTTCCGGGTCGATGGTCTCGCCGTGGAAGACGGCGTTCGGGGTGGAATCGATCATCCGGGTGGCGGTGGCGCTGTTGCGGCGCGGGAACTCGGCGTTGACGATGACCCGCAGCAGGTCGCGGTAGAGCACCGCGACCAGCGTGTTGATGTCCGGCTGGTACGTCCCTTTCGCGCACAGCTTCGCGAGCTGCGTCAGGGCGAGCGGGTCGGCGATGACGTGCACGTTCGGGCCGTAGCGGTGCTCGATCTGCGGCGCGCGGTAGGCGATCCGGTCGTAGGCATGATCGCGCATGATCGATCTCCTCTCACTTGCCCGTGCTTGCGCTCTTCTTCTGCGGCAGGAAGCGCACCCAGAGGTCGGCGTCGATCCCGTCCTTGCCCGGGCGCGCCTCGAAGAGCGCGTCGCGCAGGTCGGAGGCGCGGTCGGCGAAGAGGCGCGCGC
>DATDMU010000047.1:0-9022 GCA_036518615.1 Myxococcales bacterium
TGGAGCCGACACCCGGACTTGAACCGGGGACCTACGGTTTACGAAACCGTTGCTCTACCAGCTGAGCTATGTCGGCCTGGTAGCGAGGGAGGCTGCTTCTAGCAGCGGCCCCGCGAACCCGTCAAGCCGGGCCGGGCGCGCCCCCGTCCGCCCGCCTGCCTGCCCGCGAAATTCGCGACCCTGCGCCGCGTTGACACCCTCGGGGGGAGAGAGAGACTGGTGCCATGGAAACCCCCATGAGAGGGCTCTTTCTGGCTTGTGTCCTCCTCGCTTCCTGCAAGGAGAACGCGCAGCCCGGGGGACCGGCCGAGGTTCAGGTCGCGACCAACCTGAACCCCGCAGTGGTGGACACGGCGCTCAACCAGATCTCCCGCGGCGGCGGCCCTCGCGCCCAGCGCGCCGAATCGGGCGACGTGCGCTGGTTCGACGAGCCCTACGAGGCCATCGCCGCGGCGGCGAAGGGCGAGCTGATGCCCGCGCCGGTCACGGCCGCCGACGTGCCGCCGCTCTGGAAGGACCCGGGCGGCACCTGGGTGGCGGTGGGCGGCCGCGCCGTCGTGCTTCTGGTGGGCACCGACAGCCTGGGCGACCACGGCGCGCCGGTCCGCTTCACGGCGCTCACCGACGGCTGGCTCAAGGGCAAGGTGGCCCTGCCTGCGCCCACCGGCGGCATGGCGCTGGCGCACTTCTCCGCTCTCTACCGCGCCTGGGGCGCCGAGCGCATGGAGATCTGGCTCAAGCAGCTCAAGGCCAACGAGCCGCAGATCTACGACAACGACGATCAGGTCCGGCAGGCGGTGGTCAGCGGCCGGGCGGTGGTGGGAATCGTCGCCAGCGACGAGGCGGCCAAGGCGGCGGCGAGCGCCGCGCACGTAGTGGCCATCTACCCCAACCAGAAGAGCATCGGCACCTTCGTCTGGCCCACCGCGCTCTCCGTCTCCAAGTCCGCGAAGAACCCGGAGGCGGCGCAGAAGCTCGCGGAGCGCCTCGCCGACCGCAACACCGAACAGCTCCTCGTCGCGCGCCTGCCCGGATACCTGCCGCTGCGGTCGGGAATTCCCGTCCCGCCGGGGGTGCGCTCGGCCTCGAACCTCGTCGTGCTCTCGGTGGATCCCTCGGTGATCATGCTCGAGATCGACGGGCGCAAGGCCGCGCTGGCAGCCTGGGCTGCTTCCATTCCCAGGCCCGGACCTGCCTCGGCCCAGGCCACGCAGTAGCTTCAGTCGATGAACGACGGGTCGCGCGGCAAGGGCTCGCGCGGCCCGACCCGCGGCGAAGTATCCACCCCCGAAAGCCCGAGCAGCTCGCGCAGCGGCAAGGCGGCGTCCAGCTCGTGCCGCCTTTGCCCCTCGCGCACCACGTACCGGTTGCGGCGCCCTTCCCTCTGCCGCAAGAGGTACCCCGCATCCTCCAGCTCCGCCACGATGCGCTGCACGGCGCGCTCGGTGATGCCGATGCGCGCGGCCATCTGCCGCAGCGTGGGCGCCGGCTCTCCGGCAATGGCCCGCAATACGTAGAAGTGGTTGGTGAGGAATCCCCAGGTCGGCTCGCGCATGCCGCCATCCTGCACGGCTCCTGGCTCCCGTCCAGAAAATCGCGACAGATCAGTCCGGCTTCGCCACAGGCCGCGGCGGCGCGTCCAGCGCGATGGTCGGCAAGGGCGGCAGCGGCTCCCGCGCCGCAACCTCCGCGGCGTGCTTTCCGATGTCGTCCTCGCGCGGCACGAGGCCCGTCACGCGCGCGATCAGCTTCTCCAGCACCTGGAAGAAGCGCAGCCGGAAGAGCGCCTCGTTCAGCCACCCCACCGTGATGCAGTAGTACTTCGCGTAGGGCGGCTGGTGGTGCACGGCATGGTGCGCGGGCGGCAGGACCAGGTTCGCGCGCTGGAGCAGCTTCACGACGCGCGGCGGCTCGTCCATGTGCGCCCACTTGTGGAACTGGTTGGTGCCGAAGATGGCGAGGCAGAGCGAGAACATCATCGCCGCCACGAACAACCAGAGCGGCTCGCGCAGCGGCAACAGCGCGGCCAGCGCCGCGCCGGGAATGGAGACGAAGCAGTTGTTTCCGTTGGTCTCGACGAAGTCGTGCCGGGTGATCTCCTTCTGGTCGACATGATGCTCGCGGAAGGGCCGGATGAGCGTCTTGCCGATGACGGGCCAGTCGGGAGTGCCCCAGGTGTCCCCGAGCCAGTGCACGAACCCGCTCACGAAGTCGGCGGCAACGAAACCGAGCATCAGCGCGGAGAGCGCGAGGAAGGGCTTGTGCAGCATCCGCGGGGCAAGCCGGACCGCGACCCAGGTCATCACGGCTGCGTAGGCGGCGATGCTGGCGATCTCGAACCTGCGCACCGCGGGGCTGTAGCCTTCGCGCAGGGCGCGCCGGTCGCGATGCCGGATGTCGAGATCCCTCAGCAGTTGACGCTCCCCCGGGGCAATCGAGTGTGGCACAAGAGCGTCAGGCGGGAAAACCCGGCGGCGACCCGCCCGGAGGTAGGCCTTTCCATGACAACCGCGCACCTTCGCAGCGCTCTTCTCGCAGCCATCCTCGCCCTCTCCTGCAGGCAACAAGCGGAGAAGCCGGTGAAATCCGACGCGCCTCAAGTCAAGGAGGTCACCGTCACCCAGAAGGGGTTCGAGCCGGCCCGCATCGAGGTGGCCCCGGGCCAGCAGGTCCTCCTGCGCATCACCCGCAAGGTCCAGGAGACCTGCGCCGACGCGGTGGAGGTGCAGGGAGACCCGGTCCGCCACATGCTGCCTCTCGACAAGGCGGTGGACGTGAAGCTGACCGCGCCGGAGAGCGGCGAGATCGCTTTCGCCTGCCCCATGAAGATGGTCCAGGGAGCCATCGTGGTGGTGAAGTAGCCGGCGCATGGCTACTGTAGCGGCTCTTCCCGTGAGGAGACCGCGATGCATCTCGCGCTGCTCCACGATGGCCATCCCTTCCTGCTGCGCGTGGAAGGACCCGCGGGCGCGCCGCTCGCGCTCTTCTTCCACCCCTTCCCGCTTCATTCCGACGCGTGGAGCGAGATGCTCCTCGCCTGCGCCGCGGCAGGGCTGCGCGCCGCGGCCGTGGATGCGCCAGGATTCGGCGGAACGCCTCCGCGCGAAGGGCCGCTGACCATGGACTTCATGGCCGACGTCGGCGCCGCGGCGCTCGACAGCCTGGGAGCGAAGCGGGCGGGCATCGTGGGCTGCTCGATGGGCGGCTATGAGGCCATGGCGTTCGCGCGCCGCCACCCGCGGCGCATGGCCGGGGCCGTTCTCATCGCGACGCGCGCAGGCGCCGACGGCGAGGAGGCGAAGAAGAACCGGGAGCGGCAGGCGCTGCTCGCGCTGGAGAGGGGCGCGGCGCCGGTTCTGGCGGAGTTCGTGCCGAAGCTGCTGGCTCCCGACGCATCGCCCTCCGCGCGCAGGCGCGTGGAGGAGCTGGCAGCGCGCGCGACTCCCCAGGGCATCGCCGGCGCGTTGCGGGGCATGGCGCTGCGTCCCGACTCCTCGGGCGATCTGCCCGGCTGGACCGCGCCCGCGCTGGTCATCGCCGGCGAGCGCGATCAGCTCATCGCGCGCGCCGAGATGGAGAAGCTCGCCCAGGGCATCCCCGGCGCGCGCATGCAGGTCATCGCCGGAACGGGCCACCTGCCCTTCCTGGAAGATCCCGCCGCGGTGGCGCCGCTCCTCGTAGCGCACCTGCAGGTGAGGCTGCGAAGCTGAGGGAATAGACGGCCCCTGCTGCGGTCTTGACCATGTGCGGCCCCGGCGATACGAACCTTTCCCTGCTCCGTCGGGAGGCCAGCTTGGCCGCGTCGATCGACATCCTCTACCTGCGCTTTCCCATGCACCCGAACATCACGGTGATCCAGATCGGCGAGGGCATCCGGCGCATCGAGAAGGTGGGCAACAGCTACATCGTCATGGGCAGCGAGGACGGGCCGCTCAAGGGCAAGCAGGTGGAGATTCCGGTCGACAACGTGGCGGCCATCCAGTGGGCGCTGGAGGGCGCGCCGGGCTGATGGAGAAGACGGAGCGCCTGCTGGACCTCGTCGCGCTCTTGCTCGACGCGCGCGAGCCGGTGTCGTTCGCCGAGCTGCGCGAGCTGTTTCCCGACGAGTACGGCGGGCCGCGCGCCAATGCCGAGCGCAAGCTGGAGCGCGACAAGGCGGAGCTGCTCGAGCTGGGGGTTCCCGTCGAGTACGTGGAGCCGCAGCGCCTCGACGAGCGCGAGCTGGGCGGATATCGCATCGATCGCAAGGCATATTTCCTGCCCGACCCGCAGCTCCTGCCCGAAGAAGCGGCTGCCCTCTACGCGGCGGGCGCGGCCGCGCTGGACGCGCGCGACTTTCCCTTTGCCCAGGACCTCCGCCATGCGCTGCGGAAGATCTCGGTGGCGAGCGCGACGCAGGCCGCAGGGGCGGCGGCGCGGCGGCTTCTGGTGGTGCGCCCCGGAGATCCCCAGCGCGCTCCCAAGCTGAGGCTGCTCGGCGAGGCGGTGGCGCGGCGCAAGCGGGTGCACATCGTCTACCAGAAGCCGCCCGGGCTGGACGGCACGCCCGGCGAACGCAGCGAGCGCGAGGTCGATCCCTGGGGACTCGCCTTTCGCGGCAAGGCCTGGCGGCTGGTGTGCCACGACCACCTGCGCAACGCCGAGCGCGTGTTCGTGGTGGACCGCATCGAATCGGTGCAGGTCAACGAGCAGAAGCCGCACAGCGCCGACTTCGAGACGCCGAAGAATTTCGAGGCGGGCGCCACGGCGGAGAGGTCCAGCAAGCCCTGGCAGTGGGCGCACCACGCGCCGCAGGAGGTGATGGTCCGCTTCGCGCCCGGCAGCGAGGCGCTGGCGGAGCGGCTCTTCGGCGAAAGCCCGGGCGGACGGCTCCAGGTCACCAACGTGGATGGGCTGTTGCCGCAGATCCTCTCGCTCGGCGATCGCGCCTGGATCGAATCGCCCCGGCCCGCGCGGGAGAAGGTGCGGCGCGCGCTGGAGAAGATCGCGCAGCTTTGCGCGGCGCCGGCCGGTCCCGCGCCGGACCTTGCGCAGCCCGCTGCCGCAGCGAAGCCCCCCGCGGTGCGAGCGCCGGAAGCGGCGGACGACAAGCGCGAGCGGCTGCGGCGGCTTCTTCTGGTCGTGCCCGCTGCGCGGCGGAGGCCCGGGGTGAAGCTCGACGAGCTCGCCCGCGAGCTGGGCCTGGACGCCGAGGAGCTGCGAAGGGACATCGAGCTGCTCGGCATGGTGGGCCGGCCGCCCTTCTCGCCCGACGACCTCATCGACATCAGCGTCGACGAGCGCGACCGGGTCAGCGTGGCCCTCGACCAGAGCTTTTCGCGGCCGCCCCGGCTCACGCCGCTGGAGGCGCTGGCGCTCTCCGCGGCGGCGCAGGAGGTGGCCGGGGCGGACCCTGCGGTCACCGCCGCGCTGGCGAAGCTCACGGCGAAGCTTGCTCCCGCATCGCGCGAGCTCTATGCGCAGCTCGCGCGCAGGCTGGCGACCGCCGCGCCGCCCCCCGGCGGTCCGGTGCTGGCGCAGCTTCGCGCGGCCGCCGAGCGGCATCGCGAGGTGGCCATCGAGTACGACAAGAACGGCCGCGGCGCCGCGGGCGAGCGCATCTTCCGGCCCCAGGGCGTGATCGATCACGGCGGCGTCTGGTACGCCATCGGCCACGACATGGGCCGCGGCGCGGAGCGCACCTTCCGGGTGGACCGCATGCTCTCCGTCCGCGAGACAGGGCAGGCGTTTCCCGATCCGGGGCCGCTCGATCCGGCGCGGTTCCAGCGCGAGCAGCTCTTCTTTCCCAGCGGGCGCGAGCAGCCGGTGACCTTGCGCTTCTCGCGGACGGCGGCGGCGTGGGCCCTCTGGCACTACGGATCGCGGGCGCAAAGGCTTCCCGACGGCCGCGCCGACGCCGTCATCGAGACCGAAGGGACGGCGTACGCGGTGGAGATCGCGCTCTCCTACGCCGGCGAGGCGGAGATCGCCGCGCCTCGAGAGGCGCGAGATGCGCTGCGCGACGAGGCGGAACGCGCGCTCCGGCGGTACGCGTGAACCGGCGCAAGCTCCTCGGCACCTTGACGGTGGGCGCCGGCGTCGCGGCTGCCGGCGCCGCGGTGTGGCCGCTCGCCGCGGCGGTCACCGAGACGGAGGGCGCGCCTCCCGCGGACGCGCCGTGGATCGACGTGGGCGCGGAGCGGGATCTGAATCCGGGGGCGCCGGTGAAGGCCGACCTGCGCGCGCCGGTGCGCGACGGATTCTTCACCACGCTGGTCGACCTGGGCGCCGTGTGGCTTCTGCGAGGCGACGCCGGCATCCGCGCGCTCTCCGCCACCTGCCCGCACCTTGGCTGCGGCGTCCAGGTCCGCTCCGACGGCGTGCCCGGATTCGCCTGCCCCTGCCACGACAGCCGCTTCCGTCCCGACGGCGAACTGGAGAAGGGGCCGGCGGCGCGCGGCATGGACCCGCTTCCCGTCCGCGTCGTGGCGGGCCGCGTGCAGGTGCAGGCGCTCCGCTTCGCCCCCGGCTCCGCCGCCCGGCGGCGCGCATGAGCTGGTTCGAGGAGCGCATTCCCGGCGGGGCGCGGTGGGCGTACGTGTTCGGGAGCGCGCTGGTGTTCCTGCTGGTGGCGCAGTTCGCGAGCGGCATCGCGCTGGCCTTCGGCTACTCCGCCTCGGTGCCCGCCGCATGGGCGTCGGTGGCGCGCATCGAGGGGAGCGCTCTCGGCCATCTCCTGCGCGGGTTGCACGCGCAGGGCGCCACCTTGCTGCTCGCGGTGGCCGGCCTGCACCTCGGACAGACCGCGCTCTTCGGCGCGTACCGCGCGCCGCGGCAGGCGACCTGGTGGCTGGGCCTTCTCCTGCTCGCGATGCTGCTCGCCTTCTGCCTCTCCGGCTCGCTCCTGCCCTGGGACGAGCGCGGCTACTGGGCCACCCGCGTCACCGTGGGCATCGCAGGCAGCGCGCCGCTGGTCGGACGCACCCTGCAGGCGCTGGCCACGGGCGGCAGCGAGTTCGGCAACCTCACCCTGACGCGGTTCTACGCCGTGCACGCCACGGTCCTGCCGCTGCTCCTCTTCGCCTTCGCCGCCGCGCACGTGGCCGCCATGCGCCGGCACGGCGTCACGCCGCATCCGCGCAGCGGCGCTTCTGGCGACGGCGAGCCGTTCTGGCCGCGCCAGGCGCTCTACGACTCGGCGTTCGCGCTGCTGCTGCTCGGCGCGCTCTTCTTCGCCGCGGCGCGATGGGGGGCGCCGCTGCAGGGCCCTGCCGATCCCGCCGGCGCCGCCAATCCGCGCCCCGAGTGGTACTTCCGCCCGCTCTTCGAGCTTCTCAAGCTGATGCCGCCGTCGCTGGAAGCGGTGGGGGCGTTCTTCCTGCCGATGCTCGCGGGCGCCTTCCTCTTCGCGCTGCCCTTCCTCGATCGCGATGCGCGGCGGCGCCCCGCTGTGCTGGCGGGGCTCGCGGGAGGCTTCCTCGCGGCGGCGGCGCTCTGTGCCGCGTCCTACCGGAGCGACGCGAAGTCGCCGCAGTTCGTGCGCGCGGAAGCCCAGGCCCGCGCCCGCGCGGAGAAGGCGCTCCGCCTCGCGCGCGAGAAGGGCGTACCGCCGGAAGGGGCGCTGGCGCTGATCGAGAGCCAGCCCGAAGAGCGCGGCGCCCGCCTCTTCGCGCGCGTCTGCACCGAGTGCCACACGCTGCGCGGAGGCGGCGGAGCCAAGGCGCCGCGGCTGGACGGCTTTCTCTCGCGCCGCTGGATCCGCGGCGTCCTGCTCCACCCCGATTCCAATGAATATTATGGGGCGGTGCCCATTTCCGGAATGGAGGGGTACCAGGCCCTGGGGGAAGACGCGCTGGAGAAGCTCACCGGCTATCTCTACGCGCTCCGCTCGCACGCGCCCGACGACCCTTCGCTGCAGGCCGGCCGCGAGGTCTTCGCGCGCGCGAGCTGCGGCGACTGCCATTCGCTGGAAAAGGGCGGCGACGAGGGCGGCCCCAGCCTCTTCGGCTATGGCTCGGCGCAATGGCTCACCGGAATGCTCCAGGACGCCGCCGCGCCCGGCTACTACCCGGAGCAGAACAAGATGCCCGCCTTCGGGAAACGCCTTTCCCCGCAGGACATCCATGACCTGGTCGCGTTCCTGCAGACGCTGGAAGCGGACGCGGCCCTCGCACAGGAGACGCCGTGATCGCACTCGTCCTCGCGCTGCTCGCCCAGGCTCCCGTCCCTCCTCCCGCGCCCGTCCAGACCGGCTCCGCGAAGGAGATCTTCGAGAAGCACTGCACCCTCTGCCACGGCGCCGACGGCAGGAGCCAGACGAAGAAGGGCCGCCAGTACAAGGCGCCCGACTTCACCAGCGCCAAGTGGCAGCGCAGCACCGACGACGAGGAGATCGCCGACGCGATCACCAACGGCGTGCCGAAAACGAAGATGAAGGGCTTCCGCGAAAAGCTTTCGCAGGAGCAGATCCGCGCTCTCATCCCGTACCTGCGCGCGTTCGGAAAGAAGTGACGCGACGCAGATTGACACGAGGGCGAAACCCCCCTAGAACGCGCCGCCTGCGGACATGACGCACTGAATCCAGTGCGCAAGTTCCCGACAGGAGGACCGTTTGGCTTCCAGAGCGCCCATCCGCGAGTCCAGCAGGCCGACCGTCTACACGGAGGCCATGGAGGTCTTCCACCGCGCAGCCGATCTCATCGGGCTGGACCGGCGCGTGCGGATGGAGCTGGAAGAGCCCGACTACGAGCACATCTTCTACGTGACGGTGAAGCTGCACACGCGCCTGTCGCCGCTCACCCAGGACCAGGACAAGTTCAGGGACCTCGCCGAGAGCGAGCTGCTGCCCGACGGCCTCGAGCCCCTGCTCGACGGCAGCTTCGTCTTCAAGCGCCGCGCGCTCATCGGCGCCCACCTCGCCATGCGCGACGGCGTGGTGCGGCTCAAGGGCAAGGGCCTCTACAAGGTGGTGCCGGGCCGGCCGGAGCGGTTCAAGGCGTATCGCGTGCAGCACAACCAGGCGCGCGGGCCGTACAAGGGCGGC
>DATDMU010000048.1:0-19715 GCA_036518615.1 Myxococcales bacterium
TCCTCGTGCTGCGCGGCGATCACCACCGCCTGCACCTTGTGCGGCCGTCCTCCGCGGTACTCCACCGTCACCTGGCTCTTCCCGTCGGGCCGCAAGAACGAAAGCTCCCCGCGCCTCGCCCGCGCCAGCTCGCGGGTGAGGCGGTGGGCGAGGGCGATGGGCAGCGGCATCAACTCCGGCGTCTCGTCGCAGGCGTACCCGAACATCATCCCCTGATCGCCCGCGCCCTGCTCCTTGCTCGCGCCCGAGTCCACTCCCATGGCGATCTCGGGCGACTGCTGCTCCACCGCCACCATCACGCCGCAGCTCTTCGAGTCGAACCCCATCGAGCCGTCGTTGAAGCCGATGCGCTCGATGGTGCGCCGCGCGATCTCGGGGTACTTGAGGTTCGCCCGCGTGGTGATCTCGCCGAGCAGGATGACGATGCCCGTCTTGACGGCCGTCTCCAGCGCCACGCGGCTGGACTTGTCCTGCCGCAGGCACTCGTCGAGGACAGCGTCGGAGATCTGGTCGCACACCTTGTCGGGGTGCCCTTCGGTGACCGATTCAGAGGAGAAAAGCGCGTCGCGAAGCTGCATTTTGATGTCCTCAGACCCGGCTCCCTGGCCGGCGTGGAACGTGGAAAGGCCGCGCAGAATCCACCCGCATCCTCCCGAAGTCAACCCGCGGGGATGACGTCGGGGAAGCGCTTGCGCATCTGCTCCAGCACGTAGTTCTCGATCTCGTCGTGCGAGGAGAAGGTCATCGCCTCCTCCAGCATCTTCTTCGCGTCGCTCACGTCGGCGGAGCGGATCACCTTCTTCACCTGCGGGATGTCCGCCGGATTCATCGACAGCTCGTCCAGGCCGAGCGCGAGCAGGACCAGCGTGTAGGCCGGATCGCCGGCCATCTCGCCGCACATCGCGCACTCGATGCCGGCCGACCGCGCCCCGTCCACCGAGGCCTGGATGAGCCGCAGGACGCCGAGGTGCAGCGGCTTGTAGAGGTAGGCCACCTCGCGGTTGCCGCGGTCGATGGCCAGCGAGTACTGGATGAGGTCGTTGGTGCCGATGGAGAAGAAGTCGCACTCGCGCGCCAGCCTGTCGGCGGCCAATGCGGCGGCGGGCGTCTCGACCATGATGCCCACCGGGATGTGCTCCGCGACCGGCCTGCCCTCGGCGAGCAGCTCCTTGCGGGTGGCCGCGATCTGCGCCTTCGCTTCCCACAGCTCCTCCACCGCCGCCACCATCGGCAGCATGATGCGCAGCTTGCCGTGCGCGCTTGCGCGGAGCAGCGCGCGGAGCTGGGTGCGGAAGAGCTGCGGGTGCCGGAGCGTGAAGCGGATGGCGCGCAGACCCAGCGCCGGATTGGGCTCGTGCGAGCGGTGCCCGATGGGCAGCTTGTCGCCGCCCAGGTCCAGGGTGCGGATGGTGACCGGCCGATCCTGCATCCTCTCCAGGATGGTGCTGTAGGCGCGGAAGTGCTCCTCCTCGGTGGGCAGCTCCTCGCGGTTCAGGTAGAGGAACTCGGTGCGGTAGAGGCCCACGCCCTCGCCGCCGTGGGCGAGGACGCTCGGCACCTCCTCGGGAAATTCGATGTTGGCGCAGAGGCAGACGCGGCGCCCGTCCAGCGTCTGCGCCGGCAGGTCGCGCTGGGTGAGCAGCGCCACGTCGCGGAAGCGGGCCTGCGCGCGGGCCTCTTCGAAGCGCAGCACCTCTTCCTCGTCGGGCGAGACCAGCACCTCGCCGGTGCTGCCGTCGAGGGCGATGAGGTCGCCCTGCCGCGCGATCTCGCTCGCCTGCCCGGCCGCCACCACGCACGGCACCTCCAGGGCGCGGGCGAGGATGGCGGTGTGCGAGGTCTTGCTGCCGAAGTCGGTGACCAGCCCGCGCACGCTGCCGCTCGAGAGCAGCACCGCCGCGTCGGCGGTGGGCAGGTCGTACGCCACCACCACCGCGTCCTCGGTGGGGACGGCTGCGGCGATGGGCGTGTCGCCGATGAGGTTGTGCACGATGCGGTCGCCCACCTCGTCGAGGTCCGCCCGGCGCTCGGCCAGGTAGCCGTCGGACCCCATCTTCTCGCTGATCTCGCGCACCAGCCGCCGGACCGCCCACTCGGCGTTGAGCAGCTCGTCGCGGATGAGCTGCCGCGCGCCGGTGAGCAGCGTGGGATCGTCCGCCATCATGCGGTGCGCGTCGAGGATGTCGCCCTGCTCGCCTTCGCCGAGGCTCTGGCGGATCTGCTGCAGCTGCTGCACCGAATCCTTGACCGCCGCGTCCAGCCGCTCCAGCTCGGGCTCCACCTGTTCTGGCTGGATGTGATAGCGCGGCACGCGCGCGCGCCGCCGGTCCAGGGTGAGCACCCGCCCGATCGCGACGCCGGGTGAAGCGGGGATGCCGGTCAGCTTCGCCAAAGCTGCGTCGAGCCTATCACAGCCGCGAGAGCTTCAGTTGCAGCCGGCGCAAGTCCTCGTTCACCTTCCTGAACCCCGTCTTGTCCTGTTCCGCCGCAAGCTGTGCTGCGAGGGGCTGAACCGCTGTTTTCAGGGCGGGTTTTGCCGCCGGAACCGCGGTCAGCCAGTCCAGGGCGCGCACCGCCGCCTCCCGCACCGGCGGCTGCTCGTCCGCGGCTGCCTGCACCAGCGCCGGGACAGCGTCGGCGGCTCCCGCCCATCCCAGCTCGTACGCGGCCCGCGCGCGCACCGGCGGCGCCGGATCGCGCAGCTTCCCCAGCCAGCAGGACATACCCGTCGCGCACGCAGCCGCCGCCTCGAGGGGCTTCGTGAGATCGCTGAACTGCGCTGCCAGGACCTCGCAGGCCTTCGGTGGATCGGCGGAGATGCCCGCCTCCGCGAGCTGCTTCAGGCAGGACTGCTGCGGCGCCCTCGTCTCTTTTTGCGCCAGCGCGAGCAGGTCCTTCGCCAGCGCCGGCTCGCCGAGAAGCGCCGCCGCCCGAGCCGCGATCAGCCGCAGCCGGAGCACGCCCGACTGCGCCTTCTTCACCAGCTCGCGCGCCTGGGCGCGGTCGCCCAGCCAGACCAGCGCAAGGGCGGCGGAATCGACCAGCTCCTCGTCCTGCGGATTGGCGGTGGACACCAGCGCCTCTATCTGCGGCGCCGCCTGCACCGCCCGCAGCTTGCCGAGCGCGTTGGCGCAGAACATCCGCACCAGGTTGGTGAGCAGGCGCGAGGTGCCCGGCGCCGGATCCGGATCGACATACTTGAGCCTCGCCAGGAGCACCGGGATGGCGCGCGGGTCTTCCAGGTCGCCGAGCACCAGCGCGGCCTTCGCGTAGGTGCCCGCCTGGGCGCGATTGTTCTCGCGCGCCCAGGCGAGGTACGCCGGATCCTGGTCTTGCGCGATCCGGATCAGCGGTTCCACCGAAGGCGCGCCGATGAGGAAGAGCGCGAACGAGCTCTCGGGCAGGAAGGAGACTCCCTGCCGCTCGAGCGTGAGCCCGTGCTCGAGCGCGGGGATGGCCAGCGGATCGCCGATCTGCCCCAGCGAGACGATGGCCTTCTTGGTGAGGATGGGCGGAGCGGCAGGGTCGTCCACCAGGTGCGACAGCTCGGGCACCGCCTCGCGCGAGCGGATCTGTCCCAGCGCCTCCACCGCGGAAAGCCGCACCGCATCGTCGCTCGCCCGCGCCAGACGCAGGAGCGCGGGCCCTGCGCGCGGATCGCCGATGCTTCCCAGCGCCCGGGCGATCTTCGCATTGGCGCGGTTGGCGGTGCGCGCGGCCGTGTCGCTGCCCGCGCCCACGGTGGTGTCCACCGCGTCGAGGAGCGGCTGCACCTCGTCCGGACCGCCCAGGTCCTCGAGCGCCAGCGCGGCGTCCTCCTTGACCAGCGGATCCTTGAGCAGCTCGGCGATCTGCGGCGCGGCCTTGCGCGCCTTGAGCTTGCGAAGCTCCTGCACCGCCTTGACCCGGGCCCTGGGGTCGGAGTCGTCGAGCTGCCGGATCCAGGTCTGCGGATCGGTGGGGCTTCCCGCCTTGCACGCGACGAGCGAGAGGGCGAGCGCCATCGCGAGAGAGCGCATCGCCTCTCGCGTACCCGCCCCCGCGCGGCGCGTCAACGTTCTTACGCGAGGCCCTCGACCTTGAGCGCTTCGGCCACGGCCGGGCGCGCGCTCATCCGCTTCACGTACGCCTGCAGCGGAGCGGGCAGCGTCACCTCCACGTGAGGTGCCCAGCGCAGCACCGTGAAGAGGTAGGCGTCGGCGGCGGTGAACTTCTCGCCCATCAGGTACGGCTGCTTCTCCAGCACCCTGGCCACCAGCTCCAGGCGCTTCTGCAGGATCTCGCGGGGGGCGGGATCGGCGCTCTTGCGGAAGAGCGCGCCGAAGTTCTTGTGCAGCTCGGTGCCGACGAAGACCAGCCACTCCTGCACCTTGTAGCGCTCCTTCGTGCCGGCTTTGGGCGCCACCTTCTCCCCGCCCTTCTGATCGGCGAGGTACATGAGGATGGCCGCTCCCTCGGTGAGCAGGGTGCCGTCGTCGAGCTGGAGCGCGGGCACGTACCCCTTCGGGTTGAGCTCGTTGTAGTTGGTTCCCGACTCGGCGATCTTGGTCTTGCGGTCCACCTTGTCGAGCTTGAAGTCCGCGCCCATCTCGCGCAGCACGATGTGGGGGGACAGCGAACACACTCCGGGCACGTAGAAGAGTTTCATGCCGGCCTTGGATGCCTTCGCCTCTGCTAGGTTCCCGTGCGCATGCGCATTGTCTTCCTCGGAACACCGGAGTTCACCCTGCCGATCCTGGAGGCCTGCGCGCGGGCCGGCGAGCTCTTGCTCGTGGTCGCGCAGCCGGACAGGCCGGTGGGGCGGCACCAGGAGCTGCAGCAGCCCCCCTCGAAGATCTGGGCCCTGCGGCGCGGCGTCCGGGTGGAGCAGCCGGCCAGGGTGAAGGGCGGCGCGCTGGCGTCGGTGCTGGCCTCTGCGAGGCCCGACGTCGCGGTGGTGGCGGCGTACGGGCGCATCCTTCCGCCCGATGCGCTCGCGGTGCCCGTGCACGGCTGCCTCAACGTGCACGCCTCGCTCCTGCCCGAGCTGCGCGGAGCGGCGCCGGCGCAGTGGGCGGTTGCGCGCGGCTACCGCGAGAGCGGCGTGACCATCATGCAGATGGACGAGGGCCTGGACACGGGTGACATCCGCCTGCAGAGGCGCCTCGACCTCGCTCCGGACGAGACCGGCGAGTCGCTGCTGCGCAGGCTCGGGCCGCTCGGGGCGGAGGCGCTCGAGGAGGCGCTCGGGCTGCTCGCGCGCGGGGAGCTGCCGCGAGCTGCGCAGGACCACGCCAGGGCGACGCTCGCTCCCCTGCTCTCTCGCGAGGACGGGAAGGTGGACTGGTCGCGCCATGCCGCGGAGCTGGACGCGCGCCGCCGCGGCTTTACACCCTGGCCGGGCGCGTGGACGACGGTGAAGGGCAGCACCCTGAAGATCCACGCCGCGCGGCCGGTCACGGGCGCGGGGACGCCCGGGGAGCTGCTCGACGGCGCGCGGGTTGCCTGCGGCGGCGGGACGGCGTGGGAGCTGCTCGAGGTGCAGCCGGAGGGCAAGAAGCGGATGCCGGCCTCCGCATGGCTTTCCGGCGCCCGCCTCAAAACAGGGGACCGGCTGGGAACCTGATCGTATAGTCCGGCCATGCTGATCGTCCTCCACCCCGATATCGCCCCGCAGGCGCAAGCCGCCATCGAAAGCCGCGTGCGCGAGCTGGGCTTCACCCCCCATGCCATCTCCGGCGCGGGCCGCACCGCCATCGGCATCACCGGCAACAAGGGGCCCATCGACCCCGGCCACTTTCGCGAGCTGCCCGGCGTGGCCGACTGCATCCCGGTCACGGCGCCCTACAAGCTGGTCTCGCGGGAGGTGAAGCACGAGGACACGGTGGTGGACGTGGGCGGGGTGCCCATCGGCGGCCCGGAGATCGTGGTGATGGCCGGACCGTGCGCGGTGGAGAACGAGGCGCAGATCCTCGCCGCGGCGCGCGGCGTGGCCGCCTCCGGCGCTTCGCTGTTGCGGGGAGGGGCGTTCAAGCCGCGCACCAGCCCCTACGACTTCCAGGGCCTCAAGCAGCAGGGGCTGGAGCTGCTCTCCAAGGCGCGAGCCCTCACCGGCCTCAAGGTCGTCACCGAAGTGAAGGACACCGAGACCTTGCCGGCGGTGGCGGAGAGCGCGGACCTCTTGCAGATCGGCGCACGCAACATGCAGAACTTCTCGCTGCTGGAGGCGGTGGGCGATCTGCGCAAGCCCGTGCTGCTCAAGCGCGGCATGTCCTCCACCATCAAGGAGCTGTTGATGGCGGCGGAGTACATCGTCTCGCGCGGCAACAAGCAGGTGATCCTCTGCGAGCGCGGCATCCGCACCTTCGAGACCATGACGCGCAACACGCTGGACCTGAACGCGGTGCCGATGCTCAAGCGCGAGTCGCACCTGCCGGTGGTGGTCGATCCTTCCCACGGCATCGGCATCCGCAGCGGGGTCCTGCCCATGGCGCGGGCGGCGGTGGCCTGCGGCGCGGACGGCCTCATCATCGAGGTGCATCCCGATCCGGACCGCGCGCTCTCCGACGGCATGCAGTCCTTGAACCTGCCCCTGTTCGAGAAGCTGATGCGCGAGGTGGAGCGCATCGCCGAGGTGATGGGGCGCAAGCTGCACCGCGTGGCGCGCGCATGAAGGCCCGCGTCGCGCCGCTGCGCGGGACGCTTTCGGGCGAGGGCGTCCGCGTGCCGGGAGACAAGAGCATCTCCCATCGCGCGCTGCTCTTCGCGGCGCTGGCGGAAGGGGAGAGCCGCATCGCCGGGCTGGCGGGCGGAGAGGACGTGCGCAGCACCGCGCGCTGCCTCGCGCAGCTGGGCGTGCCGCTGTTGCGCGGCGACGGCACGCCGTGGCGCGCGGCGCCGCGATCGGCGGAGTTCGGCGAGCGCGAGCATGCGCCCTTCGTCGCGCCGGTGCGGCCGGCGGGCAGCGCCGCCCTGCCCCAGCGCGATCCCGACATGCAGGCCGACGATGCCATCGTGCTCGGGCAGGGCCTCTCCGGACTGCGGCAGCCCTCGGGCGCGCTCGACTGCGGCAACTCCGGCACCACGCTCCGCCTCTTCGCGGGCGTTCTGGCAGGAGCGGGAGTGCAGGCCACGCTGGTGGGCGATCCGTCGCTTTCGCGGCGTCCGATGGAGCGCGTGGCGCGGCCCTTGCGCCAGCTCGGCGCGGCGGTCGAGACCACCCAGGGCAAGCCTCCGGTGACCATCCACGGCGGCCAGGCCCTGCGCGCGGGCGCCATCTCCTCCGAGGTGGCGAGCGCGCAGGTGAAGAGCGCGGTGCTCCTGGCGGGGCTCTTCGCCGAAGGCGAGACCAGCTTCACCGAGCCGGCCAGGAGCCGCGACCACACCGAGCGCATGCTGCGGATGATGGGCGCGGAGATCGTCCAGCGCGGCAACACGGTATCCGTGCGCGGACGCGCCCGCCTGCGCGGCTTTGCCCTGGACGTTCCCGGAGACTTGAGCTCGGCGGCGTTCCTCGTCGCCGCGGCGCTGGTGTCGCCGGCGGGAAGCACCCTTTCGCTGGAGCACGTGGGCGTGAACCCCACCCGCGCCGGCTTTCTCGATGCCCTCTCCATGTTCGGGGCGCGGATCGGGCTGCAGCTCGAGGAAGGGGGTGGCCCGGAGCCGGTGGCGAAGCTCACGGTGTCCGCGCAGAGGCTCCGCGGCGCGCAGCTCGACGGCGAGCTGGTGCTGCGCGCCATCGACGAGGTACCCATCCTCGCCGTCCTCGGCGCCTGCGCCGAGGGCGAGACGGTGATCCGCGGCGCCGCCGAGCTGCGCGTCAAGGAGTCCGATCGCATCGCGCAGATGGCGGCCGGCCTGCGCGCCATGGGCGCGGAGGTGGAAGAGCTGCCCGACGGGCTTCGCATCGCCGGCGTCGGCCCGGGACGGCTGCGGGGCGGCGCCGCCATCGACTCCGCCATGGACCACCGCATCGCGCTGGCCTTCTCCGTCGCGGCGCTTGCCGCGGAGGAGCCGTGCACCATCTCGGGCGCGGAGTGGGCCGACGTCTCCTTCCCCGGCTTCTTCGCCCTCTTGCGCAAGCTCGGTGCAGAGGTGGAGATCCTCCGCTGATGCGCGCGCTCTACCTGCTCCTCGGCGATCCCGTCGCCCACTCCCGCTCTCCCGCCATCCACGCGCGCGCCTTCCAGCTCCTCGGCGTGGACGCCGTCTACGCTCCCTCGCGGGTGACCGACGTTCCCGGCGCCGTCCGCGGCCTGCGGGCGCTGTCGGTCGCCGGAGCGAACGTCACCATTCCGCACAAGCAGGCGGTGATCGCGCATCTCGACGGCCTGGACGAGGCCGCGCGCCGCATCGGCGCGGTGAACTGCATCGTCAACCAGGGCGGCTCGCTGTTGGGCTGCAACACCGATCGCGAAGGCCTGCTCCGCGCCCTCGGTCCCTTCTCCGGACATGCGGTGGTGCTGGGAGCAGGCGGCTCGGCGCGCGCCGCGGTGGACGCGTTCCGGCCGCACGTCACCATCGTGAACCGGCATCCGGAGAGGGCGGAAGAGCTGGCGCGCGAGCTGGGCGTGGAGGCCGGCGGCATGGAGGCTCTGGCGCAAGCGGATCTGGTGGTGAACTGCACCAGCGTGGGGATGACCGGCGGCGAGATGCCCGTCGACCCCGCCTCGCTGCGCGGCACGCTGGTCGATCTGGTCTACGAGGGCCCCACCGGCGAGACGGCGCTGGTGCGCGCGGCGCGGCAGCGGGGGCTGCGGGTGATCGACGGAATCGAGATCCTCGTCCGCCAGGCCATGGCCTCGCTGGAGATCTGGCTTTCCCGGCCGCGTCTGGACGAGCTGTACGTCGAGCTGCGAAAGGCGGCGCTCGCATGAGCCGGCTGCGCTTTCTCACCGCGGGCGAGTCGCACGGGCCGGCCCTGGCGGGCATCCTCGACGGCCTGCCCGCGGGACTTCCGCTCCTGGCCGAGCACATCGAGCGCGACCTGCAGCGGCGCAAGCTGGGGTACGGCCGCGGCGGGCGCATGGCCATCGAGCCGGAGAAGCCGCGCATCCTCGCCGGAGTGCGGCACGGGCGCACGCTGGGGTCGCCGCTCGCCGTGCTGATCGAGAACGCCGACCACGAGAAGGCGTGGTCGACGCGGATGTCGGTCGCTCCGTCGGACGACCCCGGCAAGCTGGTGACGCTGCCGCGGCCCGGCCATGCCGACCTGACCGGGTCGATCAAGTTCGGCCACCGCGACCTGCGCAACTCGCTGGAGCGGGCCAGCGCGCGGGAGACGGCCATGCGGGTGGCGCTCGCGGCGGCGGCGCGGCGGCTGCTCGACGAGCTGGACGTGCGCGTCGGTTCGTGGGTCACCTCCATCGGCTCGGCGCACGCGAAGGACGCGGCGGGAATCGAGGGAATGGAAGACGCCGAGGCGCTTGCGCTGCGCGCGGACGCCTCGTCGGTGCGCTGCCTGGATCCGGAGGCGGACCAGTCGTTCCGGGATCAGATCGAGGAGGCGCGGGCGCGGCGCGACACGGTGGGCGGCACCTTCGAGGTGCGCGTCACCGGCCTCGTTCCCGGGCTGGGCAGCTATACCCAGGGCGATTTGCGCCTCGACGGGCTGCTCGCGCGCGCGCTGGCGAGCATCCCGGCCATCAAGGCGGTGGAGCTGGGAGACGGCTGGCGCGCGGCGGAGCTGTTCGGCTCCCAGGTGCACGACCCCATGGGGCGGGCCGGCGGCGGCATCATTCGCGACACCAACCATGCAGGGGGCCTCGAAGGCGGGGTGAGCAACGGCGAGCCGCTGGTGGTGCGCGCCGCGATGAAGCCCATCGCCACCGTGCCCGCCGCGCTGCGCAGCGTGGATCTGGAGACGGGCGAGCCCGACGCGGCGCACGTGGAGCGCAGCGACACCTGCGCGGTGCCGGCGGCAGCGGTGGTCGGCGAGGCGGTGGTCGCGCTTTGCATCGCCGACGCGCTCCTCTGCAAGCTGGGCGGCGACTCGATGGAGGAGGTCTTCGCCGCGCACCGCCTCGCCTGGCGGCGCGCGCGGCCCCTGGCGGGACATGTCTGGCTCTGCGGCCTGCCCGGCGGCGGCAAGTCCACGCTGGCGCCGCTGCTCGCGTCCTCGCTCGGCCTTCCCAGCGTGGAGGTGGATGCGCTGATCGAGAAGGCCGCGGGCAGGAGCATCCCGGAGATCTTCTCCCGCGACGGCGAGCCGGAGTTCCGCCGCCGCGAGGTGGAGGCGGTGCGCGCCGTGGCCCAGGGACCGCGCAGCGTGATCTCGGTGGGCGGCGGCGCTTTGGGCAGCCGCGCGGTGCGGCTGCTCCTGCGCAAGACCGGCCACCTGCTCTGGCTGCGCGCTCCCGTGGCCCTCTGCGCCGAGCGCGCCGCAACCGGCCGGCCGCTGCTCGAAGGCGATCCGGCGGCGCGCTTGGCGGCGCTCGCCGCGGCGCGCGAGCCGGTGTACGCGCGGCTCGCGGACGCGATCGTGGAAGTGCAGCCGGGGCTCTCCCCGGCGCAACTCGCTGCACAGGCAGCCGCGGCGGTGGCGGCGCTGGAGGCGCAGCGTGCCCACGGTTGAAGTCCGCTTCTCGTCCGGCGCGCGGACCGACTGCGTCATCGAAGCGGGCGCGCTCTCGCGGCTGCACGAGCTCTGCGACGAGGCGCAGCTGGGCGGCACCGCCGGCCTGATCTGCGATGCGCGCCTTCTCGCGGTCCAGGCCGACGCCATGCTCCTTCTGCGCTCGCACTTCGGCGACGTGCTGGCGCGTCCGGTCAGCGAGGTGCGCAAGACGCTGGCCGAGGTGGAGGCCATGTGCGAGGCGCTGGCCGCGCGCGGCGTGCAGCGCGACGGCTACGTGGTCGCCGTGGGCGGAGGGGTGCTCACCGATCTGGCCGGGCTGGCCGCGGCGCTCTACCTGCGCGGCGTTCCCTGGGCGAGCGTGCCCACCACGCTGCTCGCGCAGGTCGACGCGGGGCTGGGCGGCAAGACCGGCGCGAACCTCGCCGCCGGGAAGAACCTGGTCGGCGCCTTCCACCAGCCGCGCCTCGTGGTCTGCGATCCGCTGCTGCTCGCGACGCTGCCCGAGCGCGAGCGCTGGAGCGGGCTCGCCGAGGTGGTGAAGTGCGCGCTCCTGGAAGGCGGCGAGCTGCTCGAGCGCTGCGAGAGCGATCTCGAGCGCGCGGCCGCAGGCGACGCGGTGGCGCTGGCGCCGCTGATCGAGGGCGCCGTGCGCCTCAAGGCGCGCATCGTCGCAGCCGACGAGAAGGAAGGCGGACAGCGCGCCTTCCTCAACCTGGGACACACCGTCGGCCACGCGCTGGAAGCGGCCACCGGCTATGCGCGCTTCGCCCACGGCGAGGCGGTGGCGCTGGGGCTGCGGGGAATGCTGGCGCTCTCCGAGACCATGCCCGACCGCGACCGGGCCGAAAAGCTGGTGGCGCGCCTGCAGATCGCAGCCGAACGAACGCTCGATGCGGACCAGCGCGAAGCGGCGCTGCAGGCCATGTCGCGCGACAAGAAGGCGCGCGGCGGCTCGGTGCGCTTCGTGGTGCTGGAGCGCATCGGCGCGGCGCGGCTGCGGGAGGTGAACCGGGCCGACTGCGCCGGCGCGCTGGCGGCCGCGCTCGGCTGACGGCTGCGGGGTATGCTGCCCGGCCGCGGCGCGGAGGCCCCATGAACATCCTTCTGCTCAACGGACCGAACCTCAACCTCCTCGGCGAGCGCGAGCCGGAGATCTACGGCAGCACCACCCTGCCCGAGCTGGAGCAGATGGTGCAGAAGCGCGCCCGCGAGCTGGGCCACGCCGTGCAGGCGTTCCAGTCCAACCACGAAGGGGCGCTGATCGACGAGCTGCACCGCTCGCGCCGCTGGGCCAACGGCGTCATCTTCAATCCCGGCGCGTTCACGCACACCTCCTACGCGCTGCGCGACGCCATCTCCGCCTGCAAGCTGCGGGTGGTGGAGGTGCACCTGAGCGACATCATGAAGCGCGAGCCGTGGCGGCGCGTCAGCGTTCTCGAGGAGGTCTGCGCGCACCGGGTGATGGGCAAGGGAGTCGCGGGCTACATCGAAGCGCTGGAGTGGCTGTCGCGGTGAGGATCGTCTGGCACTGCCAGGACGTGGTGGGTGCGAAGATGGCCGGGCCCGGCATCCGGGCGGTGGAGCTCTCGCGCAGGCTGGCCGAGCATCACGAGGTGACGCTGGTGGCGGAGGGCGCGCAGGAGCTCTCCGGCGAGACGTTCCGCCCCTCGCACGACCTGGGCGCCGCGCTGCAGGACGCGGATGTCTTCGTCGCGCAGGGATTCGGCTTCGCGCTGCGACATTTGTTGCGCTTCCGCGGCAGGCTGGTGCTCGACCTCTACGACCCCGTCCAGCTCGAGCAGCTCGCGCACATGGGCTCGCGGCCCACGCCGGAGCAGATGGTGCAGGTCGGGTACGTGCGCCGCCGTCTGCAATACCTCGTCAGGAGGGCGGACCAGGTTCTCTGCGCGTCGCGGCCGCAGCGCGCGCTCTGGCTCGGGTGGCTGGGGGCGTGCGGCAGGCTCACGCCGCAGGCGCTGGCGGACGACCCGGAGGCGTCGCGGCTGCTCGCGGTGGTTCCCTTCGGGCTGCCCGAGTCGCCGCCACAGCGCGCAGGCTCGCCGCTGCGCGCTGCCATCGGCGCGGGCCCGGAGGATCGCGTGGCGCTGTGGGGCGGCGGGCTCTGGGACTGGATGGACCCCGCGCTGGCGGTGACCGCCGCCGGGATGGCCCGGCAGCGCGTCCCGGATCTGCGGCTCGCCTTGCTCGCCGGGCAGCGCCCCGGCACGGGCGCTCCACCGATGCGGGCGGCGGCCGACGCGGCGCGCGCCGCTGCCGGAGCGGGCGTGCACTTCGTCGACCACTGGGTGCCGTACGAGGAGCGCGGCGCCTGGCTCCTGGACGCGGACCTCGCGGTCTCGGCGCACAAGCCGTCGCTGGAAGCGGAGCTGGCCTTCCGCACGCGGCTGCTGGACTGCCTGTGGGCGGCATTGCCCGCTGCCTGCACCGAAGGAGACGTGCTCGCCTCGGAGGGAGAGCGCCAGGGCTGGGCGCGGACCGCTGCGGTGGGCGACGCGAGGGCGCTGGCGGACGCGATGGTGGCGCTCTGCGATCGGGGCGAGAACGCGAAGGCGCGCGAAGCGGCGCGCGCTGCCGCGAAGACGCGCACCTGGCAGCGCTCCGCCGACACGCTGCTCGCCCTGCTCGATGCCCCCGCCCCAGCGCGCCCGAAGCTCTTCGACAAGGACACTCCCGCGAGGGCAGGCGTATTCGCGCGCAAGGCGCTGCGCAAGCTGTTCCGTTAAGGCTCGGAGTTGACGACCTGCAGCAATGTAACCGCCGGCAGGTAGAGCTTGTCTGCGGTTCCCGGGACGGGGATGAAGCCGTGCTTCCGGTAGAATTCCTCATTCGCCGGCGTGAGCGCATCGACGATGACGGCCACGAAGCGGACGAGATGGTGGACCCGGACGGCGTCCGAAAGGGCACGGGCGAGGAGCTGGGTTCCGAACCCTCGACCCGTGAATGCACGGTCGACCGCGAGCCACGCGAGCGTCAATGTCGGGGGCGCCTTGGTCGGAGGGTGACCGGGAAACAGCGCAGCGGGAACGAGCGAGACATCGAGCGCCCTGTTGGCCAAAGTGTAGTAGCCCGCCACTTGTCCATCGTCCGTGACTAGCACGCGGGTCGTGCTGGTGTTCTTACGCATCGCGCCGATGGCCTTATGCATCAGCCACGCGTCCGCCCTGCGATCTCCGCTGGAGAACCGCTTGCGGCGGTGCCGGCGGTCCAGGAGCTCGAGCGTGAAGCCAGGTGGTGGGAACCGCGCAGCCAGCTCAAGTCACCGAGCGGATTAGCCGCCCAAGGCGTCGCTGGGCAGCGGTTGGCGGAGGCGGGTTCTGCAGCGACAGCCAGAAGACGATCTGATCCGCGCGCGACAAGCGAAGCACCTGGGTTTCCGCCTCGGTCACGTCCTGGCGCGCCAGCGAGAGAATGCGCGTGCGAACGTACTCGCTCACGGTGAGCGCGAGCGCGGCAGCGGCGCGATGCACGAGGGTCTTGCCGCCGCGGTCGAGCCGGACCAGGAGGCTGGCGTCCTTGTTTGCAGGCCCGCCCCTTCGGCGCCTGCGGCGAACTGGCTTCGTTCGGGGCGTGTTGGCGGGATCGCGGATCATCGGGTCAGGACAACGTATATCAGACCGCGATACAACCATCAGCGCTCTGGCCTACAACACCGCGCGCAGCGAGCGAACGAACTCTGCCGCGGCCTCTACGCCCTTCTCGTGGTGCATGGCCACGAGCGCCGTGCCCACCACCACGCCGTCCGCCTTTCCCTTGAGGGCCGCGGCCTGCTCGGGGCGCGAGATGCCGAAGCCAACCGCCACCGGCGCCGTGGAGATGGCGCGCAGGTCGGCGAGCCGCTTCTCCAGATCTTCCGGCAGCGCCGCGCGCGCCCCGGTGACGCCCGTCACGCTCACGTAGTAGAGGAACCCGCGCGCCGTCCGCGCGATGCGCGCCGCCCGCTCCGGGGGCGTGGTGGGGGCGACCAGCGGAACCAGGTCGAGCCCCTCCTTCTCCAGCGCGGCGCGCACCGGCTCCGCCTCCTCCAGCGGCAGGTCGGGGACGATGGCGCCGCACAGCCCCGCCTCTCGCAGCGCGGCGGCGAACGCGCCCGCGCCCATGGTCTCGATGGGATTCATGTAGCCCATCGCCACCACCGGCGCGCGCAGGCGCAGCTTGCGCGCCATGGCGAAGAGGTCGCGCAGCGTCGTCCGGGCGGAGATGGCGCGGGTCGCGGCGGCCTGGAGCGAGGGCCCGTCGGCGATGGGATCGGAGAAGGGCAGCCCCAGCTCGATCACGTCGGCGCCGGCATCGTCCACGGCGCGCAGGAGCGCTGCCGTGTCGCCGTCGCCGCCCATCGCGTAGCAGACCAGCGCGGTGCGGCCCTCCGCGCGCGCCCCGGCGAAGGCGTCGGAGAGGCGGGTCATTTCAGGTGCTCCAGGATGGTGCCCAGGTCCTTGTCGCCGCGCCCGGAGAGATTCACCACGACGAGCTCGCCCTGCACGCGCGAGAGCGCCGCCACGGCGTGAGCCGACTCCAGCGCGCAGAGGATGCCCTCGCTGCGCGCCAGCGTCGCGAACGCCTCCAGCGCCTGGTCGTCGGTGGCCGAGAGCAGCGTGAGCCGCCCCTGGTCGCGCAGGAAGGAGAGCTCCGGGCCCACGCCGGGATAGTCGAGCCCGGCGCTGATGGAGTGCGCCTCCGCGATCTGGCCGTCCTCGGTCTGCAGCACGTACGAGCGCGACCCGTGGAGGACGCCCGGCCGGCCCTTGGCGAGCGACGCCCCGTGCTTGCCGCTCGCGAGCCCGTGTCCCGCCGCCTCCACGCCGTAGAGCTTCACGCTCTGTTCGCGCACGAATCGGTGCAGCGCGCCGATGGCGTTGGAGCCGCCGCCCACGCAGGCCACCACCGCGTCGGGCAGGCGGCCCTCGGCGCGGACGATCTGCTCGGCGATCTCCTCGCCGATGATCTTCTGCAGCTCGCGCACCATCACCGGATACGGATGCGGCCCCGCCGCGCTGCCCAGGCAGTAATAGGTGCCGCGCACGTTGGTCACCCAGTCGCGGATGGCCTCGTTCATCGCGTCCTTGAGGGTGCGCGAGCCCGCCGTCACGCTGCGCACCTCCGCTCCGAGCAGTTTCATCCGCTCGACGTTGGGGCTCTGGCGGCGGACGTCCTCCGCGCCCATGTAGACGATGCACTCGAGCCCGAGGAGCGCGCAGACGGTGGCGGTGGCGACGCCGTGCTGCCCGGCGCCCGTCTCCGCGATGACCCGCTTCTTGCCCATCCGCCTCGCGAGCAGCGCCTGGCCGAGCGTGTTGTTCAGCTTGTGCGCGCCGGTGTGGAGCAGGTCCTCGCGCTTGAGGTAGACGCGGGCGGAGAGGCCCAGCGCGCCGGCCAGCCGGTCGGCGCGGAAGAGCGGCGTGGGGCGCCCGGCGTAGGTCTCGAGCAGCATCGACAGCTCGAGGCGGTAGGCGGGGTCGGCGCGCGCCGCGGTCCAGGCCTCTTCCAGCTCGTCGAGCGCGGGGATGAGGGTCTCGGGCACGAAGCGCCCGCCGTAGGCGCCGAAGCGGCCGCGCGCATCGGGCGGGGTCCGGGTCGGGTCTGCAAAGATTGCCGTCATTTCTTTCATCTGGAAGCACCTCTCGCCGCCCGCACGAACGCGCGCACGCGCGCGCGATCCTTGAACCCGTCCGCGCCTTCGATTCCCCCGGAGACGTCCACGCCGCTGGGGCGCGCCTCGCGAATGGCCTCCGCCACGTTCTCCGCACAGAGCCCTCCCGCCACGAACAGCTCGCCGCCGTGCAGCGCGCGCGCCTTTTCCGCCAATGCCCAGGGGAAGCTCTTGCCCGAGCCGCCCGCGGGTCCGTCGAGGAGGATGCGCGCGGCGCCGGGCCGCGGCTGCAGCGACTGTTCCGACGTGACTTGCAGCGCGGCATAGAGCGGCAGCGGCGCGGGCCCCGAAGGCCACGCGCCGTGGAGCTGGGCAGCCTGCAGCCCCACTGCCGAGGCGATGCGGAGCACCTCGTCGAGCGGCGCATCGAGGAAGACGCCGACCAGCGGCGTGCGGGCGGGCAGCGCTTCGCGGATGGCGCGCGCTTCCTGCACCGTGACCCGGCGCCTGCTCCTGTGAGCGAAGACCACGCCGATCTCGTCGGCGCCCTCCTCGGCGCAGAGCAGCGCGTCGGCCACGTTGCGCACGCCGCACAGCTTGATGCGGACGCCGCTCATGCCTGCACCAGCGCCCGCGTCGCCGCCTGCGGGTCGGCCGCCGAGGAGAGCGCTTCTCCCACCAGGAGCAGATCCGCTCCCTGCGCGCGATAGGCGCGCGCCTGCTCCGCCGAGCGCACGCCGCTCTCCGCGACGAGCGGCGCCACGCCGGAAGCCTTGGCCGCCAGATGGGCGAACACGTCCGGGTGCACCTCCAGCGTCCTGAGGTTGCGCGCGTTGATGCCGAGCAGGTCGGGCGCGCAGGTCCGCGCGGCGTCCAGCTCTGCCTCCTCGTGCACCTCGAAGAGGACGGCGAGGCCGAGGCTGCGCGCCAGCTCGCGCAGGCCGAGAAGCGTCCGCAGCGGCGCCGCGGCGGCGATGAGCAGGATGGCGTCGGCTCCGTGCGCGCGCGCCTCCCGCACCTGGAACTCGGTGACGATGAAGTCCTTGCGCAGCACCGGCAGCGACACCGCGGCGCGCACCGCGCGCAGGTCGTCGAGGCTTCCGCCGAAGTGGACGCGATCGGTGAGCACGGAGACGGCCGCCGCCCCGCCGCGCTCGTACGCCTGCGCCAGCCGCGCGGGATCGAGACCGGTATTGATCGCGCCCTTCGACGGGCTGGCCCGCTTCACCTCCGCGATGAGCCCTTTGCGCGGAAAGGGCCGCGGCGGCGAGGGCGCAACCGGCAGAGGCAGCTTTTCCCGCTCGCGCGCATCGGCCACCGCCTGCTGCACCAGCTTCTCCAGATGGCTCATGGCGCCGGGGCCTTCCGCGCCTGCGACGCCTTGACCAGCGCGTCCAGGCGGTCCTCCGCCGCGCCGCTGTCGATGGCGCGCTCCGCCAGCCGCACCCCTTCCGCGATGCTCTCGCACACGCCCGCCGCCGCGAGCGCCGCGCCCGCATTGAGCACGACCGCGGCACGCCTTGGACCGGCCTCGCCGCGGAGCACGCCGCGAAGCATGGCGGCGTTCTCCTGCGCATCTCCGCCGCGCAGCCCTTCCAGCGGCGTGCGCTCGACGCCCGCATCCTCGGGCACGAGCTCGAACTGCCGCACCTTGCCGCCTTGCACCTCGCACACCACGGTGGGGCCGGCGGTGGAGATCTCGTCGAGCCCGCCGAACCCGTGCACCACGAAGGCGCGGTCGCATCCCAGCTCGGCCAGCGTCCTCGCCAGGACCGGCACGAGCTGCGGCGCATAGACGCCGAGAAGCTGCCGCCGCGCTCCCGCCGGATTGGCCAGCGGTCCGAGCAGGTTGAAGAGCGTTCGCAGCCCCAGTTCCTTGCGCACCGGCGCCACGTGGCGCATGGCCGCGTGATGGCGCGGCGCGAAGAGAAAGCCGATGCCGCATTGATCGATGCATTCGGCCACCGCTTCCGGAGGCAGCTCCACCTCGACGCCCAGCGCCGCGAGCACGTCCGCGCTCCCGCAGCGCGAGGAGACCGCGCGATTGCCGTGCTTGGCCACCCGCGCGCCGCCGCCCGCGGCCACGAAGGCCGAGGCTGTCGAGATATTGAATGTATGCGACCCGTCGCCGCCGGTCCCGCAGGTGTCGATCAGCCGCTCCGTCGACACCTCCACCCGCGCCGCCCGCGAGCGCAGCGCCTGCGCCGCGCCGGCGATCTCGTCCGGCGTCTCGCCCTTCATCCGCAGCGCGACCAGGAGCGCGGCCATCTGCGCGATGGGCGCGCCGCCGCCGAGCATGGCCTCCATGGCCTGCGCCGACTGCTCGCGCGAGAGGTGCACGCCCTCCACCGCCTGCCGGATGTGTTCCCGAAGGGGCATGGGTCAGATCTCCAGGAAGTTGCGCAAGAGGGTCTGCCCGTCGGGGGTGAGGATCGACTCGGGATGGAACTGCACGCCGAACACCGGCAGCTTGCGGTGCCGCAGCGCCATCACGATGCCGTCCTTCGTGCGCGCGCTCACCGCGAGCGCCCGCGGCACCGAGCGCGACTCCACCACCAGCGAGTGATAGCGGCCGGCGCGCAGCGTCCGCGGCAGCCCGCGGAAGAGCGGGCTGCGGTCGTGGACGATCTCCTCGGCCTTGCCGTGCACCGGCTCGCGCGCCCGCACCACCCTGGCCCCGAAGGCCTGGCCGATGCTCTGGTGGCCGAGGCAGACCCCAAGCATCGGCACGCGCCGCGCCGGAGCCGGCGAGCCGTTGAGCCCGCAGGCGCGCTCGATCAGCTCGAGGCAGACTCCGGCCTCGTTGGGAGTGCAGGGGCCGGGAGAGAGCACGATGCGCTCCGGCTTGCGCGCGAGGATCTCGGCCGCGGAGAGCGCGTCGTTGCGCAGCACCTCCACCGAGGCGCCCAATTCCCCGAGCCTCTGCACCAGGTTGAAGGTGAACGAGTCGTAGTTGTCGATGACCAGCACGCGCGGCTTCATGCGGCCTTCCCCGCCACCGCGCCGTACGCCGCGCCCACCGACGCGCGGACCTTGGCCAGCACCTCGCGCCACTCCGAGCCCGGCTCGCTGTCGGCCACGATGCCCGCGCCCGCCTGCGCGAAGAGGCGGCCCTGGCTGCGGAAGAGCGTGCGGATGGCGATGGCGAGCTGCACGTCGCCCGCGCCCGAGAACCAGCCCACCGCGCCGCCGTAGGGCCCGCGCTGCACGCCCTCCAGCTCGTCGATGATCTCCATCGCGCGGATCTTCGGCGCTCCCGAGAGCGTGCCGGCGGGGAACGAGGCGGCGAAGGCGTCCACCGCGCCGAGCCCCGGCTTGAGCATTCCGCTCACCTCGCTGGTCATGTGCATGACGTGGCTGAAGCGCTCCGTCTCCATCAGCCGCTCCACCCGCACCGTGCCGATGCGCGAGACGCGGCCCACGTCGTTGCGCCCCAGGTCCACCAGCATGGTGTGCTCGGCCCGCTCCTTGGGGTCCGCCTGCATCTCGCGCTCGAGGCGCAGGTCTTCTTCCAGCGAGTTGCCGCGCCTGCGCGTCCCGGCGATGGGCCGC
>DATDMU010000049.1:0-2130 GCA_036518615.1 Myxococcales bacterium
CTCACCACGCCGCTTTTGCGCGGCAAGCCCGTCTCCTGGGACGAGGCGCTCGACTTCGCCGCCCGCGAGCTGTTGCGCATCCGCGCCGAGTCGGGGCCGGCCGCCATCTTCCACTACCGCAGCGGCGGCTCGCTGGGCGCGCTCAAGCACCTCTCCGACTACTTCTTCGAGAAGTTCGGGCCCACCACCACGAAGCGCGGCGACATCTGCTCCGGCGCGGGCGACGAAGCGCAGATGCTCGACTTCGGCGAGGAGGACGCCCACGACATCTTCGACATCCGCAACTCGCGCAACGTCATCCTCTGGGGGAAGAACCCGGTCATCTCCTCGCCGCACCTGGTGCCGGTGCTCAAGGAATCGCGCGCGTCCAGGCTCCTGATCGATCCGGTCTGGCACAAGACGGCGCGGCTCTGCGACGGCTACGTGCAGGTGCGGCCCGGGGCGGACTTCGCGCTGGCGATGGCGGCCGCGCGTCTCCTCTTCGAGCGCGGATGGACCGAGCCCGGCTTCGACAAGTACTGCGACAACGTGGCGGAGTTCCGCGCGCTGGCCTTCCAGCATTCGGTCGCGGGCTGGTGCGAGGATGCCGATGTTTCGCCCGCGGCTGCGGAGGACATCGCCCGGCGGCTGCACGAGGGCCCCTGCGCGATCCTGGTCGGATGGGGCATGGCCCGGCGCGTGAACGGCGGCGCCATCGTCCGCGCGCTCGATGCGCTCGGCGCCATCAGCGGGAACCTGGGCGTCGCGGGCGGCGGGGTGTCGTACTACTTCAAGCGGCGCAAGACGTTCGACCACACCTTCATCAAGGGCATCCCCGCGGCGCCGCGCACCGTGCTGGAGCCGCTCTTCGGACCGGAGGTGCTCGCCGCCCACGACCCGCCCATCCGCGCGGTCTGGATCACCGCGGGAAATCCGGTGTCCATGCTGCCCGAGTCCGGCACCACCGACCGCGCGCTGCGCTCGCGCGAGTTCGTCTGCGTGGTGGACTCCTGGCCCACCGACACCACCCGCGCGGCGACGCTGGTCCTGCCCACCACCACGCTGCTCGAGGACGACGATCTGATGGGCGCGTACGGCAACCATTACGTGGGCGTGTCGCGGCCGGTGGTGCCGCCGCCGCCCGGCGTGCGCAGCGATCTGCAGATCCTGCAGGCGCTCTCGGAGCGCGTCGGCCTCGCGGGCGTGCTGGAGGGCTCGGCGCGGGAATGGAAGGAACGCATCCTGCGCAAGGACGCCGGCTTCACGCTCTCGCAGCTCGAGTCCGGCGGCCCGCAGCGCAGCGCGCTCTCGCCCAAGGTGCTCTTCGCGGACCGGAAGTTCGCCACGAAGACGGGCAGGGTGAACCTGATCACCTCCGCGCCGGCGCGGTCGCAGGTGTCGGCGGAGTTCCCGCTCTACCTGACCGCCATCTCCACGGAGAAGTCGCAGAACTCGCAGTGGTCCAAGGGGCAGCCTGCAGGTCCCGCCGCCGTCACCGTGCATCCGGACTCCGCCGCCGGCATTCCCGACGGCGGCTTCGGCAAGCTGGAGAGCGCCCTCGGATGTCTGCCCATTCAAGTCCGCCACGACCCGAAGCAGCGCCGCGACGTGGCGCTCCTCGCCAAGGGCGGCCACCTGCGCGAAAACCGCAACGCCAACGTGCTCTCCAGGGCCCGCGCCACCGACCTGGGCGGCGGCGGCGCGCTGTATGACGAGCCCGTCCGCGTGACGCGTCCATAGCACCCAACTTTGTACTCTACTTGTCAGCTAGACTTCTCAATACCTTTCGGTACCGATTGATAATCTCATCAACAGCAGTCTCCTCATCATAGAACACCGCAGAGTCGATTCCGAACTCTTCAGTTAAACGGCAGATCTTCCGCACTTGCTTGATGTCGAGAATGCTGATTTCCCTTTTTCCGCCAGGATAGGGAATCGTTCCGACATGTTGACGCTCCTCTGTCACGATGCGACGAAACACCCTCCGTCGAGAAACGACACTAACTTTGTACACATTGATGTAGTTGCCGTCGGGCTTGGCCAACTCAAAGCCGAACTGCCGCAGCAAGCGCGCAAGGTCATCGAACCTCATTCGACGCTCGCCCCTCTTCAACGGTCTGCTATTCTGACGGATCCACTCGGCCAATGCTT
>DATDMU010000050.1:0-8459 GCA_036518615.1 Myxococcales bacterium
GCTCCCACCGCCTGCGAGCCGCCGCCCACGGCGAGGACCAGCGCGTCCAGCGAGCGGTGCTGCTCCATCATCTCCAGCGCCATGGTTCCGGCGCCGGCGATGACGTGGATGTTGTTGGTGGAGTGCACGAGGGTGCGGCCCTTTTCCCTCACCAGCCGGTCGGCCACCTGCACCGCAGCGTCGTAGTCGTCGCCCTCCTCGACCACTTCGGCGCCGAAGCCGCGCATGGCCTCGTTCTTCTCCAGGCTGTTGGGGCGCGGCACGCACAGCGTGACCGGCACGTGGAGCATCTGGCCGGCCCAGGCGAGGGCCTGGCCGTGGTTGCCGCGGGTGGCGGCCACCACGCCGCGGCCCTTCTCCTCGCCGGTCAGCGCGGTGAGCGCCGCCAGCGCGTTGCGGGCCTTGAACGATTGCGTGGGCTGGTGGTTCTCGTGCTTGACGAAGACCTTGATCCCGTACCCGACCGCCTGATCGAGCGCCGGATAGCGGCGCAGCGGCGTCACCGGGAGCCGGTCGCCAATGCGCTTGCGCGCATGCATGACGTCGGCAATCGTCACCGTCCAGGTCACAGCCGGACTGTAACGCAAATGGGCCGCCGATGATCTACTCGCCGAGATAGGCTTTGCGGATTTCCGGGGAGCGAAGCAGGTCCTGCCCGGTGCCGGACTGGACCACCGAGCCGGTCTCGAGCACGTAGCCCTGGTGGGCGATGCCGAGGGCGAGGTGCGCGTTCTGCTCCACGAGCAGGATGGTGACGCCCTGGCGATTGATCTCCTGGATGATGGCGAAGATGGTCTCCACCACCGTGGGCGCAAGGCCCAGCGAAGGCTCGTCGAGGAGCAGGAGGCGCGGCTTCGCCATCAGGGCCCGCGCGATGGCCAGCATCTGCTGCTCGCCGCCCGAGAGCGTGCCCGCCATCTGCGTGGCGCGCTCCCTGAGCCGGGGGAAGAGCGTGAATCCGCGCTCGGCGTCGCTGGCGATGGCCGCGGTGTCGCGGCGCAGGAACGCGCCGAGCTCGAGGTTCTCGGTGACGGTCAGGTTGGGAAAGATGCCGCGCCCTTCCGGCGCGTGGCAGAGGCCCTGCGCCACCAGCCGGTGCGGCTTGAGCCCGGCGATCTCCGCGCCCTTGTAGCGGATGTTGCCGCGGCTGGGCCTGAGCATGCCGCTGATGGCGCGCAGGGTGGTGGTCTTGCCCGCGCCGTTGGCGCCGATGAGCGTGACGATCTCCCCCTGGCCCACGCGAAAGGAGACGCCTCGCAGCGCGTGGATGGCGCCGTAGTGCACGTCGACCGAGTCGAGCTCGAGCAGCGTGGCGCCCTTTTGACCGGCCTCGCTAATTTGGCCCTCCCGCGGCGGCGATCTGCGCCGCGTGCTCCTTCGCGTACTTCTCGCCCAGGTAGGCCGCGATGACCTTGGGATTGCTCTGGATCTCGCGCGGCAGCCCCTCCGCGATGGTGACGCCGTGGTCGAGCACCAGGATCCGCTCGGAGACCCCCATCACCAGCTTCATGTCGTGCTCGATGAGCACGATGGCCACCCCGAAGCGGTCGCGGATGGAGCGGATCAGATCCATCAGCTCGCCCTTCTCGCGCTGGTTGGTCCCCGCCGCGGGCTCGTCGAGGAGCAAGGCCTGGGGCCCGGTTGCCAGCGCGCGGGCGATCTCCAGCCGGCGCTGGTCGCCGTAGGGCAGGTTCTTCGCCACCTCGTCGCGGCGGTGGGAGAGGCCCATCACCTCGAGCAGCTCCTCCGCGCGCTGGGTGATCCAGGCCTCCTCCTGCACCGAGAGCGAGCCGTGGCGCACCGCTGCCGCCATCGACTCGCGGGTGAGATGGTGGCAGGCGATGCGCACGTTGTCGAAGGCCGACAGCTCGCGGAAGAGGCGGATGTTCTGGAAGGTGCGGGCGATGCCGAGGTGGGCGATGTCGTGCGGCGAGAGCCCCAGCGTGTCGCGGCCGAGGACGACGATCCTTCCCGACGAGGGCGGGTAGACGCCGGTGAGCAGGTTGAAGATGGTGGTCTTGCCGGCGCCGTTGGGGCCGATCAGCGCCACCAGCTCGCGCGGCTTCACCTGCAGGGAGAACTCGCTCACCGCGGTGAGGCCGCCGAAGCGGATGGTGGCCTTCTGCACGTCGATGAGGTGCTCGCTGGCCTCGCGCTGCTGCGAAGCCTTTTGCGGGCGGCGCCGGCGCAGCCAGTCCCACACCTCGCGGGTGCCGAGCAGGCCGCGGGGCCGCACCAGCATCAGCACGATCAGCGCCACCGAGTAGATGACCATGCGCAGGTTCGCCACCGCGCGCAGGTACTCGGGCAGGATGGTGAGCACCGCTGCGGCGATGGTGGAGCCGGTGATGGACCCCATGCCGCCCAGCACCACCATCGCCACCACCTCGAAGCTGCGCACGAAGGTGAAGCTCTGCGGGGCGAGGTTGCCCTCGAAGGCGCCGGAGAGCGCGCCCGCCACGCCGGCGAAGAAGGCGCTGATGACGAAGGCGCGCACCTTGTAGCCGGTGGTGTCGATGCCCATCGCCTCGGCGGCCACCTCGTCCTCGCGGACGGAGAGGAAGGCGCGGCCGTGGGTCGAATCGCGCAGCCGCTTGGCGACGAGGATGGTGATGATGGCCACCGCCCAGATCCAGGCGAAGTCGGCGCGGTGGGGGATGGGCGACAGCCCGATGGCGCCGCCGAAGAAGGGCGTGTTCTCGATGATGACCCGGATGATCTCGCCGAAGCCCAGGGTCACGATGGCGAGGTAGTCGCCGCGCAGGCGCAAGGAGGGCTTGCCGACGATCCAGCCCATCAGCGCGGCGGCCGCGGCTCCGGTGAGCGTCGCGAGCAGGAAGAAGAGCCGGTAGGGGTCCTCCTGCGGCCCGCGCATCAGCATCACCGCGCTGACGTACCCGCCCACCGCCATGAAGCCGGCGTGGCCGATGGAGAACTGGCCGGTGAGCCCGTTCACCAGATTCAGCGACACCGCGAGGATGATGGCGATGCCGATGTGGTTGATGTTCTGGAAGGCGTACTCGAGCCCGTAGGCGGGATTGAGCGCGATCTCCTGCTCGATCAGCACCAGGAAGGGGATGGCGACGAAGAAGGGAATCCAGCTGCGCAGGGCGCGCCCGCTGCGCTTGAGCGCGCTGCCGCCGAAGAGCCCGGCCATCTAGACCTTCTCCGCTGCGCCCTTGCCGAGCAGGCCGGAGGGCTTCACCAGAAGGACGATGATGAGGATGGCGAAGGCGATGGCATCCCGCCAGGAGGAGCTGATGTAGCTGGAGCCGAGCTGCTCGACGAGGCCGAGGAGCAGCCCGCCCAGCATGGCGCCCTGCACGTTGCCGATGCCGCCCAGCACCGCCGCGACGAACGCCTTGAGCCCCGGCATCAGCCCCATCAGCGGATCGACCTTGCGGTAGGCGGTGGCATAGAGGATTCCCGCCACCGCCGCCAGCGCAGAGCCGAGCACGAAGGTGAAGCTGATCACCCGGTCGATGTTGACGCCCATCAGCGCCGCAACCGACGGGTTCCAGGACACCGCCCGCATGGCGGTGCCCATGCGGCTGTGGAAGATGATCCGCTGCAGGATGGTCATCAGCACCAGCGAGACGCCGATGCAGATCACGTCCACGTAGCTGATGGCGACGCCGGCCAGGTGGAACTGGTCGGCGGGGTCGATGGGCAGCGCCCCGAAGGCGCGCGGGTTGGGGCCGAAGACCACCTGGCCGCCGTACTCGAGCAGGAAGCTGAAGCCGATGGCGGTGATCAGCGAATTCAGCTTCGGCGAGGAGCGCAGCGGGCGGTAGCCGAACCGCTCGATGAGAAAGCCGGTGGTGCAGCAGGCGAGGATGGAGACCAGCGTCACCCCCAAAGCGCCGGTCCAGCTGCGGTTGGCGGTCTCCCGCGTCCACTCCGACGAGGTGTAGTAGCCGATCATCGCTCCCAGCATGAACACGTCGCCGTGGGCGAAGTTGATCAGCTGGAGGATGCCGTAGACCATGGTGTAGCCGAGCGCGATCAAGGCGTAGATCGCGCCGATCGACACTCCGTCCACGATGTGCTGGAGAAAGTCCGTCACGAACGCGGATCACTTCCCGGGATGCTCACCTGCGGGGACGCCCTGGGGCTGGCCGGTGGCCGCGGCCGTCTGGGCGGGGCTCACCGAACCGCCGACGGCCGGCATGTTGGTGGGCGTCGGCGAGGAGCCGGGCGCCGGGTTCGGCGCGGTGTTGCCCTCGGTCTTCTTGGGCGATTGCGTCTCGGGGTTGGCGCGCGGCTGCTCGGCCGGATTGGTCTCGGCGATGCCTTCCGGCTGGACGCGCCCGGAGAACTCGTACTTGCCGCCCTTGCCCACCTTGAGCACCACCGCCGGCTTCACCGGGTTGCGCTTCTCGTCCATGGTGATGTCGCCGGTGACGCCCTTGTAGTCCTTGGTCTTGGCCAGCGCGTCGCGGATGGCGGGGCCGGAGAGATCGCTCGCGCGCTTCATCGCGTCGAAGAGCATTCCCGCCGCGTCGTAGGCCTGAGCGGCCAGCGAGTCGGGAACCTGGCCGCCGTACTCCTTCTTGAACTTGGCGACGAACTGCTGGATGCGCGGGCTCGGGTCGTCCACCGAGTAGTGGTTGGAGAAGTAGCTCCCCTCCAGCGCCGCGCCGCCGATCTCGTAGAGCTTCTCGCTGTCCCAGCCGTCGCCGCCCAGCAGCGGCACGGTGAGGCCGACTTCGCGCGCCTGCCTCGCGATCAGGCCCACGTCGGTGTAGTAGCCCGGCACGTAGAGCGCGTCGGGACCCGCGCCCTTGATGTTGGTGAGCTGCGCCTTGAAGTCCACGTCTCCGGACGAGTAGCTCTCCTCGTCGACGATCTTGCCGCCCAGCTTGGTGAAGTTGTCGGCGAACACCTTGGCGAGGCCCACCGAGTAGTCGTTGCGGTTGTCGCGGAGCACGGCGGCCTTCTTCAGCTTGAGCGTCTCGGTGGCGAACTTCGCCATCACGTAGCCCTGGAAGGGATCGATGAAGCAGGCGCGGAAGATGTAGTCGCCCACCGCGGTCACCTTCTCGTTGGTGGAGGAGGGCGAGACCATCGGCACCTTGGCGGCCTGCGCCTTGGGGGCCATGAACAGCGAGCGCGTGGACGCCACCTCGCCGAGCAGCGCGGTGACGTGCTCGCTCGCGATCAGGCGGGTGGCGGCGGTGGCGGCCTCTTCGGGCTTGCCCTCGTCGTCGAGGGCGATGACCTGCACCTGCCGCCCCTTGATGCCGCCCGCCTCGTTCACTTCCTTCTTGGCGAGCTGGATGCCGCGGTCGCTGGAGGTGCCGAAGGTCGCCTCGGTGCCGGTCATCGATCCGACTTCGCCGACGACGATGTCCCCCTTGGCGCCGGCGCCGGAAGCGCCGCTGGCCTGCTCCTTCTTGCAGCCGAAACTGGCTGCGAGAACGCACACGAGAAGTTTCGCGGAGATGCGGCGCATGGTCGGCTCCGTGCGAGGGGGAAAGGCGGCCCTGCCTTAACATTGTGGATTCACGCGATCAACCTCCTTGCCGCGCTGCGCACCCCATCGTAGGCTCCTGAACCGTGCCGGTGCCTCGCATCCTGGTGGTGGACGACAACCCCGAACTGCTGACGCTCCTGTCGTCCGCGTTCGAGGAGGCCGGGTACAGCGTCCAGACCGCCGCGCGCGGACGCACCGCGCTGGATCTGGCGCGCAAGGACCGGCCCGACCTGGTCCTGGTGGACGTGCTGCTGCCCGACCTGATGGGGTTCGACGTTGCCGAGGCACTGAAAAAACTGAAGATTCCCTTCATCTTCATGTCCGGCGTCCACAAGGGCGGGAAGGTCTCCGCCACCTCGATCGCACGCTACGGCGCGCTGGCATATTTCGAGAAGCCGTTCGACAGCCGCGCTCTCCTCGACGCAGTGCGAAAGGCTGCGCCGGTGGCCGCGCCTGCCCGCGAGAAGCAGGCCTGGGACGTGGAGGCGGGGCCGCAGGTCGCGGAAGCGGCCGAGGCCATGCAGCTGACCGCCCGCATCGATCTGCAGAGCGGCTCCATGGCCGGCACTTCGCCGGTGCGCCTCAAGCCGATGGACAAGGAGCAGGTGCAGCGCCTCAAGGAGCTCAAGCCCACCACGCCTCCGCCGGTGATGCAGCCCACCGTCCGCTCCGCCAAGGTGCAGACCGGCCCCATCTCCTCGACGGCGAGCGACCCGCCGGTGCTGCAGCCGTTCCACGAGAAGGAGGGCGTGCGCAAGGGCGGCCTGAAGGACAACCTGCCCCAGCTCCTCGCGGCGTTCTACACCGCCAAGGAGACCGGCGAGCTGGGCCTGATGAAGGGGCAGGTGAAGAAGATCATCTATTTCGAAGGCGGCTTTCCCGTCTTCGCGCTCTCCAACCTGGTGGCGGACCGGCTGGGGCAGTTCCTCGTGCGCGCGGGCAAGATCGACGAGGCCACCCTCAAGCACGCGGCGGAAGAGGCCACCGCCAACAAGCAGCGCACCGGCGACGTGCTCATCCTGATGGGCGCGCTCACCGAGGAGGAGCGGCTCTACTACGTGGGGCAGCAGATCAAGAGCATCCTCTATTCGGTGTTCGCCTGGGAGGAGGGGAGCTTCACCTTGAGCTTCCAGGCGCGGGCGCGCAGGGAGGCGATCAAGCTCGACATCCATCCGGCGAACCTGATCATGCGCGGGGTGAAGAAGCTCTACAAGCCGGAGCGGCTCAAGCGGCTGATGCCGGATTCGGCGCGGCCCATCCCCTGCGCGGACCCTTCCTTCAACCTCTCCGACGTGGAGCTGACTGCGTGGGAGGCGCACCTCTTGCCGAAGTGCGACGGCAACAAGACGGTGGCCGAGCTGGTGCGCGGCTCGGGAAAGCCGGAGAACGAAGTGCTCGGCACGCTGGTGGGCCTGACCTCGCTGCGCGTGCTCGACCTGCGCTGAACGAGCGGGTTTGGCGCCTTGACACACCGCCCCGCGCGCCGTACACGTGCGCGCCGCAATGATTCCCCTCGGAACCAGGGCCGGGCCGGTGGAGAGCCCGTTCGACGCCGGGCAGCAAGAGCGGTTCGACGCCGGGCTCCGGCAGGCGCTCGCGAAGTATCCCCCCGAGCGGAGCAGGGCGGCGCTGCTGGCGGCGCTGCACCTGGCGCAGGACGAGCTGGGCTGGCTCTCCGAGCCGGCGATGGCCTACGTGGGATTTCGTCTCGACGTGCCGCCGGTGCGCGTGCGCGAGGTGGTGACCTTCTACACGATGTACCGGTCGCGCCCGGTGGGCCGGCACCACATCGGCGTGTGCAACTCCGTCTCCTGCTGGGCCATGGGGTCGGAAAAGATCCTGCGCCACTGCTCGGAGAAGCTGGGCATCCGCCCGGGAGAGACCACCGCCGATGGGCAGTTCTCGCTGGAGGAGGTGGCCTGCCTCGCCGCCTGCGGCAACGCGCCCGCCGTGCTGGTGAACAACTTCACCTACAAGGAGAACGTCACCCCGCAGTCGATGGACGAGCTCTTGCGCGAGCTGCGCGCGCAACCCGGCAACCTCATGGCGCCGGGGCCCATGCCGCGCATGCCTGATCCCCACCTGCACCTCGAGAGCCAGAGCATGCCGCAGGCCACCGGCTCTCTGGGCGAGCCCGCGGTGGCGACGCGACCCGAAGCCGGCAGCACGGAGCGGAAGTGATGGCCGGCCCCAGAATCCTCACCGCCGACTGGGACAAGCCCGAGAGCTGGACGCTCGACACCTACCGCAAGGGCGGCGGGTACCAGGCGCTCCCCAAGGCGCTCAAGATGCAGCCGCAGCAGATCGTGGACGAGGTGGTGAAGTCCAACCTGCGCGGGCGCGGCGGCGCGGGATTTCCCACCGGGATGAAGTGGAACTTCGTGCGCAAGGAGACGAGCTTCCCCAAGTACCTGGTGGTCAACGCCGACGAGGGCGAGCCCGGCACCTTCAAGGACCGCGAGATCCTCCTGCGCAGCCCGCACATGTTCGTGGAAGGGCTGATCATCGGCTGCTACGCCATCGACTGCCACCTCACCTACGTCTATTGCCGCGGCGAGTTCCGCGAGAGCGCGATGAAGCGGCTGCAGGGGGCCATCGACGAGGCGCGCGCCGCCGGCTTCATCGGCAAGAACATCCTCGGCTCGGGCTTCGACCTGGAGATGCACGCGGTCTACGGCGCGGGCGCCTACATCTGCGGCGAGGAGACGGCGCTGCTCGAATCGCTGGAAGGGCGCAAGGGCTATCCGCGGCTGAAGCCGCCCTTTCCCGCCAACGCCGGCGGTGGCCTCTTCAAGCAGCCCACCGCGGTCAACAACGTGGAGACGCTGGCCAACCTGCCGGTCATCGTGAACCTGGGCGGCGACGAGTACAGCCGCATCGGGCTGGTGCCCAAGAACGGCGGCACGCGCCTCTTCGCGGTCAGCGGCCACGTGAAGAAGACCGGAGTGTTCGAGGCGCCGATGGGCATCACCTTCAAGGCGCT
>DATDMU010000051.1:0-16593 GCA_036518615.1 Myxococcales bacterium
GTGCTGGTCGATGACGCGGCCGATGCGATCGACCGAGTTGTGCAGCTCGGAGTGGCGCGGCTCCATGTAGCTCTTCGAGCCGCGGATCGCGTGGGGCGTGTGGTGCGCGCGCAGCCCCAGGTAGTCGGTGAGCCCGGTGCCCACCGACTTGTGGCCGCCGTCCATGGGCACGAAGTTCACGTTCAGGTAGATGACCAGATCCGCTTCGGCGGCCCGCCGCGAGATGCGCACCTTCTCGCCCGCCTCGGTCGCGCCCAGCTCCACGATGGCGCCCGGCTCCTCGGCGTCGTGGTTGGTGTAGTGGTCCGGGTAGTACGCGTCGAAGATCTTCGTGCCCACCATGCGCCGCATCTCCGCCTCGGTCATGCGGCGGTGGAGGGCGTTGGCGATGAGCAGGTGCACGTCGTCCACGCCGGAGTCGGCGAGCAGCGGGAGGAGGATCTCCAGCATGATCTGCCGCACGTCGGGGGTGCGCATGGGCGGAAGCGGCAGCGAGATGTCGTCGATGGCGATGACGACCTTCATTCCCGGCCGGAGCTGCGCATGCAGCGGGTCGCATCCCTCCGGATGGTTGATGGCCCAGCGGATGGCTGCGCGCCAGTTGGCCAGCTCCTCGACGGGAGGGTTGGGAAAGACGACGCGGGTGCCGACCGGGAGCTCCTCGAGAAGGATCTCCGTGTCCGAGAAGAGCATGCGCGGCGGAGATCGTTTCTCCTGGATGACGACCTGCGAATCCTCGTCGTAGCTCTGGCGCAGCCTGTCCAGCGAACGCATCGGGCTCCCTGGGGGGTCGAACCGCACTTTTTACCGCATCGGATCGCGCCTTGCGAGAGCGGCGGCGGGCGCCCGCCCGGTCCGGTCTGGGCGCGGGCGCGGCTCTGCGCTAGAGGGAGGCGATGGAACGGGTCAAGGCGGAGGGGATCCTCGATCGGCTGGGCGTTGATCCGCGCGGCGGTTCCGGCGAGGCGCTGCAGTCGCGCGACCCCTCGACCGGCGCCGCGCTCGGCGCGATCGCGGCGTTCACCCGGGCGGACTACGACGCCGCGGTCGAGGCGGCGGTGGCGCGCTTCCAGGAGTGGCGCATGCGTCCCGCGCCGCGGCGCGCGGAGGTGGTGCGGCGGCTGGGCGAGCTGCTCCGGCAGGGCAAGGAGCCGCTCGGCGAGCTGGTCTCGCTGGAGACCGGGAAGATCCGCAGCGAGGGCCAGGGCGAAGTGCAGGAGATGATCGACATCTGCGACTTCGCCGTCGGGCTGTCGCGGCAGCTCCACGGGCTGATCATCGCCTCCGAGCGGCCGCGGCACCGGCTGATGGAGCAGTGGCACCCCCTGGGGCCCGCCGGCATCGTCACCGCCTTCAACTTCCCCGTCGCCGTCTGGGCCTGGAACGCGGCGCTCGCGGCGGTCTGCGGCGACGTCTGCCTGTGGAAACCTTCGCCGCTCACGCCGCTGTGCAGCGCGGCGGTGCAGGCGCTCTGCGATCGGGCGGCGAAAGAGCACGGCGCGGAAGGCGTCTTCACGCTGGTTCCGGGCGGCGCGGAGGCCGGCGAGTGGATCTGCGACGACCGCCGCGTGCCGCTCGTCTCCTTCACCGGCTCCATCGCTGCCGGGCGCAAGGCGGCGCAGCGGGTGGCGGCGCGGCTCGGCAAGAGCCTGCTCGAGCTGGGCGGCAACAACGGCGTCATCGTGCTCGACGACGCCGATCTCGACCTCGCCGTCCGCGCCATCGTCTTCGGCGCGGTGGGCACCGCCGGCCAGCGCTGCACCTCCACCCGCCGACTCTTCGTGCAGCGCGGCGTCGCGCGCGCGCTGACCGAGCGGCTGGTCGCCGCATACCGCAGCCTGCGCATCGGCGATCCGCTCGATCCTTCGGTGCTGGTGGGCCCCCTGATCACGCGCGCGGCGGTGGAGCGCTTCTCGGCGGCGGTGGCGAGGGCGAAGGAGCAGGGCGGCGAGGTGCGGCAGGGAGGTCGCGCCCTCGACGGGCCGGGCAACTTCGTCGAGCCGACCCTGATCGCGGCCCCCAGGCACGACGCCTTCCCCATCGCCTGGGAGGAGACCTTCGCGCCCATCCTCTACCTCTTCGAGGTGGACAGTCTCGACGAGGCGCTGAAGGCGCACAACGCCGTGCCGCAGGGCCTCTCCAGCGCCATCTTCACCGGCAGCCTGCGCGCGGCGGAGCGTTTCCTCTCCGCCGCCGGATCCGACTGCGGCATCGCCAACGTCAACGCCGGCACCAGCGGCGCCGAGATCGGCGGCGCCTTCGGCGGAGAGAAGGAGACGGGCGGCGGGCGCGAGTCCGGCTCCGACTCCTGGAAGGCCTACATGCGCCGCCAGACCTCCACCGTGAACTGGGGCGAGGACCTCCCGCTCGCGCAAGGCGTCGAGTTCGTCACGCCAGCTTCTTCGTGAAGCGCAGCGAGGCCAGCACCACCAGCGCCAGAAGGATGCAGGAGAGCCAGAGCAGCTCGGTTCCCAGGTCGCCGAGGCCCGCGCCCTTGAGCACGATGCCGCGGACGATGCGCAGGAAATGGGTCAGCGGCAGCGCCTGCGAGAGCGCCTGCGCCGCCCTGGGCATCGCCTCGAAGGGGAACATGAACCCGGAGAGCAGGATGTTGGGGAGCAGGAAGAAGAAGCTCATCTGCATGGCCTGCTGCTGCGTCCTGGCCAGCGTGGAGAAGAAGAGCCCCAGCGCCAGATTCGCGGCGATGAAGACGAAGGCGAGCAGGTAGAGGAGCGCGAGCGACCCGACGAAGGGGACGCCGAAGAGCGCGCGGCCGAGGAGCAGGATCAGCGTCATCTGGAGATAGCCCATGGCCACGTAGGGGACGATCTTCCCGACGATCAGCTCGCCGCGCCGGAGCGGCGAGACGATGAGCTGCTCGAGCGTGCCGCGCTCGCGCTCGCGGGCGATGGCCATGGCGGTGAGCATCACCATGGTCATGGTGAGGATCACGCCCACCAGGCCGGGCACGATGTAGATGCTGGTCTTGAGGTCGGGGTTGTACCAGGTGGCGGGCTCCACCCGGATGCGGCCGGGCCGCTGCGAGCGCGCCTGCGCGAGGCCGAGCGCGGTGTTGGTGGCGCTGGCTACCGTCTGCGGATCGCTTCCGTCCACGACCAGCTGGAGATTGGCGGTGCGGCCGCGGACGAGGTCGCTCGCGTATCCGGGCGGCACCACCAGCGCGACGTGCGCCTCGCCGCTGCGCAGCGCGCGGGAGATCTCGCCGTAGCCGTGCACCTCGCCGCGCAGATCGTAGAACCCGGTGGCCTGCAGCTCCTGCGCGAACTCGCGCGACTGGGCGCTGCGGTCCTGGTCGTAGACGACGGTGGGGATGTGCCGGACGTCGGTGTCGATGGCGTAGCCGAAGAGCGTGAGCTGCACCACCGGCAGGGCCACCATCATCGCGAGCGTCAGCCGGTCGCGGCGGAGCTGCAGCAGCTCCTTGAGCGCGATGGACCAGAGCCGCGAGAGCATCGCCCTCATGCGGCGCGCGCGTCGTGCCGGACCATCGACACGAACGCGTCCTCCACCGTGACGCGCGCCGGCCTCGAGGAGAGCACCGCCGCCCCCAGGAGCCTTCGCGCCAGCGCTTCCGGATCCACGCCGCGGAGCGTGGCCAGCCTCATCACGTGTCCGTAGTGCGCGACCTCGTCCACCTCCGGGAGCGCCCGCAACGCAGCGGAGGCGGCCACCGCGTCCTCCACCTGGAACTCGGCCACGCGCAGGTCGCGGCGGCGCACGATCTCCTCCGGAGTGCCCACGTCGAGCACGGCGCCGCGGAAGATGAAGGCGAGCCGGTGGCAGCGCTCCGCCTCGTCCATGTAGTGGGTGGTCACCATCACCGTGGTGCCCTGCGCCGCGAGCTGGTGGATCTGCTCCCAGAACTCGCGGCGGGAGACCGGATCCACCCCGGCGGTGGGCTCGTCGAGGAAGAGGAGCTTTGGCTCGTGGATGGTGGCGCAGGCCAGCGCAACCCTCTGCTTCCAGCCTCCGGAGAGGGTGCCGGCGATCTGGGCGCGGCGGTCGTGCAGTCCGGTGGCCTGCAGCACCTGCGCGATGCGGGCGGCGCGCCTGCTGCCGGCCACGCCGTAGAGTCCCGCGTAGAAGTGCAGGTTCTCCTGCACGGTGAGGTCCTCGTAGAGCGAGAACCGCTGCGTCATGTAGCCGATGCGCTCCTTGATCCGCTCCGCCTCGCGGGCGATGTCGTAGCCCACCACGGTGCCGCTGCCGCCGGAGGGGTCGAGGATGCCGCAGAGCATGCGGATGGTGGTGCTCTTGCCCGCGCCGTTGGGACCGAGCACGCCGAAGATCTCGCCGCGGCGCACCTCCAGGCTGACGTCGCGCACCGCGACCAGGTCGCCGAAGCGGCGGGAGAGGTGCTCGGTGCGGACGATGATCTCGCCGTTCATTGCGCCGCCGTCAGGTTGGAGCGCCGGATGGCGGCGAAGGCGGGCACGCCGGCGTGCAGCTTCTCGCCCGGGTCCTCGAGGTCGATGCGCACCCGCACCACCAGGCTGGGGCGCTCCTTCTCCGAAAAGATGTAGCGCGGCGTGAACTCCAGCGTGCGCCCCACCATCACGACCGCGCCGCCGAAGCGGGAGTCCGGCGCGGCGTCCACCCGCACCGACGCCCGCGCCCCGGGCTGCACGCCCTCCAGCTCGCCCTGCGGGACGAAGACGTCGAGGTAGGGGCGGCGGGTGTCGCCGAGCGTCGCCACCGGCACGCCGGTCTGCACCACCTCCCCGGGCTCCACGTGCGTGTCGAGCACGGTGCCGGCGAGATCGGCCCGGAGCACGAACCGCGCCAGCCGCGCCTCCGCCGCGTCGAGGGCGGCGTGCGCCTGCGACGAGCGCGCCAGCGCCGCGCGGACCTCCTGCGAGCGCGCGCCGGCCCGCAGCGCCGCGAGCCGCTCCCCGGCGGCCTGCCGCTCCGCCTGCGCCCGGTCGAACTGGCCCTTCGCCTCGTCCAGCTGCGAAGGCGGCACGGTGCCCTCCTGCCGCAGCCTGCGGATGCGCTCCAGCGAGTCGCGGAGCGTGTCCTCCGCGGCCTTCGCGCCCCGGAGCTGGGCCTCCGCGGCGCGCACCTCTTCCCCTCGCGCGCCGGCGCGGAGCAGATCGAGCTGGGCGTCCGCCGCCTGCGCCTCCGCGGCCCGCGCGTCGCGCTGCGGCCGCTCCAGCGAATCGTCGAGCGCCGCCAGCACCTGGCCCGCCTGCACGCGCTCGCCGCGCTTGACCCGCAGCTCCCGCACGCGGCCGATCACCTCGAAGGAAAGGACCCGCTCGTGCAGCTCCACCACGCCCTGGTACTCGCGGGGCTTGTCCGCGCCCCTTGCGCAGGCGCACAGGCAGAAGACGAGGATCGCCAGCTTCATCGCGCCCTCCTGCGCGGCAGCGGCGCCGACAGGTAGTGCTGCAGCGCCGGCGCCACCGCCTCGATCAGCCGCTCCTCGTCTTCGGAGGCGAGCGGCTCCACCTGGAGAATCTGGCGGGCGAGGAAGAGCCCCATCATGTGGCTCGCGCACAGCTCGCCGCGCAGCGCCGCCTCCTCGCCGGGAAAATGGCGCACCAGCAGGGCCACCGCGCTGGCCTCGATGGCGCGCCGGAGCATGGCCGCCGCCTCCGGGTTGCTGACGCAGGAGCGGAGCAGGGACAGCGTGGTCGCGGCGCGCTCGTGGAAGACGCGGCGGAAGTAGAACCGCGCGATCCTCCGGCCGAGCGTCTGCCGCTCGCCCTCGAGCAGCGCCTCCAGCTCCGCCGGGTCGACGGGAAGCTGCAGGCTGCCGGCGAAGAGCTCGGCCTTCGAGCCGAAGAAGTGCAGCACCAGCGCGGGATCCACCCGGGCGCGGGCGGCGACGGCGCGGACGCTGGTGGCGTCGTAGCCCTTGCGGGAGAAGAGCTGTTGCGCCGCGCGCAGGATCTCGCCCCGCGAGTCGCGCGCGCCGGGCCTGCGGCCGGTCCGCTTCGCAGAATTCAACACGCGGTGAATTCTACGCGTGTTGAATTCGATGTCAATGCGGCTTGGTGCCTCAGGGGGCGATGGCGCGCAGCGAGCCCGCCGCGCCGTCGACCACGTAGATCTGCCCGTCCTTGCCGGGCCAGAGCCCGAGCGGCACCTGGAAGCTGGACTGCGAGGCGGCGCCGTCGTCGCTTCCGACGCGCCCCGTGCCGGCCCAGGTCTTCACCGAGGTGGCGGCGGCGGTGCTGCCCGGGACCACCAGGCGCACGCGCTGGTTGGCGGAGTCGGACACCAGGAGCGCGCCGTTCCGGAAGAGCAGGCCCATCTGCGGCTGCATCCGCGCCTGCGTCCCGGGGCCGTCGGCGAAGCCCAACCCGCCGGAGACCAGCGTGGTCACCGTCCGCGCCGGGCCGGGGCTGACGACCTTGATCTTCCCCATCGAGCTTTCGAGGAAGAAGACGCGCCCGTCCGGCGCCGCCGCGACCGCGGTGGGATAGAAGAACGCGGCGTCGCCGGGGCGCGGGTTCGCGCCGCCCGCGGGACCGTCCGCCTCGGTGCAGCAGTCGCTGCTTCGCAGGAGCGTGGTCACCTGCCGCGTGCCCACCTCCAGCACGCGGAGGGCGAAGTTCTTCATGTCGGCGATGAGGATGTGCCCGCCGTCGAGCCAGGCCATGCCCATCGGGTTGTCGAACGCCGCCGCGGCGCCGGTGCCGTCGGCGAATCCCGGGTTCGCCGGCGCGCCCGCGACGGTGGTGACGGTGCGGCTCGCGTCGTTGGCGATCTTGCGGATGGCGCAGTTGTGCGTGTCGGCGACGTAGACGTTGCCGGCCGCGTCGGAGAGGACCGCGGTGGGCTGGAAGAAGCGCGCCTGCAGCCCCGGGACGTTGTCGAAGCGGCGGCTGCCGCCGGGATTGCCGTCGCCGGCGTACGGCCAGACGCGTCCCGAGCCGTCGGTCTGCCAGATGCGGTGCGCGCGCGCGTCCGCGATCACGAACGTCCCGTCGGGAAGCTGCGTCACCCCCGAGGGCCCGGGCATTCCGGTCGCGACCGTGCGCACCGACGCGGCCCAGCCCGGATCGGTGGGCGGCGGAGGCGGCGCGTCCACGTGCAGGAGCTCCGGCGGGACGGGCAGGCCCAGTCCCAGCTCCAGCAAGTTCGCCGTCATCCGCTCGACGCGCGCGTCGCGCAGCGGCCCGTCGACCCCGCGCGCCCAGTAGATGCTGCCGGCGCCGAAGACGAACGCGCCGCCCGGCGCCGTATACGCCGTCGCTTCCGCGAAGCCGGGCTTGCCTTCCCCGTCCACCAGCGGCGAGCGCGCGACGATGCTCACCGGCGCCGGCGTGTCCTGGCCGAAGGTGCGGTCGTACTCGTACCCGACGAGCTGCGGGATGCTGTCGCCCGCCGAAAGGCCGGTGCCTTCGTAGATCGGATGCGAGGCGTCGAGCACCGTCCACGGCTGCCCGAAGAGCAGCCAGCTCTCGTACATGGTGCCGACGAGCTGCTCTTCCGGCCGGTGGATGTCCTCGTCGCGGAAGCGGCCGGTCTGTTGCGGCGTCTCGTGCAGCGGATCGTTGCGCGGCCGCGCCTTGTAGCAGGTGACGAGGCGCGCGTTCCCGTCGGCGCCCGGCTCGGAGAGCCGCACCTTCCAGTAGGCGGCGTTGGCGCCGAAGAAGTAGAGCGGCATGCCGGCGTCCCGCGCCGCCTCGACGATGTCGCGCTCCTCGCCGGGCCAGTATTCGTCGTGGCCGACGGAGAGGAAGGCGCCGCGCCGGAAGAAGCTCGCGTAGCCTTCGCGGACGACGTCGAGGTTGGTGGTGTAGGTCACGTCGTAGCCGTAGCGCTCGAGGAAGCGCGCCATCGGGGCCTCGTAGCGCAGCACCTGGCCCGACCCGTCGTCGCTGTCGTAGGGCCGGTCGAAGCTGACCTGCACCGCGAAGCCGCCGGGCACGTGGTCGTTGGAGTCCGAATAGAGTCCCTCGCCGCCCCAGTTGTTGTAGGCCTGCATGGTGAGGACGCTGCTCTGGAAGAGAAGGTCCGCCTGCCGATCGTCGCGCACGACCAGGGGGATGAGGACGCCGATGCTGTCGCTCGTCCGCACCACCCGCACGAGATAGAGGCCGCTCACGGCGTCGTCCGGCACCGGCACGCTGAACGTCGGCGGCCACGAGCAGCGGACGAGGCCGGTGGTCGCGGTGTTCGCGCAGGCCTTCTGCGCCGGCAGCGCGGTATTGCCGCCGATCAGCGCGCGGGCGCCCGCGCCGCCGTACCAGCCGATGCGATAGAGCGTCCACGATGCAAATGCGCCGGGCTGGTCCGAACGCATCATCAGCTGCACGACCTCGCCGGACCTGGCGCTGACGCGGTCGGCGTAGCCTTCGATCACGTGGCCGGGGAACGGGTTCGAGAACCCGCGCTTCCAGGAGGCGTCGCCCTGCAGCTGGTTCTCGGCGAGGACGGGGTTCACGTATCCGGCGCGCTGCGGCGGCCAGGGCCGCCTGGAACCGGATACGGCGCCACCGCCGCCGGACCCGGCGTCAGGGGCGGCGGGCGGATCGGGACTGTTTGCCGTCGGGCCGGGTCGCCCCGACTGACCGCAACCGAACAGAACGACCGCTGCGACCGCCCCCACCCACCGCATCGCCCTTGCAAGCTGGGCAGGCCTGTAAGGGTGCGCAAGCACGACCAATGGCGGCCCCGCCGGGGCACGCCGGCGACGAGGCACCTGCCGCTATCGCGGCAGGTGCCGTCGCCCGGTCAGCGTCAGGTCGAGGATGGGCCACTCGTAGGCCCGCGCGTGCGAGCGCAGCCGGCGGTCGGGATTCACCGCCGTGGGCCGGCCCACCACCGCCAGCATCGGGTAGTCCGAGAGCGAGTCGCTGTACGCGTGCGAGACCTCCAGCCGAAGCCCGTGCTGGAAGCAGTAGTCGCGGATGCGGTTGGCCTTGTTGGCTCCCTCCACGATGGGAGGGATGACCTTGCCGGTGGCGAACCCCTCCACGAACTGCAGCGAGTTGGCGATGAGGTCGTCGGCGCCCAGGTACTTCACCAGGGGACGCATGGTGATGTCGATGGCGCCGGTGCAGAGGACGATCTTGCAGCCCGCCTTGCGGCACTCGGCGATGATGTCCAGCGCGCCGGGGTAGACGGCGGGCTTGAGCACCTCGTCGCAGAGGTCCTGCGAGAGCTCCACCAGCCGGTCCTCGGAGAGCCCGCGGTAGGAGCGGTAGAAGAGCTCGTTGAAGGCCTTGCGGTTCATCGCGTCCGTGATGGCGTACACCGGCGCGAGCGCGAGGCCCTTGAGGAGCCGCTGGGCGGTGCCGAAGATGGTTCCGCGGTGGAAGACGTAATACGCGTAGGCGTCCACCACGTTGGTCGCGACCAGCGTGCCGTCGACGTCGAAGAAGGCGCCGCGGTCGAACCGCCTCTCAGTCACGGCGCCTGCCCATGAACCGGAGCAGGAAGAGGAAGAGGTTGATGAAATCCAGGTAGAGGGCCAGGGCGCCCATCAGCGCGTGCCGCTCCTCGCCCTGCTCGCCGATGCGCCGCAGCTTCTGGGTGTCGTAGGCGGTGAGGCCGGCGAAGATGAGCACGCCCGCGCAGGAGATGACGAACTCCATGGCGTTGCTGCGCACGAAGATGTTGACGATGCCCGCGAGGATGATGCCGACGAGGCCGATGAAGAGGAAGCTGCGCCACGCGTCGAGGTCGCGCCTGGTGACCGTGCCGTAGACGGAGAGCGCGAAGAAGGCGCCGCCGGTGATGAAGAGGGTGGAAGCGATGGAGGCGGCGGTATAGGTGAGCAGGTAGACCGAGAAGGTCACCCCCGAGAGCGCGCAGTAGGCGAGGAACATGCCCACCGCTGCTCCGAGGGAGACGCGCTGGATGGCCGGATAGAAGAGCCAGACCAGCGCCAGCTCGGCGATGCCCACCGCCCAGAAGAGGCCGCTCACGCCCACGATGTGGCCGTCCTGCACGGTGTAGAAGGCCGCGAGCAGTCCCGGCGAGTTGGTGACTGCGTAGGCGACGATGCCGGTCAGCGCGAGGCCGAAGGCCATCCAGCGGTAGACCGAGGCCATGAACTCCGCGGTGCGGGTCCGGCCGAGAGGTGCTGCGGAAGTCCAACCGTCCATTCGAGACTCCTCCGAGTGTGCCGCGGTGCAAAATCCTAATGGTCAGCCGGGCGCCGCGCCACCGCCCAGCTCCTCCCAGAGCGCGGCGGCCGAGGCGCATCGGGCGGTGAACAGCGCCGCGAGCGCGCTGAATCCCGTCGCGGAGAGGTCCTGCGCGAACCAGAGCCGCGAGAAGGTCGCGAGCGCGGCCTCGCAATCGCGCGCGAGGCGCTGCAGGGGCGTCGCATCCGCGGCGGCCGGGCAGAGCTCCTCGAACCAGGGCGAAGGCGCGCCTGCCCGCAAAGAGCTCCAGCGCACGGGTTGCCAGGTTCCCAGCGCGCCGAGAAGCGCCTCTCCGTCGGGGGCCAGCTGTCCTCTGGCGGCGTCGTCGCGGAAGCGGCGCAGCGCGACGGCGACCCGCAACGCCTGCGACAGCCCCGCGTAGAAGGTCCGGAAAGCAGGCGCCTGGGCGGCAGCCTGGTTGCGCGAGAGCAAAAGCGCGAGCCATTCCTCGTGCGCGAGCGCGAACCCCTCGCCGCGCGCGTCCATCTCGGACGAAAGCTCCTGCAGGCGGGACGGCGGCAATGCGCCGGCGCCCGGGTCCTCGGGCTCGAGCAGGAGCGGCGCCACCGCGGCCAGGCCGACCAGGCGGAGCAGGGAGGCGTGCGCCGCGACCACCGTCGCCGGGGACGCCTGCTCCGACGCATTGCTGATGACGAGCACGAGCCGGTCCGCCTCGGCGTGGGCGCGGCGCTTGAGCTCGCCGCGCTGCTGCGTCCGCTCCGGGCGGGCGCCGAGGCCGTCGAGCAGCGAACCTCCCGGCGCCACCGGCGCGCGACCTTCGAGGCCGCGCGCGAGCACCACGTCCCAGCCCGGCGCGCCGTCCCAGGCGTAGACGTCGGTCTGCTGCGCCAGCGCCTCCAGCTCCGAAAGCGGTCCGTCCGCCTGCTCGTGGCGGGTCAGGGGCAGCGCCGCCGCCACCGCGTCGAGCAGGAGCTCCGCGAGCTGGCGCGCCGTCGCCTCGCGCTCGGCGAAATCGGGCCGAAATGCCGTGACCAGCGCGGCGGCGAAGTCGCTCTCGGCGGTCACGAGGCGACGAGCCTTCCCGCGGCGAAGGTTGCCGCAGCGGCGATGGCGCCCACCAGCACCGTCTCGAGGCCGCTGCGCAGCCAGCGGCGGCCGGTCATCCGCGTCTTGGCGGCGCCCGCGCCGAACAGCGCGACCAGCGTGCACCCGACCGAGAGGGCGAAGGCGGTGGGGACCGCGACCGGCAGCGCGTAGGGGATGACCGGAAACGCCGCTCCCAGGGCGTACGCAGCGGCGACCACCAGGCCGGAGCGGACGGGAGCTGTGCTCGGCACCGCGGAGAGGCCCAGCTCGTCGGTCATCATCGTGTCCACCCAGAACACCGGATCCGCGGTCACGTGCTCGACCATCTGCTCCAGCGCCCGGCCGCGGAAGCCCTTGCGCGCGAAGATGGTGCGGACCTCCTTGCGCTCCTGCTCGGGGAACTCGCGGATCTCCCGCTCCTCGCGCTCGCGCTCGCTGAGGATGAACTCGCGCTCGCTCTTGCCGGCGAGGTACGCGCCGAGGCCCATGGCGATGGTGCCGCCGATCAGCTCGGCCAGGCCGGCGAGCAGCACGATGCGGGTGGAGACCGCCGCTCCGTGGACGCCGGAGACCACCGCGAACGCGGCGACCAGGCCGTCGTTGGCCCCGAAGACCAGGTCGCGCAGCGAGCGGCCGCCGGGGATGTGCGCGGCCTCGGTGTGGGTGGCCCCGTCGTCTCGGGTGCGGATGAAGTACTTGGGAAGACGCATGGATGTGGTCGCTGCGACGACTTGCCACGACTTCGGGGGAGTGACAACAGCCCCCTTGCCCACTATCCTAGCCGTCGATGTTGAGAATGATTCTCACTCTCACCTTGGTCGCGGCCGCGGCCCGGGCGCAACCCGAGCAGCCGCTGCGGCGGGTGGTGGCGCTGCTCGACTACGTCGCCGGCGATTATGCGCACGCGGTGGGCGAGCGGGGGGAGATCCTCTCCGCCGCCGAGCACGAGGAGCAGATCGGGTTCGTGCAGGACGCCGCCGTCGAGCTGCGCGCCGACGTGGACGGCAAGGGCGAGGATCTGGCGAGGCGCCTCGACGCGCTCGCGGCGCGGGTGCGCGACCGCGCTCCGCCTTCGGAAGTGGGGCAGAAGGCGCTGGCGCTCCGCGACGAGATCGCCACGCGCTTCGAGCTGGTGCTGTTGCCGCAGCGCGCGCCCGACCTGGCGCGCGGCGCGCAGGTGTATGCGCAGGCCTGCGCCGCCTGTCACGGCGCGGACGGCCATCCCAACCAGGCCATCGGCCTTCTGACGAAGCCGCCCGACTTCCGGACCGAGGCGGGACCGCTCAGCCCGCGGCGCATCTTCAGCGCCTCGACCTACGGCGTTCCCAAGACGCAGATGCCGGCGTTCGACAGCGGGCTCTCCGACGCCGAGCGCTGGGACGTGGCCTTCTACGTGCTCTCGCTCGCGCATCCGGGCGCCTCGCAGCGCGGAGCGGAGCTGGCGCGGGCGGCGCTGGCTCCGACGCGCTATGCGGAGCTCGCCACCCTCTCCGACGACGAGCTGCGCGCGCGCCTTTCCGCCGCGGGGCTGCCCGCGCAGGACCAGGAGGCCGCGCTGGCCGCGCTGCGGGCGGGGCCCTTCGCCGAGCCGGCCGCGCCCGCCCGCGAGCAGGGGCTCGCCCAGGCGCGCAGCGCCGTGCAGAAGGCGGTGGCACAGGCCCGCCGCGGCGATCGCGCAGGCGCCCGAGGCGCGCTCATCTCCGCCTATCTCGACCACTTCGAGGCGCACGAGGCGGGGCTGCGCGCGCGCGACGGCAAGCTGGTGCAGGACATCGAGGCGGCCTTCCTCGCGCTGCGCGGCTCCATCGACGGCAAGGACGCCCTGCTCGAGGCGCACGCGGCGCGGCTCGACGCGCTCCTGGAAAGAGCGGATGCCCGCGGCGCCGGCGGCTGGCTGGTGGCGTTCGTGGCCGCCCTGGCCATCGCGCTGCGCGAAGGCGCGGAGGCGGCGCTCCTGGTCGCGGCCATGCTGGCGCTCCTGCGCAAGGCGGGGCGCGAAGGCGATGCCAACGCGGTGCACGCGGGCTGGATCTCCGCGCTCGCCGCAGGCGGCCTGACCTGGTGGGCGTCCGGGATGCTGCTCGTGCGGCTCTCCGGCACGCACCGCGAGCTGATCGAGGGCGTGCTGCAGCTGCTGCTCGCCGCCCTCATCCTCTACGCGAGCCACTGGCTCTTCGCCGCGATGAGCTCGCGCAGGATCGTCAGCAGATTCTTCCAGCGGGCGGGGGCCGGCGCCGGCTCCGCGGTGGTGCTGGGCCTCACCTTCGTCGCGGTGTACCGCGAGATGTTCGAGGTGGTGCTCTTCTTCCGCGGGCTCCTCCTCGAGGAGCCGGGCAGCGGCGCCACGGTCGCCGCGGGAGCGCTCCTGGGACTCTTCGCGCTCGTCGCCATGGTGGCGCTCTTCCAGCGGCTGGGGAAGAAGCTCAAGCCGCGGCCGCTCTTGATGAGCTGCGGCCTGCTCCTCTGCGGCCTCGCGGTGCTGATGGTCGGCAACGGCATCCGCAGCCTCCAGGTCCTCGGCTTCGTGCCGCTGACGGTCTGGGGGGCGTTCCAGGTCCCGGCGCTCGGGCTCTACGCCACCCGCGAAGGCCTGCTCGCGCAGGCGCTGGTGCTGGGGATGCTGCTCGGGACTGCGCTCTGGACGTCGCGGCGGCGCGACCACGGCAAGAGCGGCCCCGCCAAGCGCGAGGTCCCCGCGGCGGCTCAGTAGCTCGGGCCGGCGCTCTTCTCCACGCAGCGGTTCTGCACGCAGGCCGGCACCGTCTGGCCCGGCGGCGGCCGGCACATGGGCATCACGCAGCGGGCGCCATTGCCGCTCTGCTCCAGGCGCTCGGCCTGCGCGCGCGTCACCGCGCGGGGGACGCAGAGCGACGGGCAGCTGCTCCCGGGCGGGTGGCGGGTGAGCGTGCAGTCGGCATCGCTGCCGCAGGGCGAAGTGTCGTCCGCCGCCTGGCCGGCATCTGCGCCGCCGCGCGGCTGCCGCGCGGCCATCTCCGCCGCTTCCGCAGCCGTCAGCGGCCCGCGTGCCACCGGCTGGGTGGCGGAGGGCGAAGGCGCTCCCGCCACCGCGGCGCCTGCCGACGGCCCCGGCGCCGCCGGCTGCTGCGCGCGCGGAGCCTCCGCCGGCGTCGCGGTGGATGCGGGCGCGGAGTTCGAGGGCATGGTGGAGGCGGCGGTGGTGGTGCCCGGTTCGGGCGGCGCCCTGTGGGCGCAGGCGAAGGCCACGACGCAGACGAGAAGAAGCCGATGCATCGCGCGAACATGGGCGGCCGTGCGCAGGAGGTCAAGCGCAAAGGCCCGCCCTGGTGAAGCGACGGCGATCACAGCTTGTGGCGCGCCTTGCGGGGCAGCGCGACCCGGAAGACGGTGCCCTCCTCTCCGGAATTGACCTCCATGTGGCCGCCGTGGGCGAGCACGATCTGCTGCACGATGAAGAGGCCCAGTCCGAGCCCGGACGAGCGCGCGTCGCGGCGCCCCGGCTCGAAGAGGTGCGGCACCACGTCGGCGGGAATGGGCGGGCCGCCGTTCCAGGTCTCCAGCACGACCGAGTCGTCGTCGCCCCGGAGCGTGACGCGGACGTCGCCCTGGCTGTGCTGGAGCGCGTTGCCGACCAGGTTGGAGATCACCTGCGCGATGCGATCCGGATCCCAGTTGCCCCACAGGTCTCCCTGCGCGTCCACGGGAATGGAGCGCGTCCAGGCGAACTCCAGCTCCTCCACGATCTGCTCGCACACCTGGCGCAGGTCCATCCGCCGGCGCTGGATGGGGAAGCCGCCGCCCAGCCTGCTGCGCGCGAAGTCGAGCAGGTCGTCGATCATCCGCGCCATCCGGTCGGCGCTGGAGGAGATGCGCGTCACCACCCGCGCCTGCCGTTCCGGCAGCTCCCCATACCGTTGCAGCAATTGCGCCGAGGTGAGGATGGCGGTGAGCGGGTTGCGCAGGTCGTGGCTCACGATGCCGACGAACTGCTCGCGGAAGCGGGCGGTGCGCTGCGCCTCGAGCTCGCGGCGCTTGCGCTCGGTGATGTCCACCAGGATGGCGATGGTGCCGACGACCTCGCCGCTCGCATCGCGCAAGGGCGCCGCGGAGAGGGCCAGGTCGAGGAGCGTGCCGTCCTTGCGCGGGCGGCTCACCTCGCGGTTGCGGACGACGCCCCCCTCTTCCACCACCGCATCGATCTCCTCCGCCGCGGCATCGCTCTGTTGCCGCATCAGCGGGCTGGGCTTTCCCATCACCTCGTCGTGGGTCCACCCGAACAGCTCCTCCGCGGCGCGGTTCCAGATCTGCACCCGCCGCCGCTGGTCGACGGAGACGATGGGCAAGGGGCACGCGTCGATCAGCGACCCGAACGTGCGCAGCGTCTGCCGCAGCCGCGTCTCCGCCTCCGTGCCGGCCAGCAGCGAGGCGGCCCGCGTGGCCATCGCCCGCAGGAACCGCTTCTCGTCGGGACCGAAGTGGAGCGCCTCGCGCGAGGCGAAGCGCATGACGCCGAAGAGCGCGCCGCCGGCGAGGATCGGGAGCGCCAGCACCGCGCGCGCGCCCTCGGCGTCGGAGGCCTCCACCGCCATCCTCCCCTGCAGGGCGCGGGCAGCGACGCTTCCCGGGGCGGCGATGCCGGAGTCGGGCGCGGTTCCCGCAGCGGCGCGCAGGGAAAGCGAACCGTCCTCTTCGACCAGCACCGCCGCCGCGTCGGCGGAGGGGGCGCCGTCGAGCGCGAGCTGCGGCAGGTCCTTCACCGAGGTGCTGGTCAGCGCCCTCTGCAGCGCGTCGAGAGCGCGGCGTGCCCCGGTGGCGCGCTCCAGCGCCGAGGCCGCCGCCGCGTCGATCTGCGCGCAGAGCATGCGCGCGTCGGAGATGGAGAGGGTGCCGTCGTCGCAGAGGCCGAGCAGGGAGTCGCGCAGCGAGGCGCAGCGGCGGGCGGCCTCCGCAGCCTCCTCTCCGTCGCACGCCTCGGCGACGAGACGCGCAACCCGCCGCGCGAGGAGGTCTCGCCGATCTCCTTCCCCGGCGCGAAGAAGGCCGGCCAGGCGCCGGGCTTCGCTCGCGACTGCTTCGGCACCCATGCGGCGAACTTAGACATCTACGCCCTGTGGGCAGAGCAGCATCCGCCCGCAGTCGGATGGCAGGCGGGCAGGCGGGCGGACGGGCTGACGCGCCCCGAGCCGCGGTGTAAGGTGCCGCGCATGACCCACGCCATGCTGCTGGCCCTCGCGGCCGCGATCGCGCCCGGGCAGAAGGCGCCGGCGTTCTCCGTGCAGACGACGGGCGGAACCAAGTCGCTCGCCGACTACAAGGGGCAGACGCTGGTGCTCGCCTTCTTCCCCAAGGCGTTCACAGGTGGTTGAACCAAGGAGCTGTCGGCGATGCGGGACGTGCAGTCGAAGTACGCCGACAAGAACGCCCAGGTCCTGGGCGTCTC
>DATDMU010000052.1:0-13153 GCA_036518615.1 Myxococcales bacterium
AGCCGATCATCGGGGGCAAGGACATCGACGCGTCCGACGCGAAATTCGCCGCCAGCATCTACCCGAAGAAGATCACGCCGCCCAAGGCGAAGGCCGCCCGCGCGCGACGGCGGTAGGCCCGGCGGGGGGAACCGAGATGGCCAAATCGAGGAAGAAGGCCGGAGCGGCCGCGCGCCGGCCCGCGAAACCGGCCGCGACGCGCGCCGCCACCGATCACGGCGCGTTCACCATGAGCCCGGAGAACGTCGAACGGGCGCTCCTCACCGGAGACAGCCGCGGCGCGCTCGAGGACTACTTCGGTCCGGAGAGCTACGACCAGCTTCGCGACCTCTCGCGCGACGCCAGTACCCGCAGCGTCCGCGGCGGCCCTCGCGTGTTGATCCTGCCGGGGATCATGGGGTCCACGCTGGAAAGGCGCGGGCGGCTCTTCTCCGACGTGCTCTGGATCAACCCGCTCGCCATCCTCGCAGGCCGCCTGACCGAGCTGGCGCTCGACGGACGCCCCGCCGCCGTCGGGCCCAGAGGCGTGGTGCTGCTCGCGTACCTGAAATTGAAGTTGAGGTTGAAGATTTCGGGATTCGACGCCGACTTCTTCCCCTACGACTGGCGCCGCAGCCTGAAGGACGCCGGCAAGAGCCTGGCCGACGCCATCCGCGACGACGACGCCGGGGAGGTGAGCCTGGTCGCCCACAGCATGGGCGGGCTGGTGGCCCGCGCGGCGCTCGCGGCCGCCGGCAAGAAGGTGCGGCGCCTGGTCATGCTCGGCACGCCCAACTACGGCTCGTTTGCTCCCGCGCAGGTGATCCGCGGCACCTACGACGTGGTGCAGAAGCTGGCCCTCGCGGACCAGGTGCACGACGCGGCGCGCCTCTGCGAGCTGGTGTTCAATACCTTCCCCGGCCTTTACGAAATGCTCCCGGCGCCGGAGAAGTTTTCCGGCATCGACCTCTACGATCCGGCGGCCTGGCCAAAGGCCGGGCCCGGTCCGCGCGCGAATCTGCTCTCCGGCGTGAAGGCGGTGGTCGACGAGCTGGCGCCCGCGGACGAGCGCTTCTACCTCGTGGCCGGCGTCAACCAGGACACCGTGGTCGGACTGCACGTGAAGGACGCTGAGTTCTGCTACGACGTCTCGCCGGACGGAGACGGCACGGTGCCGCTTTCCTTCGCGAGGCTGGCGGGCATCCCCGAGGCGCAGACCTATTACGTCGAGGAAGGCCACGGCAGCCTTCCCAACAACGGCCGGGTGGAATCGGCGGTCATCGACCTGCTCGCGAGCGGCCGCACCATTGCGCTGCCCACGGTGCGGCCGCCGTCCCAGCGCGCCATGCGCACGGTCAGCGAATCGCAACTGCGCGAGATGGCCAGGCAGGCGCCCGGAGTCGGGCAGCTCGGCACCTCCGATTACCGCCACCTCCTCGACGCGGTCGCGGCGCCGCCGGAGCCGGAGAGGGGCGCGCCGGCCTCGCTGCCGGCCGGCGGGCAACCGGGAGCCGCGCCGGCGCAGGGCCCGAACGGCAAGTTCGAGAACCTGACCATCAGCCGCACGCGCCAGCGGCGGATGTCGCTGACGCTGGCGCACGGCAGCATCGCCGACGTGGATTCGCCCGCCTGCGTGGTGGGCGTGTTCCGCAACGTGGCTCCGAGCGGCGCCGCCGCGGCCATCGACCAGCGGCTCAACGGAGTGATCGCGGAATTCACCGCCCGGCGCATGTTCGGCGGCGAGGTGGGAACGGTGTTCATGCTGCCGGTGGGACGCAGCACGCTCGCGGCGGACCTGGTGCTGTTCGCGGGAATGGGCGCCTTCGACCGCTTCAACGGCGACGTGCAACAGCTGGTGGCCGAGAACGTGATCCGCGTGCTGGTCCGCACCCGCATCGACGAGTTCGCGACCGTCCTCATCGGAGGCAGCAGCGCGCCGAGCATGGCGGGGGTGCTGCAGAACCTCATCGTCGGGTTCTTGCGCGGCCTGAAGGACGCAGACCCCCACCAGCGCTTCCGCGGCATCACCTTGTGCGAGACCGACGCCGGCCGCTTCGCGGAGATGAAGGCGGAGATGTACCGGCTGGCGGGCACCTCGCTCTTCGACGACGTGGAGCTCACCCTGGACGAGACCGAGCTGCCTCCGCCTGCGCCGCAGGCGCCGCGGCCGCTCGCCCAGGCCGAGGATCCGGTCTACGTGATGGTTCGCGAGGAGGCGACGGATGGCCGGCTCGACTACCGCGTCTCCATCCTCGGTTCGGGGATGAAGGCGGCGGTCGTCACCGCGACCCGCGACATCGACGCGAAGAAGCTCCAGGCGCTGCTGACCCGATTCGACGGCGCGGTGGCGGGCGGCGAAAAAGACCTCCAGCAATATGGCGCGAAGTTCGCCGACATGGCCCTGCCCGCCGAGGTGTGCACGGTGCTCGCCACCATGAAGGACCGGCACATCGTGGTGGTGCACGACGCGCCGGCGGCGAGGATTCCCTGGGAGACGCTCACCGTGGGCGACTGGTCGCCCGCGCTCGCCGGCGGGTTGAGCAGGCGTTACCTCGCCGACCACATGCCGGTCGCGGCATGGCTGGAGGAGCGCCGCTCGGAGGAGGTGCTGCGCCTCCTCCTGGTGGTGAATCCCCTCGGCGATCTCGCCGGCGCCGACGACGAAGGCGAGCGCATCATGCAGCTGGGCGGCGCGACGGAGGGCATCGACATCACCCCGCTCATCCGGGAACAGGCCACCAAGACCGCCATCATCGCCGCCCTGCGCACCGGCAAGTTCGACTGCGTGCACTACGCCGGGCACGCGTTCTTCGACCCGCAGGGGCCTTCGCGCTCGGGGCTGGTCTGCGCAAGGCGCGAGATCCTCAGCGGAGCGGACCTGACCGGTTTCTCCAACCTGCCCTCGCTGGTCTTCTTCAACGCCTGCGAGGCGGGGCGCGTGCGGGGGCGTCCGGTCACGAGCAGGCCGGCCAGCGAAAGGGTGTCCGAATCGTACGGCGTCGCCGAGGCGCTGATGCGGGGCGGCATCGCCAATTACATGAGCACCTACTGGCCCGTCGGCGACGCCGCGGCGAAGACGTTTGCCACGACGTTCTACGGGTCGGTGCTCTCCCGCAAATCGCTGGGCGCCTCCATGCTGGAAGCGCGCAAGGCGGTGCAGGCCCTTCCCGACCGCGACTGGGCCGACTACATCCTCTACGGCAATTACGATTTCGTGCTCAAGCAGGCGCGGGGGAACTGAGCGGGCGGGCAAGGTCTTGAATGGCCCAGGTCTTCATCAGCTACGCAAAGGAGGATCGCGAGCGGATCCGGCCGCTGGCGGATGCGTTCCGGGCCTCCGGCATCGGGGTTTTCTGGGACCGCAGCATCCCGCCAGGCTCCACCTGGCGCGAGGTTCTCGAACGCGAATTGCGGAGGGCACGATGCATCGTGGTGGTCTGGTCGAAGACCTCGATCGCGTCGCGGTGGGTCAGCGAAGAGGCCGACTACGGCCATCACCACGACATCCTGATCCCGATCCGGATCGACGAAGTCGAGCCGCCCATCGGCTTCCGGACGCTGCAGGCAGCGGACTTTGCCGGATGGAGCGGACAGGCGGGCGACCCGGCCTTCGTCGAGCTGCTCTCGACGGTGCGCGGCCACACCGGAGAGGATGCGGTGCACGTCATCGTTCGCGAGGAACAGTCGCGCGGGCTTAAATATCGGGTCTCGATCGGGGAGGCTGGGACGCAGCAAGCCGACATCTCGACCACCCGGAGCGTCGACTCCACGAGATTGGAAAGGCTGCTGACGCAGTTCGCCGGGGCGGTGGCGAGGCGCGAAAGGAATATGGAGCAGTTCGGAAGGGAATTCGCCGCCGCGCTCCTTTCCTCCGAAGCCCGTCGTGCGCTCGCGAAGATGAAACGCCGGCACATCGTGATCGTGCACGACGAGTTCTCAGGGCGCATTCCGTGGGAAACGCTGACGATCGGGCGCTGGACGCCGGCCCTCGCCGGTGGTCTGAGCAGGCGCTATCTGCCCGACCGCCCGCCGGCCGCGGGTTCGCTCGAAGCACGCCGGTCCGATCCGGTGCTGCGCGTGCTCCTGGTGGTGAATTCCCTGGGCGATCTCGCAGGCGCCGACGAGGAAGGCCGGCGCATCGAGCGCCTCGCCGGGGCGAACAAGGGCTTCGAGATCAAGTCGCTCGCGGGTGCAGCCGCCACCAAGGCCGAGATCCTCGCGGCGCTGCGCACCGGCAAATTCGACTGCATGCATTATGCGGGGCACGCGCTCTTTGATTGGCAGGGATCTTCGCGCTGCGGGCTCATCTGCGCAGACACGGAGATCCTCAGCGGAGCGGACCTGATCGGGATCCCGAAGCTTCCGTCCCTGGTGTTCTTCTATGCAGCGGAGGCGGGCCGGGTGCGTGGCCGCCGGCGCGCCAGTAGCCCGCCGAACCAGACCGTCCCCGGACTCTACTGGATCGCCGAAGCGCTGATGCGAGGCGGACTGGCCAACTTCATGACCACCTCGTGGGATATCCAGGACGAGTCCGAAACCACGTTCACCTCCGTCTTCTACCGTGCCCTTCTCGCAGGAAAGTCGCTGGGAGCCGCTCTGCTGAAAGCGCGCAAGGCGGTGCGGGCCCTTCCCGACCGCGATTGGGCCGGCTATCAGTTCTATGGCGACTTCGGGTCGGTGTTGAAGCCAGCCAAGGGAAAATGAGGCTTCGCATTCGTGGTCGAGCTGCCGTCCGGCAGGTGAAACCTGGCGAGGGCCCTGCGCCGCAGAGAGCCCTCGCCGCGACTTACAGCACCTCGGCGGCGACGCGCGCCTTCCGCACCGTCGCCTGCGCCTCGAGCTGCGGCACCTGCGAGTAGTGCCCCGCCAGGTCCTTGCGCACCTTCTTGAGCAGGTCCGTCCTCGAGAGCGCGTTGCGGGTCTCTCGCATCTCCTTGCAGTAATACCAGGTGAACGCGCCGTGCCAGCCGCCGTCGATGTTCGCGTCGGCGCTGGTCTGGTCGGAGCGGCACGCCGACCAGAGGATGTGGTGGACGACGCCGCTGCGAACGAGCAGCCGGTTCACGCCGCGCGGCGCCAGATCCTGCAGCTCCCTGCAACCCTTCGCGGTGGGAGGCGGCAGGTAGCGCGGCCTGCGGCCGAGCAGCATGTCGATGCCGCGGAGCCCGTCGCCGGAATGGCAGGTGTCGAGGTAGACCTCGAGCAGCACGCTCTGCGGCAGCCTGCTGAAGATCGCGTTGAGCTCGTCGTCGCTGATGACGTGCTTCGGGTCCCAGTGGTCGCCCGCCTGCGCGAGATCGGTCGGGCAGAAGGCCTCGTCGAACCTGTCGGCCTCGTCGCCGCTGACGTCGGGGATCTGCGTGCCGTGGCTGGAGAGACTGAAGACGAGGTAGTCGAACTGCCCCTTCCTCGCCCCGTCCACCATGGCGGTCAGCTCCCCGAGGATCGCGTCCTTGGTGGCGGCGCGATCGGTCAGCTCGACGATGTCGGAATCGGCGAAGCCGAGGAAGTCCTTGAGGACGCCTTTCATCTGCTGCACGTCGTTGACGCACCCCTTCAGGGTGGCGTCGGGATAATTGACGTATTCATTGATTCCCACGCAAAGCGCAGCCTTTGCCATGTGAGCCCCCTTTCCGTCTGCCCGCACTCCGGCGAACGGCGAGCGCATGCTGCTCCCCGGCCCGATGCTTCGCAAGAGGAGGCCAATTCCGCCAATGCTGCGGCCTGCGGCCTCCGACCGCGCTCCCGTCAGCGCGCAGCGGGCGGGCGATCGAGGGACATGTCCTCGTAGGACGAGGGGTGCTCGATGGGCTCGATATGCGTCAATACCGTCACGTTGCGGATGGCCTCGCGGATCTCGCGTTCGACCTCCTCCACCAGGTCGTGGGCGCGCAGCACCGTCCATGCCCCGGGCACCAGCACGTGCACCGACACGAATCGCCGCGCCCCAGCCTGGCGCGTGCGCAGGGCGTGGAAGCGCACCGTCTCGCCCCGGTCGCGCCCCAGCACCTCGCCCAGCGCCTTCTGCTCCTCCGCCGGCAGCGCGACGTCGATCAATCCCAATGCGGAGCGCCGGACGAGCTGCACCCCGGTGCGGACGATGTTGGCGGCGACCACCAGCGCGACGATGGGGTCGAGGCGGTGCCACCCGGTGAGCGCCACCAGCGCGATCCCGCAGAGCACGCCCACCGAGGTCCAGACGTCGGTCATCAGGTGGTGCGCGTCGGCCTCGAGCGCGATGGAGTGGTTCGAGCGGGCGGCGCGCAGCAGCACCCGCGAGACGAGCAGATTCACCAGCGAGGCCGCGGCGGAGACGACGAGGCCGATGCCGGCCTGGTCGATGGGCCGCGGCGCCAGCAGCCGGGGGACCGCGGTCCAGGCGATGCTCGCGGCGGCGAGCAGGATCAGCGCGCCCTCGGTGCCGCTGGCGAAGTACTCGGCCTTCGTGTAGCCGTAGGCGTGGGCCTCGTCCGCGGGCCGCGAGGAGAGCGCGAGCATCCACAGCGTCATCATCGCGGCGACCAGGTTGACCACCGACTCCAGCGCGTCGGAGAGCAGGCCCACCGAGCCGGTGAGCCAGAAGGCGCCGGTCTTGAGCGCGATGGTGACCACGGCGGCGGCGATGGAGAGCCAGGCGAAGCGCGTCAGCTGCGGCTGCGCGGTGTCGGTCATGCGCGCAGGGTAACCCGCCGTCGCCGCGGCGTGCTGCCGCAGGTTTCCTACCCTGCGAGGGCGTGCGCCGAGCGCTGCAGATTCGACCGCGCGTGGAAGAGCCGGCTCATCACGGTGCCCTTGGGGATGCGCAGGACGCGGGCGATCTCCGCGTACGAGAGCCCTTCCACCTCGCGCAGCACGAGGATGGCCTTGTGGTCGGGCGAGAGAGTCTGGAGCGCGGCCTCCGCATGCCTCGCCAGCTCCCGCACCTCCAGCGCGCGGTCCGGCAGAGGCGAGGGGTCCGGCCGCTCGGCGCGCTCGTCGTCGTCGGCGAGCCGCTCGGTCCGCGCCTGCTTTCGCTGCGCGTCGATGCAGAGGTTCACCGCGATGCGGTAGAGCCAGGTGGAGAGCGCCGCCTCGCTGCGAAACGAGCCGTAGAAGCGGAATGCGCGCACGAAGGTTTCCTGCGCCACGTCCTGCGCGACGTCGGGGTCGCGCAGCATGCCCGTGGCGAGGCGCAGGATGCGCGCCTGGTTGCTCCGCACCACGTCCGCGAACCGCGAGAGGGCGGGGCGATCTTCCCCGGCGGGGAGCGCCGCCCCGGCAGAACGGGCAGCAAAGACGGGCAAGTGGGCGCAAGCACAGGAGAGTGACGGCATGCCCGCTGGTAACGCAAGCCGCATGCCGCGGATTGCGCGAGCAACAATCGGAAATATCGCGGCGGGTGTAGAAGCATCCTGCACGCGGCGACCCGTCGCATTGGAGGAGACGTCATGGCAGAGAGCGTCTACAAGATCATCGAGCTGGTGGGAACGAGCAGCGAGTCCTGGGAGAAGGCGGCGAGCACCGCGGTGAAGCAGGCCTCCAAGTCGTTGCGCGACCTTCGCGTGGCGGAGGTGGACAAGCTCGATCTGGTGGTGGAGGACGGCAAGGTCACCGCCTTCCGGGCCAAGGTGAAGCTGTCGTTCAAGTACGGCGGCGAGGAGTGATCATTCCAGCACGCGGACCGGCAGGACCACCATCTGCAGGCCCGCGAACTGGAGCCGCCGCTGCATGGCGTAGGCGGTCTCGTTGTGCAGCAGCCGGTCGAACCACCTCTCCCGCTCGAAGATGAGCTTTCCGGCGAAGAAGATGGCGCGGGGAAACTCGCGCGCGATCTCTCCCGCCACCCGCACCGACTCCGACACGGCCTCGGTCCCCATCGAGAGCCGGTAGTCGGAAGGCAGGCCCATGCGCTCGGCGTGCTGGACGTACTTCTGCAGACCCTCCTCCGCCTCCGCGCGCACGCGGTCCACCTCCTCCACGCCCTGGAAGGTGGCGCTATCCACGACCCCCACGGTGACGAAGAGCACGTTCTTGAAGTAGCGGGGAAAGAGCCGCAGCACGGTGAGCAGCGAGTGCACGCCGAGGCCGGAATATCCTCCCACCAGCAGCACGGCGGTGGGCTTCGCCGGATCCAGCGATTGCCGGGCGGCGGGACCCGACGGCAGCGCCGCGAGGATCTCGTCCAGCCGCTTGAGCCGCGCGAACACGCCCGTGTAATGGCGGCGGATGGCCATGCACAGCGCGATCAGCGCGCCGGTCGCGGCCACGGTGAGCCAGCCGCCTTCGGCGAACTTCTCGGCCACCGTGATGGTGAGGATGGTGACGCAGAGCACCCCTCCCACGACGTGGATCCAGATGTGGCTCTTCCAGTCGCGCTGCCGGGTGCGCGTCTCGCGCTTGAGCCAGTAGCGGATCATCGCGATCTGCGTGAGCGAGAAGGTGACGAAGACGTTGATCGAGTACATCACCACCAGCGCGTCCACCCGCCCGCGCGTGTAGAGCAGCATGGCGAGACCCGCCCCGCCCATCAGCAACACGCCGTTCTGCATGGTGAGCCGGTCGCTCAGCGCGCTGAAGCGGTGGGGAAACCACGAGTCGTGCGCCATGTTGGCCATGACGCGAGGGCCGTCGATGAAGCCCGCCTGCGCGGCGACGAAGAGGAGCAGCGCCTCGGACAGCAGCGTCACGAAGACGAACCACCTCCCCACCGGCAATCCGAAGAGCTGGATGTTCCCCGCGAGCCTCGCGGCGAGGAGCGAGTTCATGGTGTGGTCGGGATCGGCGTAGCGGATGTCGAGCAACAGGTAGCAGAGGATGATGCCCGCGGCCGTGAGCGCGAGGCTGAGCGCCATGTACACCATGGTCCGCTTGCCGGTGTGCACCCGCGGCTCGCGCATGATCTGCAGGCCGTTGGAGACGGCTTCGATGCCGGTGTAGGTGCCGCCGCCCAGCGAATAGGCGCGGACGAAGAGCAGGAGCAGCCCGCCGGTGCCGAGCGTGGCGATGCCGTGCGAGAGGCCCGTCGAGACCTGGCCGACCACCTCGTGCACGCGCCCGAGGTGCAGGCCGATGCCCGCCGCGATCACCAGCGCGTGGGTGAGAAGGAAGACGAGGAAGATGGGCATCAGCGCCGTCACCGATTCCTTGACGCCGCGCAGGTTGAGCACCACCAGGACCAAGATTCCCGCCAGCTCGACGTGCAGCTTGAGGGGGAGCCCGACGATGGCCAGGTTCGCCCAGCGCGCGCCGTCGGGGAGCACGCTGAAGACGGCATCGCCGCCGGCGGCGATGGAGATGGAGATGGTGAGGACGTAGTCGACGATCAGCGCGGAGCCGCTGACGACGCCGGCGCGCGGGCCGAGCAGGCGGGAGGCGACCACGTAGCCGCCGCCGCCGAAGGGAAAGTGCTCGATCACCCGGCTGTAGGAAGCGGCGATGATCAGCACCGTGAAAGCGGTGGCGCCGGCGAGGAAGACGGCGAGATAGGTGTGCTCGCCCAGGTTCTTGAACGCCTCCTCGGGTCCGTACGCCGAAGACGACAGGCCGTCCGCGCCCAGCCCCACCCAGGCAAGGAAGGCGACCAGCGAGATGTGCCGGAAGAGGTGGGGATCCTGCAGATCCTTCGGGCGTCCGAGCAGGAATCGCCGCAGGCGCTGCGCTGCGCGCGGGCGCTCCTCGGGCCCGGGCGGAACGGAGGGTGCGGGCGTGGTCATGCAGGATGCAGGAAGCAAGCAGCGCGCCGCGACCCGCGTCGGAGGGGCGCGGCAGCGCCGGAGGCCCGCAGGTCTTGCAGATCGCAATGAGCGATCATGGGGGATCGTGCATCTTGCATGGCGGACGCCTGCCCTTCGCAGGGCCGCGGCCGGGCATGGCCTCTGCAAGCGTGGCTTCCTTGCCGCCCTGTTCGCGGGGATGATGCGGCGGCAGCGGGGTCGCTTGCGCGCCCCGCCCGTGGAGGCTTTCGTTGAGCGACGAAGGAACCGGCTCCCGCGCGCGCGTGCTCGTCATCGACGACGAGAAGAACATCCGCTCCACCTTGCGCGTCTGCCTGGAAGGAATGGGGCTGCGGGTGCTGGAAGCAGCCACGGGGGCCGCGGCGCTGGATGCGCTGGTTCGCGAACCGGTGGACCTGGCCTTCCTCGATCTGCGCCTCGGCCAGGAGAGCGGGCTCGATCTGCTGCCCCGCCTCCTCGCAGAGCGCCCCATCCTCGACGTGGTGATCATCACCGCCTTCGCCACCTTCGAGACGGCGGTGGAGGCGATCAAGCGCGGCGCCCGCGATTACCTGCCCAAGCCGTTCACGCCGGCGCAGATCCGGCATGTGGTGGAGCGGCTGCGCGAGCGGCAGATCATCGAGCGGCGGGTGGTGGACCTCGAGGCGCAGGTCGCGCAGGCGGTGCCCGAGGCGGATCTCTCCACCTCCTCGCCGAAGATGAGGGCCGTGCTCGAGGTCATCCGGCAGGCCGCGGCGCATGACGTGCCGGTGCTGCTCCGGGGGGAGAACGGCACCGGCAAGGGCGTGCTCGCGCGGGTGCTCCACTCCTGGAGCGCGCGGGCGGCGGCGCCGTTCGTCACCGTGAACTGTCCCACGCTCACCGACGAGCTGCTCGCGAGCGAGCTGTTCGGGCACACCCGCGGCGCCTTCACCGGCGCGGTCCGCGACCAGCCCGGCAAGGTGGAGGCGGCGGAGCACGGCACCGTCTTTCTCGACGAGATCGGCGAGATGTCGCCCGCGCTCCAGGCCAAGCTGCTCCGTTTCGTGCAGGAGAAGCAGTTCGAGCGCGTGGGCGAGACGCGGACGCGGACGGCGGACGTGCGGGTGGTGGCGGCGACCAACCGCGACCTCGACGCCGAGGTGAAGGCGGGCCGGTTCCGCGAGGACCTGCTCTACCGGCTCAACGTGGTGGAGGTGACGGTGCCCCCGCTGCGCGAGCGGAGCGAGGACGTGGACGCCCTGGCGAAGCGCTTCCTCTCCTTCTTCTCCCGCGGCGCCGGCCGCGAGCTGTCGCCGGAGGCGCTGCAGGCGCTGCGGTCCTATCCCTGGCCGGGAAACGTCCGCGAGCTGCGCAACGCCATCGAGCGCGCGGTGATCCTCTCGCCGGGACGGATCCTCGAGGCGCAGGCGCTGCCGGAGCGCATCGCGGCGCACGGCGGCGCGCTCGCGCAGGTGGGGGGCGATTTCACCGTCGAGGAGGTGGAGCGCGAGCACATCCTGCGCGTGCTGGCGCGCACCGCCACCCTCGAGGACGCGGCGCGGGTGCTGGGGATCGACGCCTCGACGCTCTACCGCAAGCGGAAGAAGTACGAGTCTAGCTGACCACCGGAAGGGTGAACCAGAAGCGGCTGCCTCCGCCGGGGGCGTCCGCCACTCCCAGATCGCCGCCGTGGGCGAGGACGATCTCGCGGGAGATGTAGAGCCCGAGCCCGAGGCCGTGCCCTTTGGCGCCGGGAAGCCGGACGAACTTCTCGAAGACGCGCTGGCGCTGGTCGGGCGGAATTCCCGGGCCGTGGTCGGTCACGGTGAACCGCACCACCCCGCCGTCCGGCTCGGCGCGCAGCTCCACCGCGGCGCCCTGGGGGCTGTAGCGGATGGCGTTCTGGATCAGGTTCGAGAGCACGAGCGACACGCGCTCCGGATCGGCCCGCACGGGGAGCACCGGCTCGACCACGGTCCCCACCAGGTCCACGCCCACGGCCTCCGCGGCGGCGGCCTGCTCCGCGGTTGCGCCGTCGACCAGCGTCTTCGCCGGGATGGGCACCGGCGAGACGACCACCCTGCCCGACTGGATGCGCGAAAGGTCGAGCAGGTCGTCGACGATGGCCTGCAGCCGCTCGCAATCCCCGCGCGCCGCCTGCAGGAGATCGGCCTGCTTCTCGGTGATCGGCCCGGCGGCGCCCTCGATACAGAGGTGCACCGCCATGCGCAGCGAAGTGAGCGGCGTCCTGAATTCGTGCGCGACGGTGGCCACCAGGTCGTTCTTCAGCTCGTCGAAGCGCATCAGCCGGGTCACGTCCTGCAGCACGATGGTGGCGCCCTGGATGCCGCCCTCCCCGGAATAGAGCGGCGTCGCGCGCGGCAACAGATGGCGCGCCATGTCCGGCCCCGGCACCGCGACGGCCTCCTCGTAGCCGCGGGGGAGATAAGGGCCCTTGCCGGCGAGGACGTGAGCGCGCACCCGTTCGAGCACGGCGCGCAGATCCGGCGGGGCCGCGGCGAACGGATCGGTCCCCGGCGCGGGCTTGAGCAGGGCTTCCGCCGAGCTGTTCACGTTGAGGACCGCTCCGTCGGCTGCCAGAACCACCACCGGATCGGGCAGGCTGTCGATGGCCGCCTGCGCCGCCTGCTGCGCCTGGAGCAATTCGCCCAGCGAGCTGCGCCGGTACTCGTCGAGGCGCGCGACCATGGTGTTGAACTCCCTCGCGAGCTGCCCGATCTCGTCGCGCACCTGGACGTCGGCGCGGACATGGAGGTCGCCCTGCGCGATCCGGCGCACCGCCAGCGTGAGCACGCCGAGCGGGCGGAGCAGCCGCGTGGTCACCGCGCCGGAGGCGAAGAGTCCGACCAGGAAGGCGGCGAGCGTGGCGGCGATCATCAGGGCCGTGCCGCGCTGTGCGGCGCGGCGCGCCCGTTCGCTCTTCATCACCATGGCGTCCTGGTTGATGAAGAGGATGCGGTCGGCGGCGGCCTTGACCCGGGAGAAGGCGGGAAAGACGCGCTCGAAGTAGGCCGCGCCCGGGTCGCCTCCGGCCGCGGCGCTGAAGCGCTCGAACTCGTCGCGGTACTCGTTCCAGACGCGGCGCAGGTCGCGGGTGGCCTCGGCCTCCCCGGGCTCGGTGATGTTGCTCTCCTGCGCCTTCAGCTGCGCCTCGAAGGCGGCGAGGTTGGGATTCGCCTGCGCCAGCGCCTGCTCGCGGCGGCCGGCCACCAGGAAGAGCGCCGCGCTGTCGATGCGCTCGATGGCCTCCTTCATGCTCTGCGCCGCGAGCACGCTCCGGTAGTTGTCCTTGAGGATGAGCTGCGAGCCTTCGCCGAGGCTCCTCATCCCCTGCACCGAGACGGTGCCCAGCACCACCAGCACCAGCGCCAGCGGCGCCAGCGCGAGGAGGAGCTTTGCGCGCAGGCTCATCGCGGCTCCTCGTCCTCGAACGAGGCGATGTGCAGGTCGAGCCCTTCCGACTCGTCCACCAGCCGCTG
>DATDMU010000053.1:0-2856 GCA_036518615.1 Myxococcales bacterium
ACGGAGATGATTGGCTCGCGCACGACCATTCCGTTGTCGAAGGTGACCACGCGCGCCTCGCCTTCGAGGCGCGTGTCGCGGACGAAGCCGGGCACCAGCCGCGTATGCAGCGCGCCCACCTCGCGGACGGCGTCCCAGACCAGCCCGGCGGACACGTCGAGCAGGATCTCCTTGTGCAGCGTAGTCATTGGCGCCTCCTCGTCGAAGGCGGGTCGTAGCTCTTCACGCAGCTCCCGCGCTTGCAGAATCCTGCATGTCCGACCTCGACATGCTGCAAGCATGTGAACATGTGGATCGCATGTCGCGCATGATCCAGATCCGCAACGTCTCCGACGAGGTCCATCGCAAGCTCAAGATCCGGGCCGCCCGGGAGGGCGTCACCTTGTCCGAGTCGCTCGGCCGCGAGGCGCGCCGCCTTGCCGAGCAGCCGACACTGGAAGAGCTGCGCCAGCGGCTGCTCTCCCGGCCGCGGGTGAAGGTCCGCATCCCGTCCGCGGCCATCATCCGGCAGGAGCGCGACCGGCGGTGATCGTCGCCGATGCTTCCGCGGTGGTCGACTTGCTGCTGGGCGGCGATGCGGCGGCGCCGATTGCTGCGCGACTGCTCGATCCCGCGGAGACGGTCCATGTGCCGCATCTGCTCGACGTGGAGGTGGCGCAGGTGCTTCGCCGCTATGCGCTGTCGGGCGAGCTCGACGCCGCGCGAGGGGAACAAGCCATCAGCGATCTGGCGGATTTCCCGTTCCGCAGATATCCGCACGCCTCGCTGCTCGATCGCGCCTGGGAGTTCCGTCATTCCCTGCCGGCGTACGAGGCGGTCTACGTCGCCCTCGCCGAGGCGCTGGACACCACGCTCGTCACGCGCGACCGCCGCCTGGCGCGGACGAAGGCCAACTCGGCGCGCATCGAAGTCATCTGAGCAAATCTCCCCGGCTGGACCGACGCACGCAAGGTTTTCGGCGGTCGGGTGACGGGCCGCAAGATTTTCCGCGGATTGAAGCTCGCGCCTCGTGATTGGGCAATCGGCGGTTGACTCCGATGTTTCCGCCGGGCGGCACTGTTCATGCTGCTCCAAGGACATGCCCGCGGCTCCCCCGAGCCCGCGGGCGCTCCGAAGGTCCTGAGTGGACCGTCGCGCTGGAGGCGTCGCATGCGTCACGAGACGGATGCCGGCCCGGGATCGTTCCTGCGGCCACAAACCATTGCATTGGCAATCTCGATCCTCTTCACCGCGGCACCCGCGCGGGCGGACGTCTGCCCCCTCCCGACGGCGGATGCGGGCGGCCCGTACGCCGTCGCGTCGGGCGGCAGCATCCAGCTGGCGGGCACGGCCACCGGCATCGTGCCGCTCACCTTCCTCTGGACCGTCAGCAGCGGTTCGCTCTCCGATCCCGCCGCCATCGATCCCGTCTTCACCGCGGTGAAGACGGGCGTGGCCGTCGCCGTCGCCGTCACCTTCACGGCCACCAACGCATGCGGTTCGGCCACGGCCAGCACCACCATCACCGTGGACCCGACGTTCCCGCCGGTCGTCAATCCGGTCCCGCCCATCTCGGCGCAATCGGGCGCTCACGTCGTCGTGCCGCTCAGCGCGACCGATCCGAACGTCCCGCCGCAGCCGCTCACCTTCATGGTGACGCAGTCGGGAACGCCAGCGCTCCTGAACCTGACGGTGACGTCGACGGGACCCAGCACCGCGATGCTGGAGTTCGACGCGCCGGTGTTGGCGTGCGACAGCCCGCCGGTGGTCGTCACCCTGACCATCATCGTGATCAATCCCGACGGAACCGAATCGATCATCGTCACCACGGTGACGATCTTCCCGCCGCCGGACGCGGTGACCATCACCAGCGCGGAGTACCGCATCAAGAAGTTCCGGCTGGACGTCGCCGCCACCTCCAGCTGCATCTCGCCGAACATCGCGCTGATGCTGCAGCCGTACGCCACCGTCAACGGCTTCATCTTCGATCCGACGCCGCTGGGCAGCTTCACCAACGCCGGCAACGGCATCTACACGTTGCTCGTCGTGGGTGTGCCGCAGCCCGCGGGAGCCATCCAGGCGAAGTCGACCGCCAACGGAATCAGCGCGCCCTTCTTCCCGAGGGTGAAGCCGTAGAAAAAAGACGCCCGGGAGCGTCAGTGTCTCCCGGGCGTCCCGGCATTGCCTGCACGCCGCTCGTCGGTTGCCGCAACCTAGCGGCGCGAACCCGTCGAGGCGACGCAGATGGCAGAAGCCTTCGTGTGACTCGCCATTGCATCACCTCCTTTCGCCAACCCAGGGAGCGTAACGCAGGAGTGCCGGCGCCGCAAACCACGAATCTTCAGGCGGCCGCCTGCGCCTGCTGCCGCGCTTCCCGCGCCCTGAAGTTCAGCACCAGCGCCACCGCCATGATCGCGCCCGCCCACAGCGCCCAGACGGTGAGGTGGCCGCGATCGATGAGCGCGCCGGCGATGGCCGGCGCCACGATCTGCGCGATGGAGAGCAGCGACTGGTTGAGGCCCAGCACCACTCCCTGCTCGGTGCGCGAGACCTGCTGGGTGATCAGGCTGGTCAGCGCGGGGCGCAGGACGCCGGTGCCGAACGAGGAGAAGCTCGCCGCCAGCAGCAGCATGGCGACGCCGAAGCTGAAGCCCAGCACGACGTAGCCCACCGCCGCGCAGAAGAAGCCCAGGGTCACGAGGCGCACCTCGCCGATGCGCTTCACCATGGCGCCCTGGCGCATGAACCCCTGCACGATGATGCCGAGGAAGCCGGAGTACATGAAGACGAAGCCCACCTCCTTGGGGCCGAAGGGCACGCCGTGCCAGAAGAAGCGGCGCTCGGCGAAGAGCGCGAACCCGGAGGTGAAGGTGGAGA
>DATDMU010000054.1:0-11151 GCA_036518615.1 Myxococcales bacterium
GGTCACGTAGCAGAGCTCCGCCTCGCGGGCGAGCCTTGCCTCCGGCAGCGCGGTCATGCCGATGACGTCCACCTTCCAGCCCCTGTACAGCTCGCTCTCGGCGCGGGTGGAGAACTGCGGTCCTTCGATGCACAGGTAGGTGCCGCCCGCGTGCACGGTGGCGGAGGCGGCGAAGCAGGCCGAGCGCAGGTGCTCGTGGATCTGCGGGCAGACCGGATCCGCGAAGGAGACGTGCGCGACCACCCCTTCGCCGAAGAAACTGCGCTGACGTAACAAAGTGCGGTCGATGTATTGCGAAGGCAGGACGAGGTGCCCCGGGGCGATCTCCTCCTTCATCGAGCCGACCGCGCTCACCGAGATCACCCGCGTGACGCCCAGCTGCTTCAAGGCATGGAGGTTGGCGCGGTACGGAACCTCGCTCGGTGAGTAGCGGTGGCCCTTGCCGTGGCGGGAGAGGAAGGCGATCTGCTGTCCGCCGAGCCTTCCCACGACGATGGCGTCGCTGGGCTCGCCGAACGGAGTGCGCAGCTGCTCGCGGCGCACGCCTTCGAGGCCGGGCAGATCGTAGAGGCCGGAACCGCCGATGACGCCTAGCACCGCGCGCGGGTTTCGCACGGGCCGGGCCGTTGGTCAATTGCCGCGTGCACGCTCCCCCGACGCGGCGCGCGGACTTCCGCGGCACCGCCGGGACAGCGGGCGCCACCAGGCGCCCTGCTAGCGCCCCGCCACCGCGAGCTGCCCGCAGGCGGCGGCGATGTCGCGGCCCCGGTTCTTGCGCACCATGGCGGTGACTCCCCGCGCGGAGAGGATGCGGCGGAACGCCTGCAGGCGCGCGGCCCCGGGATCGCCGAAACCGAGGCCGGGGTTTTCGTTGTAGGGGATGAGGTTCACCTTGACGGGAAGCCCTTCGAGGAGCGCCGCCAGCCGGGCCGCGTCCTCGTCCGAGTCGTTCACGTCGCGCAGGAGCACGTACTCGAAGGTCACGCGGCGGCCCTGCCGGGAAGGGAACTTCCGCACCGCGTCGATGAGCGCGGCGATGTTCCACTTGCGGTCCACCGGCATCAGCCGGGCGCGCTGCTCGTCGGTGGTGGCGTTGAGCGAGACCGCGAGCTTGACCTGGGTCTGCTCGCCGAAGCGCAGGATGTTCGGCACCAGCCCGCTCGTGCTCACGGTGACGTGGCGGTGGGAGAAGTTCGCCCCCTCCTCGGCGAGGAGCAGGTCCAGCGAGCGGATCACGTTGTCGTAGTTGTGCAGCGGCTCGCCCATGCCCATGAAGACGAGGTTGGTCAGCGGGCGGTCGCCGGGAACGCCCAGCGCGCGCAAGTCGGCGTTGACGCGGTAGACCTGGTCGCAGATCTCCCCGGCGCTGAGGTTGCGCACGAGCCCCATGGTGGCGGTCATGCAGAAGCCGCAGCCCATGGCGCAGCCCACCTGGGTGGAGACGCAGAGCGTCCGGCGCACGCGCGGACCCTTCCCGCCGGCGGAGGCGTCGTCCTCCTCGGCCTCTGGATCGAACCCCTGCGCGCCCGCCTCCTCTGGCATGTACACGCTCTCGACGAACTTCCCGTCCCGGGTGCGCAGCCGGTACTTGCGCGTGCCGTCGGACGATTGCTGGACGGCGTCCACCGACAGGGTGTCGAGCCGCGCCTCCTTCGCCAGCTTCTCCCGGAAGGCGCGAGGCAGATCGGTCATCGCCTCCAGCGACTCCACGCCCTTGCGGTGCAACCAGGACTGGAGCTGCCTCGCCCGGTAGGGCTTTTCGCCCAGCCGCGCGACCAGCGCGGAGAGCTCGGCGAGGCTCATCGAGCGCAGGTCCTGGCGGGCCTCCTGCACCACGGGCAGCACGGTCAGTGCACCTTCTCCGGCGGAACCGACGCCTGCAGCGTGGGCTGCGCCTTCTCCGGCGCGTTGTGAAGGCCGGTGGTGGCGGCGGCGCCGGCCGCGGGCTTGCGGGCGATCTCCACCTTCTGGACGCGGCGATCGTCGGCGGCCTTGACCGTGAAGGTGAGCCCGCCCCACACCACCAGCGAGCCCGGCGGCGGCACGCGGCCGGCGGTGGCGGTCAGAAAGCCGCCCAGCGTCTCGTAGTCGCCCCCCGGGGGAAACTCCACGCCCAGGTGCTCCTCGAGGTCGCGGATGGAGACCTGCGCGTCGGCGAGGATCACCCCGTCGGAGAGGATCTTGAGCCGCTTCTCCTCCACGTCGCTCTCGTCGTGGATCTCGCCCACGATCTCCTCGACCACGTCCTCGAGCGTGACGATCCCGCTGGTGCCGCCGAACTCGTCCACCACCACCGCGAGGTGCGTCCGGCGCTTCTGCATCTCGGTGAGCAGCCGCGACACCTTCATGGTCTCCGGCACGAAGAAGGGCTTGCGGATGTACTTGGCGAGCTGGAACTGGTCCGCGGAGATGCCTTTCTTCACGTCGGCGAGCAGCGTCTTCGCGTGCAGCACGCCCGCCACCTCGTCGAGGCTGTTGCGGTACACGGGAATGCGCGACAGCTCGCTCTCGGTGACCAGCTTGAGCGTCTCGTCGTAGGTGGCGGTCTCCTCCAGCGCAACCACCTGCGTGCGGGGAATCATGATCTCCTTCACCAGCACCTCGGTGAAGGCGAGCACGCTGGAGAGCAGCTCCTCGCGCACCTTGTCGATGGACCCCTGCCGCGCGCCCATGGCGATCAGGTACTCCAGCTCCTGCGAGGTCACCGACTCGGCGGGCGTCTCGTCCATGCCCGCCGCCCGCGAGAGCGCGCGGGGGATCTGCACGAACAGCCAGGCGAGCGGGAAGAGCAGCCAGTAGGCGAGCGCAATGAGCGGAATCATCACACCCACGAAGCCGCTGGCGTGGCGCTTGGCGAAGGTCTTGGGCGTGATCTCGCCGAAGATGAGCAGGACCACCGTGGTGACGCCGGTCAGGACGGCGACCGCATGCCCGAATCCTCCGGCGTCGGCCATCAGCGCGGTCAAGGAGCCGAGGCCCACGTTGACCATGGTGTTGCCGACCAGGAGGGCGGAGAGCATGCGGTCGGGGTGCCTCTGCCAGATGCGCAGGAGCGAGGCCCGGCGCCCGCCGCTCTCGATCAGCGACTGCACGCGCGCCTCGCCGAGCGCGGTCAGCGCGGTCTCCGCGCTGGAAAAGAAGGCGGAGAGCGCGATGCCGCCCACGAAGGAGATCCACTGCCAGGTCGGAATCAAGCCGGACGATTCTAACCGCGGCGCGCGTCGGACGCAGCTAACCGGCCGGTCGGCTGTCTGCCTGCGCGCTCGTTCGCGGCCACGTCGCCGTCGACGTCAACGAGGGCCGCATGCGGCTCTTGCTAGCGTCTCCACTCGTAGCGGACCAGCTCGGTCTGGGCGAAGAAGTACGCGATCTCGCTGCGGGCGTTCTCGGGCGAGTCGGAGCCGTGCACGCTGTTCGCCTCGATGCTCTTCGCGAACAGCTTGCGGATGGTGCCCTCGGCCGCGTTGGCGGGATTGGTGGCCCCCATCACCTCGCGGTTCTTCGCCACCGCGTTCTCCCCCTCGAGAACCTGCACGATCACCGGGCCGGAGGTCATGTAGGAGACCAGCGACTTGAAGAAGGGCCGCTCGCGGTGGACGGCGTAGAACCCCTCCGCCTCCTGCTGGGTGAGATGGAGCATCTTCATCGCGACGGGCTTGAGGCCCGACTCTTCGAACTTCGCGAGGATCTTCCCGATCGCGCCGCTCTGCAGGGCGTCGGGCTTGAGGATGGACAGGGTGCGCTCGATGGCCATGGGGCGCGCGACGTACCACGCCCCACGGCGAAGTTCAACGAGATGCCGCCTGGAACGCGTCTCACAACGTCCAGGTCCAACACCACAGGCGTGGTCCCTGAGCCGCCTTCGGCGGCCGGGCCTAGAAGCGCGAGGCGGCGAGGCCGATCAGCTTGCTGATGTCCTCGTCGGTGAAGAAGACGCCCGCGCCGATGAAGTAGTCGCGCCCGCTGATGATGCGGCTGCGCTCGATCGGGTCATAGTCGTGGTCTGCGTTGGGAAGGTCGTCGACGCCACCCGTGATCAGCAGGTGATCGAGGAACCGGTAGTCGGCGTACAGCTTCACACGCGGGTATTTCTTGAGAGGGTTGGCGAACTCGAACGCATCGAGAGAGACGGTGAGGGCGTCGTTGAAGAAATGCCCCTTGATGCCAAAGCCTCCGGTGTTCTCCAGGATGCCGAACCGGCCGCTGATGAAGCCGTACCGCTTGGCCAGGTACGCGCTGAACTTGAGCTGGCGCTCGGTGGTCGTCTGGTCGTACTCCGCGGGAAAGTTGGGCGGGTTCGGCGGATTGTTGATCACGTGCACCCTTCGAGTGAGGCCGCGTGGATCGTCCACGATCTCGAAGCCGTACCACTTGTCGGGCTTCGGGATGATGCGGAACCCGAAGTAGTTCTTCGCCCAGGGCGAGTAGGCCGCGCTCGGGAGGCCGAACGGCGTCGATCCTGTCGCCTTCGGGTTGAGCACGCCGATGAAGAACTCGCTGCGCTCGTTGACCTCGATCTTCAGGCTGTCGGCGCTGCCGAGCAGGTTGGTGAGCGAGCTGGAGGCCTTGTCGAGGTTCTTGGCCAGCTTGTCGTCGTTGACCAGGTGGCCGACGGTGCCCTGCCCCTTGTTGATCTTGTCGGTGATCTCCTGGACGTTGGTGAGCGAGGCGTCGAGCTTGGCGAGGTTCGACTTGAGGCTCTTCATCCCCTCCTTGAGCTCGCCCTGCTGCGTGGAGCCCACCGCGTCGCCGATGGTGCGGAGGATGTCGCGCGCGTCGCGGGTGGCGTCGCGGGTGTTCTGCAGGATGGCGACGATGTCGCCCTGCTCGGTGGAGGAGAGGTGGGCGAGGTCGCCGGAGAAGCGCTGGAAGTTGCCCAGCGTCGCGTCCAGCTTGGCGCCGCTCTGGTTGACGATGCGCTCGATGCCTTCGCTGATGCGCAGGAGCCGGCTGGTGAGGGTGCGCAGGTTGTCCTCGCCCTCGGTGCCGCCGAGGACCTTGCGCAGGTTGCCGGTGATGTCGGAGATGTCGCCGGCGATCTTGTTGAGCGACTGGAAGACGTCGTTCATCGAAGGCTGGCGGATGACGATGCGGATCTCGTCGCCGTCGGCGAGCGGCGGCTCGGAGGGCGAGCCCGGCGAGACGTCGAGCAGGTAGTCGCCGAGGATGGACTCGCTGCGCTTGGCGATGGCGGCGTCGCGGTGGAGCACGAAGTCGCGGCGGATCTTCAGCCACACCTTCGCCTTGGCGGTGCGCTGGTCCAGCTCCACCACGTCCACCTGGCCGATGGGGATGCCGGCGATCTGCACGCGCGAGCGCACGCCCAGGCCGGTGGCGTCGTCGAAGACCGCGTACACCCGGTAGGTGCTCCCGCGGCCCAGGTTGCTGCCGATGAGGAACAGGCCGAAGCCGAAGGCGGCCACGGCCAGGGCCACGACCAATCCGACTTTCAGCGGCGTCCAGAAGGATTGCACTCAGATGATCCTAAGTCCTGCCGAACCAGGTGGCGAGAAATTGCCTGGTGAACGGCTCCTGCGTCTTGCGCAGCTCTGCGGGCGTTCCCTCTGCCACGATTCGACCCTCGTTGATGACCGCGACCCGGTCGCCGATGTGAAAGGCAGACCCGATGTCGTGGGAAATGACCACACTGGTGACCCGGAGGCGCTCGCGGGCGTGGATGATCATCTCGTCCACGCTCTCGGTGGTGATGGGGTCGAGGCCGGTGGTCGGCTCGTCATAGAGCACGATCTTGGGGTCGCGGATGATGGCGCGGGCGAGACCCACCCGCTTGCGCATGCCTCCGGACAGCTCGGCGGGGAACTTCTGTTCGACATCGTGCAGATCGACCACCGCCAGCTTCTCCTTCACCTTCTCCATGATCTCGGCCTCGCTGAGGCCCGGGTTGTGCTCGCGGATGGGGAACGCCACGTTGTCCCCCACGGTCATGGAGTCGAAGAGCGCGGAGCTCTGGAAGACCATGCCCATGCGCTCGCGGAAGACGGAGAGCTCCTGCCGGCCCATGGTGGAGACGTTCTGCCCGTCCACGATGACCTGGCCGCGGTCCGGCTTGAAGAGGCCCATGATGTGCTTCATCAGCACGGTCTTGCCGCTGCCGGAGCCGCCCAGCACCACCGTGGTGGTGCCCTCCATCATTCTCAGGTTGATGCCCTTGAGGACGGCGAATCCGGAGAAGCTCTTGTACAGGTCCTGCACGTCGATCACCGGCTGCGCTGCGGGGACCGGCCGCGCCGCGGGAGGGGTCATCCTCCCAATCCTCCCGCGGGCTGCTGCGGGCCGCTGAGCGAGATGGCGGTGTAGACGTAGTCGATGGCGAAGATGGCCACGAGGCCGCCCACCACCGCCTGGGTGGTGGCGATGCCCACCCCGCGCGCGCCGCCGGTGGCGCGGTAGCCGCGGTAGCAGGCGATGGTGGTGACGACGAAGCCGATCACCGACGCCTTGCCGAGGCCGTTGGTGATGTCCTTCACCTCCACCAGCGCCTGGATGCGGTTGAGGAAGGTGCCGGGCGAGAGGTCCTTGAGCCAGACCGCGATGCCGTAGGCGCCGAAGAGCGCGATGGCGTTGAAGAGCATGGTCAGGAGCGGCGCGGCGATGGCGGCGGCGAGGATGCGCGGCGCGACCAGGTAGTTGAGCGGGTCCACCGCCATGGTCTCGAGCGCGTCGATCTGCTCGGTCACCCGCATGGTGCCGAGCTCGGTGGCGGCGGCCGACCCCACCCGCGCCACCAGCACGATGCAGGTGAAGATGGGGGCGAGCTCGCGCGCGAGCGAGATCTCCACCGTGGCGCCCACCAGCGACTGCGCGTTGAAGAGCCCGAAGGCGTAGACCGTCTGCAGCGCCAGCACCATGCCGGTGAAGAGGCCGGTGAGGCCCACCACGAACATGGAGCCGTAGGCCATGAACTCGAGCTGCACCATCAGGAGCCCGATGCGGTACGGCCTGCGGACGATGGAGAGCGTGGACTGCACCACGAAGATGGACAGCTCGCCCAGGATCTCGATGGGGCGCTGCAGCGGCTTGAGCCACTGCGGCGGCTGCTTCGGTTCGGCGGCGCTCTGTTCGGCCATCGCGCGGGTTGTACCCCGAGATGGCCGCGCGCGCGAGATTGCGGTTGCCTCCCCGGTTGAACTTGTTGCACGGCGCTTGCGGTAAGGTGGCGCGGTGCTGCCGCCCCCACATCCGCGGTTCGCCGCGCAGGCGTCCTGGCTGGAGATCGACGCCCAGGCGCTGGCGCACAACGCGCGCCTCTTGCGCGAGGTGCTCGGCGCAGGCGTGCGGCTGGGCGCCGTGCTCAAGGGCAACGCCTACGGGCACGGCTTCTCGCAGGTGCTGCCGCTCGCGCACGCGGCCTGCGACATCCTCTATGTCATCGACCCGTACGACGCGCTGGAGGTGCGCGCCTTCGAGGCGAAGGGAGGCCTTTCGCGGCGGCAGGTGCTGGTGCTGGGCGCGGTGGACGCTGACGAGGCGGTGGCGCTGGCGCGGGCGGGCGTGGACCTCGCGCTCACCGACGGCGGGCAGGAGCGCTTCGTCCCTGCGCTGCGCGCTGCGGGCGTGCGGCTGCGCGGCCACGTGCACGTCGACACGGGCCTCGGGCGCGAGGGGTTCACTCCCGACGAGCTGCCCTCCGGGCTTGGCTTCCTGGCGGCGGCGCGCGATGCCATCGAGGTGGTGGGCGTGCTCTCGCACTTCGCCAATACGGAGGACGTGACCGAGCAGACCTACGCGCTCAGCCAGCTCGCCGCTTTCGACGAAGGCACGCGGCGGCTGCGCGAGGCGCTGGGCGGCGCGGGCGAGCTGGAGCGGCACATCGCCGCCAGCGCCGCGGCGCTGCTCCTGCCGCACGCGCGGTACGACGCGGTCCGCGCCGGCATCTCCCTCTACGGCCTGTGGCCCTCGAACGAGACGCGCCTCTCGATGCGCGCCCTCACCGGGCGCGTTCCCGAGCTGCGGCCGGTGCTTTCGTGGCGCTGCAACAGCCAGGTGACCAAATGGCTCCGCAAGGGGAGCTACGTCGGATACGGATGCACCTTCCGCTGTCCTGTGGATACCCGCATCGCCGTGCTGCCGATGGGGTACTTCGACGGCTATCCGCGCCTGCTCTCGTCGCGCGCCCACGTGCTGGTGGAAGGCCAGCGCTGCCCGGTGCTGGGGCGGGTGATGATGAACCACGTGGTGGTGGACGTGACCCGCGCGCAGGGCGAAGGCGCGCTCACCGCGACCCTGCTCGGCCGGGACGGAGACGAGCAGGTGTCCGCCGATCAGCTGGCGGCATGGGCACAAACCATCAATTACGAGATTGTCACGCGAATCGGCGCGCACCTGCGCCGGGTTGTGGTCTAAGCTGCGCGGCTCCATGGCGACGGCACTGAAGGTCGGCGGCGACATCGACGCGTGGTGCACCCGCTGCAAGATGAACCTCGGGCACACCATCCTGGCGATGATGGGCTCGCGGCCCGTGAGGGTCCGCTGCAACACCTGCCAGGGCGAGCACAACTACCGTGCGCACGAGGGCGCGGAGCCGCGCAAGGGCAACTGGGAGCCGCGCGAAGTGCGCGAGCGGCGCGAGTCGAAGCCTTCGGTGACGAGCTGGGAGGCCCTGCTCGCCGGCAAGGACCTGGCGCGGGCGCGGAAGTACTCCGCCAGGGAGAAGTTCGCCTCCGGCGAGGTGATCGACCACCCGGTGTTCGGCATCGGCCTCGTGCAGGAAGTGCGGTCGGACAAGATCCAGGTCGCCTTCAAGGCGGACGTGAAGACGCTCATCCAGGCGAAGTAGCGCGGCGGGCGGCGCGGAGCAGGTCGAGGCAGCGGGCGAGATCGGCCGGCAGCGGCGATTCCACGAGCAGCCAGCCCTTGCCGGAAGGATGCGGCAGCCGCAGCGATGCGGCGTGGAGCGGCGTGCGGTCGAGGACGACGGCCTCCGGGTCTGGCGCTGCCGCCCAGAGGGTCCTTGCGCGGAGCGGGCCTGGGCTGCCGTAGCGCGGGTCGACGGCGAGCGGGTGCCCGATGGCGGCGAGGTGGACGCGGATCTGGTGGGTGCGGCCGGTGCGGGGGAGGCAGGTACACCAGGTATACCTGCCGAAGCGCTCCGTCGGCCGCACTTCGGTGACCGCCTCGAGGTCGCCACCGGCACGCATGCCTCCGCGGCGGCCGGCGGAGAGCGGCAGGTCGATCTTGCGCGCCTCGGCCAGGTCGCCCTCGACCAGCGCGAGATAGCTCTTCTCCGCCCGCCGATCCTCGAACGCCGCGTTGAGCGCCCGGTGCGCGGCGCGCCCGAGCCCGAACACGAGGACGCCCGAGGTGTCCCGGTCGAGCCGGTGCACCGGCAGCGCCTCCGGCGCGACCTCCCGCACCGCGACCGACAGCGCGACTGATGCGTCACGCCGCCCCGGCACGGTGAGCACGCCCGCGGGCTTGTCGACCACCAGCACGTGCTCGTCGCGGTAGAGGATCCTCACCGTCGCAAGCTATTACATCCGCTGCCGGGCCACTCGTCCCGGGACGAGTCCCTGACGCGCAGCCCTGAACGCGCGGCCATACATCCTCTCCGCCGCGTGCTGATTGTGCGCGCGGGAGAGCAAACGCAACTCGTCGAGGTGATGGCGATGCGTGCGCGACGTCACCTTCATATCAGAACCAGTTCTGCTATACCCGTCAGTGGCCCAAGTTCAACATCAACGTGACCGAGGGTCGTCCTTGAATTTCGGGGTACCCATACGAATCTGTGTTCGCGCTGATACGTATACCGGAAGTGTTTCGCGAATCTGATATCGATACTAACGGTGTCCGGAAACAGCGGATCGATATACAATGCAGGCGCATCCCTCGTCGCGACCGGCTGCAGCACAGGAAGCGTGGCATTGGCAAGACGCGCCCGGAAGGCAGCTTGGTCATGGATTATGACGCATGCGTCAGCGTCGAAATCGACAAAAAGCCGCGGTTCCATCACCATGCTGACGCAGTACAACCAATAATCTTCGGGCGAACGAAACTCCACGTTGACGCGCTGGCCCGGTGCGTTGGCGGGAACGTCTTGCGGATTCTTGACGAGTCTGACAACGTCGTCGCGCGACAGACCTAAAGACAAAGCGAGCGCGAGCTCGTCGTCGCGCACTGCTCCATTGTGAGACGGCTTCGCATAGAAGCTCGCCGCCTGGATGCGGAGCCCGCCGCGCTCATAAAGCCTCTCCATGTACTCGCGCTTTCCGAACTTGATGAATGTGTTTTGCGCGTTGATACTCCGTGCTGCTAGGACAGCAACAGCACGATCGCCAAGCGCGCCGACCAAATCGGGGAAGGGTTCCGAATGGAGGACGTCGCGGGTGAACCCGGCAGGGTAAGGCCCATGGCGCAACTTAAATTCCTCGAGCATGTGCGTGAGCAACTCGGTCCAGCGTGCCATTTCTTCGAGCTTCGGGACGATGCCTATCTTTCCGTCGGTCTGCAGCACCAAGAGGTTGATGAAGATGTCCCGGAATCGCCTGTTGAGTTCCGGCTGCGACAGATGACGCGCGTACCTCTGATGACGGTACATGGCACGCCACGCCATGTGCCGAGGCATCGCCGAGTAGTCCACCGTGGGAAGGGTACTCATCTTGCTCCAATCTATCACGTCGGACGTGATGTTTTCTAACCGGTTAACGCTGCGAACCGCGCCAGATGCAGCCGCGCCGCGACTCTCCCGCTCGTCGCCGTGACAAACTCGCAGAGCATCGAGTTGCTCCGAGCGGCACGCATCCAAGAACAACTGATGCGCGGAGAGAATGCCGCGCACGAGTCCGTCGCGCGCAGCTAGCCGGCGTGGGGCGAGCGGGGCTGCGGCGAGTTCGGAAAACGCCCTGCCCACCGGCTAAGAATCGGCCGCAGTCCGAACGCGTTTTCCGCATGTCTGAAGCCGCACCCCGCTCGCCCCACGGCGGCGTCGGTGAGCTGCCAAGACACCGGGCGCAGTGACTACATCGCGGTCAGACGCGGACGCGGAGCCAGAAGACCAGGTTGCGCAGGTCGAAATAGCCCGGACCGCCGGCCGGCCAGCCTGCGACGAGCCCGTCGAGGAGGAAGCGGAGACCGACGTCCAGCGGCGCTGCAGGAGAGACGACCGCCTCCACGCCTACGGGGACGAAGTGCAGC
>DATDMU010000055.1:0-4212 GCA_036518615.1 Myxococcales bacterium
ACCCGATGCAGATCGCGGCCTTCAGATGGTCGGGGCGACTGGATTTGAACCAGCGACCACTTGCACCCCAAGCAAGTGCGCTACCAGGCTGCGCTACGCCCCGGCACAGACACCAACAGGGGGGAGCGTCGTAACATCCGCTCCCGCCCCCGTCAATCCCGGGAACCGGCCCTGACTACGCCTTGTTGAGGACGTTCTTCAGGACCTGCGAGGGCCGGAAGGTGAGCACGCGGCGGGCGCTGATCTCGATCTCCTGGCCCGTCTGCGGGTTGCGGCCGACGCGCGACTTCTTCTCGCGCACGACGAAGTTGCCGAAGCCCGAGAGCTTGATCTTCTCGCCCCGCTCGAGGGTGTCCTTGAGCGTGTCGAACACCATCTCGACGATCTCGGCGGATTCCTTCTTGGAGAACCCGACCTTGTTGCACACGCTCTCGATGACATCGGCCTTGGTCATAGTGAAAAAAAGAGTACACGCAGGCTGCCAAGCCGGTCAAACCCCAAGTAAATCTGCGGCTGCACAGCGGCGTCGCATCTTTGACCACATGCGCCATGACGCCGCAGGAAACCCGTCCGGGCGCACTTCCAGCCCGTCTGCTACCTTCCACCACATGGAGTTCTGGTTCGACTTCGCCTCCACCTACAGCTACGTGGCCGCCATGCGCGTGGAGGCCGCCTGCGCCCGGGCGGGCGTTCCGCTGACGTACCGCCCTTTCCTTCTCGGCCCCATCTTCACCGAGCTTCTCGGCATCAAGGACTCGCCTTTCAACGTGCAGCCCGTCCGCGGCCGTTACATGTGGCGCGACCTCGAGCGCCTCTGCGAGAAGCACCAGGTTCCCTGGCGCCGGCCTTCGGTCTTTCCGCGCAACTCCCTCCTCGCGGCCCGCATGGCGCTCTGCGCCGGCGCCGCCCAACCCGAATTCGTCCGCGCCGTCTTCCGCGCCAACTTCGCCGAGGATCGCGACATCGCGAGCCCGGAGGTGCTCTGCGACCTCTTCGGCGACGGCGGCGCGCAGGCGCTGGAGCGCGCGCAGTCGGCGGAGATCAAGGCGCAGCTTCGCGCCAACACCGACGAGGCGCGGCGCCTGGGCATCTTCGGCGCGCCCGACTTCACCGTCGGCGGCGAGCTGTTCTTCGGCCAGGACCGCCTCGACGACGCCGTGGACTGGGCCCGGCGCAGCCCGCGCAGCGCGCCGGGCTAGGCGCGGATCTCGGCGCCCACCCGCTGCCGGAGCCGGTCGCGGATGGCGCCGCAGAGCGCGTCCGCCTCGGCGTCGGTCAGCGTCCGGTCGGGCGCGCGCAGCGAGAGCCCGAAGGCCATGCTCTTGCGCCCCTCGGGCACCGGCGCGCCGCGATACACGTCGAAGAGCGCCACGTGCTCGAGGAGCTTTCCCGAATCGGCGGCGCGGATTTCCTCGAGCAGCTTCTCCGCGGGCACCGCCGCATCCACCACGAAAGCCAGATCGCGCGCCACCGCCGGGAACCTGGGCACTCCGCGAAGCTGCTTCAGCGCCAGCGCCTGCGCGAGCAGCGCCTCCCAGTCCAGCTCGGCGAGCCAGGTCTCCGCCGGCACCTCGAAGTGGGCCGCGGCGGCCGGATGCAGCTGCCCGAGCCTCCCCGCGGGCCTGCCTCCGACCAGGAGCGCGCTGGAGCTCGCCGGGTGCAGCGCGGGGTCGGCGGCCGGCGCGAAGCGCGCCTCCGCGATGCCGAGCGCCTCGAGCACGTCCTCCACCGCGCCCTTGAGATCGAAGAAGTCCGACGGCTCGCCGCCGCCGCTCCAGCTCTTCGCGCCGCGGGCTCCCGCGAGCAGAAGCCCCAGCCGGCGCGGCTCGTGCGTGGGCCAGGCCAGCGCGCCGGAAGGATTGCGCGCGTCGGCCTCGGGCAGGTACACGCGCCCCAGCTCGTACAGCTTCACCTCGTGGACGCCGCGCGCGCGGTTGTGGCCGAGATTGCGCAGGAGCCCCGCGAGGAGCGTCGTGCGCATGGCGCCCTGCTCGCTGGTGAGCGGGTTTGCCACCCGCAGCGGCTTCGCCGCGCAGACCGCGAGCAGGTCCTTCTCTGCGAGGAAGCTGTAGTTCACCGCCTCGTCGAAACCATGGGCCGAAAGCGCCGCGCGCGCCTGCGCCGTCACCCGCCGCTGCGGCGAAGCTGCCGCCGTCTCGCCGATGCCCGCGGGGTGCAGCGTGACCGGAATGGTGTCATAGCCGCGCAGCCGCGCGATCTCCTCGATGCAGTCGATCTCGCGCGACAGATCGCGGCGCCACGACGGCACGCTCCAGCGCCCGTCGCCCACCGGCGTGAGCTGCAGCGCGCGCAGCCAGCGGTCCACCTCGTCGTGGCCCACCGGAACGCCCAGCACCGCCGAGACGCGGCCGGGACGCACCATCACCCTGGGCGCCTCGCGCGGCGACGGGTACACGTCGAGGGCGCCGGGCAAGAGCTTGCCGCCGGCGAGCTGCACGATCAGCTCCGCGCAGCGATCGGCCGCGAGCTCCGCGGTGCGCTCGTCCATGCCGCGCTCGAAGCGGTGCGACGCCTCGGTGTGCAGCACGTGGCGGCGCGAGGTCCGGCGCACGCCGGCCGGGTCGAACATGGCGGACTCCAAAAGCACGCGCGTGGTCCCGTCGCCCACCTCGCTGGTCTGGCCGCCCATGATCCCGGCCAGCGCCACCGGCTTCCCGGAGTCGGCGATGACCAGGTCGTCGGCTACGAGCTTGCGCTCCTTTCCGTCGAGGGTGGTCATCCGCTCGCCCTCGCGGGCGCGCCGCACCACGATGCGGTGCCCGGCGAGCTTGTCGAGGTCGAAGCCGTGCAGCGGGTGCCCCAGCTCCAGCAGCGCGAGGTTGGTGGCATCGACCACGTTGCTGATGGGACGCACTCCGCACGAGCGCAGCCGCTCCTGGACGGATAAAGGCGACGGGCCCACCCGCACGCCCTCGATCACGCGCGCCACGTACCGCGGGCAGCGCTGCGGATCGGACACCTCCACCTTCGCCGGCAGCTCGCCCTTCCCTGCCGGCTGCGCTGAAGGCACCCGCACGGGCACGCCGGTCACCGCCGACAGCTCGCGCGCGATGCCCAGGTGGCTGAGCGCGTCGGGGCGGTTGGGGGTGACGTTGATCTCCAGCACCGTGTCGGGCAGCCCGAGCAGCTCGTCGAGAGGCGTCCCGACCCTGGCGTCGCGAGGCAGGATCATCAGCCCGCTGTGGTCGTCGGAGAGCCCCAGCTCGCGCTGCGAGCAGAGCATGCCGTCGCTCTGCACGCCGCGCAGCTTCGCGCGCTTGATCACCATGCCGTTCGGCAGCGTCGCCCCGGGACGGGCCATGGGCACCAGATCCCCTGCCGCGTAGTTCTGCGCGCCGCACACCACCTGGTGCGTGCCTTGCCCATCGTCCACCTGGCAGAGGCTCAGGTGATCGCTGCCCTCCACCGGCGTCCGCGTGACCACGCGCGCCGCCACCACGCCCTCGCCGATGGCGCGCCGCTCGCGGCCTTCCACCTCCAGCCCGATGCCGGTGAGCTTCGTGGCGATCTCGTCGTCGGAGAGCGAGACCGGGCACAGCTCGCGCAGCCACCTGAGCGAGATCTTCATAGCTGCTCCAGGAAGCGCACGTCGTTCTCGAAGAGCGTGCGCAGGTCGTCGAGGCCGTGCCGCAGCATGGCCAGCCGGTCGATGCCCACGCCGAAGGCGTAGCCGGTGATCTGCTCCGGATCGTAGCCCACCCCCGCGAGCACGTCGGGATTGACCATGCCCGCGCCCAGCACCTCGAGCCAGCCGGTGCCCTTGCACAGCTTGCAGCCCTTTCCGCCGCAGAGCGGATGGGAGATGTCCACCTCGGCGGAGGGCTCGGTGAAGGGGAAGTAGCTGGGCCGCAGGCGCGTCTGGATGGTGGGCCCGAAGAACGCCTTCACGAACGCGTCCAGGGTGCCGCGCATGTGCGCCATGGAGATGCCCTCCTCCACGTGAAGGCACTCCACCTGGTGGAACATGGGCGTGTGCGTCGGGTCGGAGTCGGAGCGGTACACCTTGCCGGGCGCGATGATGCGCACCGGCGGCTTCTGCCCGAGCATCGCGCGCACCTGCACCGGGCTCGTGTGCGTGCGCAGGAGGAGCTGCTGCATCGCTCCCTGCGTGGGCGGCGAGCCCGGCGGCGGCGCGGGCTGCGAGGCCGCGTCGAGGAAGAAGGTGTCCTGCATGTCGCGCGCGGGATGGTC
>DATDMU010000056.1:0-3484 GCA_036518615.1 Myxococcales bacterium
GGTGGGCCGCAGGTGGTGCAGCTTGTCGTTGGCGATCAGGTCCTCGATGTCCGCCTCGACCTCGTCGGGCAGCTTGAACCCGTCGGCGCTGAAGAACTTGATGCCGTTGTCCTGGTAGGGGTTGTGCGAGGCGCTGATGACCGCGCCGGCATCGGCGCGCATGGAGGTGGTGAGATTGGAGATGGCGGGCGTGGGCAACGGGCCGCAGAGCAGCACGTCGACGCCCATGCTGCAGAGGCCGGAGGCGAGGGCGGTCTCCAGCATGTACCCGGACACGCGCGTGTCCTTGCCGATGACCACGCGGTGCCGGTGGCTGCCGCGCTTGATCTGGTACGCGAGCGCCCGGCCGAGCTGGAGCATCATCTCGCCGGTCATCGGATGGACGTTCGCCACCCCGCGGATACCGTCGGTTCCGAACAGCTTGCGGGCGGGCTCGATGGGTCTTTCTGCCAAGCGGACGGCCATGTTGGATGCTCCAGGGGTGGGAAGCAAATTCTGGTGCCTGCCAGGACGGGTGGCAAGCGGCCCGCCGGCTGTCAGCCAACTGACGCACGGATGGCATCGGCCACGGCCAGCGCCTCCCGCGCTGCGGCCACGTCATGAACACGCACCAGCGCCGTCCCATTCAGGGCGCAGGCGACCGCCGCGCCCAGGCTGCCGAAGAGCCGGTCCCGAGCGGCCCTTCCGGTGGCCAAGCCGATGAAGGCCTTGCGCGAGGCGCCGGTCAGGAGCGGCCGCCCCAGCTGCGCCAGCTCGCGCAGCCGCCGAAGCAGCAGCAGGTTCTGGGCGCCGGTCTTCGCGAATCCGATGCCGGGATCGAGAGCGATGCGCTCCTCCGGGATGCCGCCCTCCCGCGCGCGGCGCAGCGCCTCTTCCAGCTCGGCCAGCACTTCGCCGTGCAGATCGGTATAGATGGCGCGCGCCTGCATGTCGGCGGGAGTGCCGCGCATGTGCATCAGGCAGAACGCCGCGCCCTTCGCCGCCCCGGGCAGCTCCCGATCCCGCGCCAGCCCCGAGACGTCGTTGACGATCTCCGCCCCGGCGTCGAGCGCGGCGGCGGCGACCGAAGCCTTGGTGGTATCGATGCTGATGGGCAGCCGCGTCCGCCTCGCCAGCTCGCGGATGACCGGCTCGGTGCGCGACCGCTCCTCGCGCTCGTCCACCGGCGCGGCGCCGGGCCGGGTGGATTCTCCGCCCACGTCGAGGATGTCCGCGCCCTCCTCCGCCAGGCGCAGGGCGTGGGCGAGCGGATCGTAGCTGCCTCCGTCGGAGAACGAGTCGGGCGTGGCGTTGACGATGCCCATCACCGCCGTGCGCGCCGGGAGCACGGAGCGAGGCAGCTTCCACGCGCTCGCGCGCGGCGGACTCTCCACCCACGAAAGGCGCCGCGAAAGCTCGCTGTCGCCGCGCGCGGCGAGGGCGAGCTGCGAAAGGGTCCCGAGCGCGAGGAACCCCGCGTTCCCCTGGATCACGGTGAGCCCCGCGCTCTTCAGCGCCGACGCCAGCGACGCAGCTCCGGGCTCGATCAGCGCCCCCCATCCGCGCACTGTCTCGTCGCGGGCCGCGCCTGCGGCAGCACACGCCTGCACCGAGTCGGCCTCGGTCTGGATCTCGATCAACCGCATCGCACCCCGTTCCCTAAACCTAAACCTAAACCTAAACCCAACCCGTTCCCTCAACCCTTCGCCCGCACCACCCCGATCATCAGCGCCGCCGTGACCGCCCCTGCGACCATCAGCGTCCACCCCGCCCGCGTCATCTGCTTCATCGAAGGCGGGCGCAGCGCGACGAACATCGACGCGAGGAAGAGCGGCAGGTCGGCGAGCACCAGATCTCGCGGCAGCTCCCCTGCGGCGGCGAGCACCGCAGCGAAGGCCACCGCCAGCAGCGTTCCGGTCACCCGCACCCAGGGCGACTCCTGCCGCTGCCTGTGCTCGACCATGGCGGAGCGGACCGGAAACACCGCCGCCGCGAACGCGAACATCCACGCTCCCCAGATGGAGACGGCAAGCGGCCAGGAGACGCCGTCGGCCACCGCCACGGGCAGGCCGGCCGAGGTCATCGCCGCGGCCGCCAGCAGCTCTCCCGGCAAGGTCTTCTCGATCCGCAGCGCCACCGCCAGGGTGAGCAGTCCGCCCGCCGCGGCTGCAACCGCTGCCGCCAGCCGCGCAGGCGCGGGAGAAAGCCAGACGCCCGCCAGGCCGAGAGCGGCGCCCGCGGCGAGCGTCGAAAGGAGCATCCGCCGCGCCCGCCCGCCGTCCTCCTCGCGCGCCCGCTGCCCGCGGCGGCCGAAGGCCACCAGCGCCGGCTCGTGGGCGAGGAAGAGCGCCACCGCCGCAGCAGCGAACAGAGTCCCGGGAAGCCGCGGCCGCGCGACGCAAAGGGCCGTCAGGAGCGGAAACCCGAGCTGGCCGTAGGCGCCGTGCTCGCGGGGCGCAAGCGATCGCACGGCCGCGAGTGTAAACTGCGGGCATGAACGACGCCGCCTTCATCCAGGCGCTCGAGTCGGGCACGCTGCCGCCGCACGAGATGGACCACGCCGCGCACATCCGGCTTGCGCTGGTGTTCCGCGGCGACCCCGCGCGGGCGCGCGACGTGCTGCTCAGGTACATCGGCAAGGTGGGCGCGCAGGTGAAGTACAACGAGACGCTCACCTGGTTCTGGCTGCGCGCCGTCAACGCGCACGAGGGCGAGACGGTGAAGGAGCTCCTGCGCACCCCGCTCGCGGACACCAACCTGCCGCTGCGGCACTGGTCGCCGGAGCTGCTCTGGTCCGACGCCGCCCGCACCGGCTGGGTGGAGCCGGACCTGGAAGCGCTGCCCTTCTGACCTGCTAGGCCTTGCCGGCCTCGGGCTTCGGCACCGACGCGGTCAGGCCGCCCAGCGCGTCGAGGATCTTCGACTTCTCCTTCACCTCGGGGCGCTTCACTTCCGGCGGCTTCTGCGGCAGCGACACGGGCTTGCTCCGGTTCAGCGTCCCGCCCTGCATCAGCAGGGTGACCTCGGAGCCGTCCAGCGTCTCCCACTCGAGCAGCGCCAGCGCGATGCGCTCGAGGGCGGGCTTCTGCTCCATCAGGAGCTGCTTGGCCCGCGCGTACTGGGTGGTGACGATGTGGCGGACCTCGGAATCGATGTCGATGGCGGTGGCCTCGGAGAAGTTGCGCTGCCGCGAGGCGAACTCGCGGCCGAGGAAGACCTCGCCCTCCTCCTCGCCGAAGGCCAGCGGTCCGAGCTTGTCGCTCATGCCCCACTCGCACACCATGCTGCGGGCGAACTTGGTGGCGTGCTCGATGTCGCTCTTGGCGCCCGAGGTGATCTCGTTGAACTGCAGCTCCTCGGCGATGCGCCCGCCCATGGCCATGGCGATGCGATCGAGGACCGCGTTCTTGTTCCAGTTCAGCCGGTCTTCCTTGGGCAGCATCTGGGTGAGACCCAGCGCCGGCCCGCGCGGGATGATGGTGACCTTGTGCACCGGGTCGCACTC
>DATDMU010000057.1:0-14427 GCA_036518615.1 Myxococcales bacterium
CGGCCGGCGGAATCGAGGACCACCTTGACCACCTGGGGCAGATCCTCCTCGCCCTTCTGCAGCGGGCGGGCGAGCGTGGCCATGGCGGCGCCGGAGCGGACGAGCGAGGCGACCTGCGCGATGGCGCGCGGATCGATCAGCGGCTCGTCTCCCTGCACGTTGAGGTAACCGTCCGCCGGCAGGTCCCTCGCCGCCTGGGCGATGCGCTCGGTGCCGTTGCGACACGCGGGGTCGGTCATCAGGGGGCGAAATCCCGCCGCCGCGACGGCCTGCGCGATGCGGGCGTCGTCGGTGGCCACCGCCACCTCGTCGATGCCCCGGGCCTGCGCCGCGCGCTCTGCGACGCGCACCACCATCGGCGCCCCGCCGATGTCGGCGAGGGGCTTTCCGGGCAATCGCTGGGCGGCGTAGCGCGCGGGGATGAGGGCTGCGAGGCGCACGTCGCGTTGTAATCTGACGCGCGCGCCTTTCGCAACCCCGAACGTGATATCGGGGCGTTGGACATGCCGGTTCTCGACGAGATCAGGAATGCGGCGTTCGAGCTGCGACACGACGACCCGCAGGAAGCGGTGCGCGTCCTGCGCAAGGCGGCGCAGCAGGGCGGCGAGGCGGAGGTGCTGGCGCGAGGGGCGCTGGGAGAGATCTACCTGGAGGAGTTCGGCGATCTGGACGGCGCCGAGCACGAGTTCCGGCGCGTGCTGCAGCTTGCCCCCGGACTGAGCGCGGCGGAGATCGGGCTCGCCCGCACCCGACGCGAGGCGGGAGACGTCGACGCCGCCTGCCAAGGCTTCGTCCGCGCCATCGAGGGCCTCTCCCGCGACGTCCGCTCGTTCGGGGAGGGGACGGTGCCTGCAGGCGCCGAGGAGGTGGTGCTCACCTTGCTGGAGATCGCCGTCGAGCTGGCCGAGCTGCGCAAACAGCCGGTGCCGCTCGACGAAAAGCTCCTCGCCTGGGCCGCGGCCCACCGCCTCTTCGACAACGAGGACGACCAGGACGACTGGGTGCGCTTCCACGCTCTCTGGACCCGCCTGCGCCTGCTCACCGGAAGGCCCGAGGAGGCGGTCACCGCGCTGCGGGAGGTGGAGCGCGCGGGACAGCTGCCTTCCGACGAGGCGCGCGAGCTCATCGCGCTCGCCCTGAAGGATCTGGGGGTCGCTCCGGTGGTGCCGCTCGGACGCAAGAACTAGCCGCGCGACTCGCGCGCCCACAATTCCAGGCAGAGCAGCGCCCAGGCCTTGCGCGGGTTGCCGCGCGGCCGGAGCGCGTTCGCCAGCACCTGGTCGATGCCGCGCGGGTCGAGCAGGACGCGGATGCGCGCGGTGGGCGTCCGCACCAGGTCGCCGAGCATCTGCCGCAAGGGCCCGCGCAGCCATGCGCCGAGGGGCGGTTCCAGCGTCCTCGCGGGCTGCATGAGCACGTCGCGGGGCAGCAGATCGGCCACCGCCTCGCGGAGCAGGCGCCTGCCGTGGATGCGCCCGAACTTGTGCCGCGCCAGCGGCGGCACCACCACTTTCGCGAGATCCACGTCGGCGTAGGGGGTGCGCGTCTCCAGCGTGCCCCTGGCGAGGTTGAGGCGGAAGAGGACGTCCTCGGGGAGCGAGACCTCGAGGTCGAACGCCAGCGAGGCGTCGGCGCCGCGCAGGTCCGCGGAAGCGGCGCCGCGGGCGATGCGGGCCTCTCCGCCGAGCAGGAGGCGGCGCTCGTCGAGCGAGAAGACCTCGACGAAGGCGCGCGCCCGCTCGGCGCCGGTGGACCCCAGCGCGCCGGCGGCCCGCTGCAGCGTCCCGCGGTGCCGCGCCGGCGCGACCCTGCGCAGGAAGTCCGCCGCGCGCGCGGTGCGCGAGAGCCGGGGAATGCGCGCGGCGTGCAGGTGTCGCGGGTGGCCGGCGAAGAGCTCGTCCGCGCCATCGCCGGTGATCACCGGCCCCGGCACCTGGCGCAGGAGCGCGGCGAGCGGCGCGAGGGCCGGATCGCCGAACGGTTCGGCGGCGGAGGCGATCAGGTGCGGCAGCTCTTCCAACGGCCGCTCCGCCTGCGGCAGCTCGTGGTGCTCGGTGCGAAAGCGCGCGGCGATCCGCCGCGCCGCCTCCAGGTCCTCCCCGGTCCCGGTCGTGTAGGTGCGGACCTTTCCCGAGAGGCGCGTCATCAGGGCGACCAGCGCGCTCGACTCCAGTCCCCCCGAGAGCAGGGCCGCCGGCCGTCCTTCCAGGCGGCGCGCGACGGCCTGCTCCAGCCGCGCCCGCACCGCGATGCGCGAGGGCTTGCGCGACGACCCGCCGGGCGCCGGCAGGTCGGACCAGCGGCGCATCTCCGCGCCCTTCTCGCCGAAACGCAGCAGGTGCCCCGCGGCGAGCTTGCTGACGCCGCTCCAGACGCTCGCCGGCGCGGGCACGTAGCCGAGCTCGAGGAAGTCGGAGAGCGCGCCGCGGTCGATCTGCCCGAGCGGCGCGCCCCTGGGCACCTCGGTCCCGAACCAGATCTCCGGGCCGCGGATGCAATAGAAGAGCGGCCTGCCTCCGAACGCGTCGCGCGCGAGGAGCAGCGAGCGCGACGACTCCTCCCACGCCGCCAGCGCGAAGGAGCCGCGCAGCGCGGGCAGCATGCCCTCTCCGCGCTCGCGGAAGAGCCGCAGCGCTTCCGCCGCCGTGACCTCTCCGTCCACGAGGATGCTCCCGGGCAGGCCGCGGGAGAGGTGCAGGTGCGCCTTCAAGCGCGCGGACCGTCCTTCGGGCGCGGCGCGGGCGGGCGCGGCCTGCGAAGGAGCGCAGCCGCAGGCGGGATGCCGTCCGGACGGCGCAGGCGCGCGGTCATGCCGTGCACGGGCAACGGGGCGCCGCAGCGCGGGCAGGCGGCGGGCCTGAGATTGCGCACCATGCGCCCGCACGACCCGCAGAAGCGGATCAGGTACAGGTACCCCACCGCGACGATGAGCACCGCCAGGAGCAGCGCGACGCGGAAGCCCGGCGAGGCGCGAGCGAGCAGCCCCTTCTGCGCCGCGGAAAACACCAGCGCGGCGGCGACGAAGAGGAGCGTGAGGCGGAGCGCAAGCCGCTTGACCGACCCTCGCGTCCGGCCGAGCGCGAGGAACCACAGCCAGGCCATCACCGCGATGGCGGCCGGCGCCATGTAGACAGCCTGCACCGACCCGGTTTAGGCCGCGCCGCCGGTCAAGGCAAGCTTCTCCGTTCCCCCGAAACCGATGTCAGAACAACCGCGACCGCAGCCTGCGCAGCCGCGAAAGCCGCTTGCGTCCCTTGCGCTTCATCTGCTCCCCCCGCAAAACCTCACCAGGATATCAGCGATCCGGCCGGCAGCGCGACCGTCCCACAGCTCGGGGATGCCGCCCTTGCGGCCTCGCCCCGCCAGCACCTCGCGCGCGGCGGCCACCGCCCTTCGCGGGTCGGTTCCGACCAGCTGGTTCGTGCCCACTTCCACCGTGACCGGACGCTCGGTGTTCTCGCGCAGCGTGAGGCAGGGCACTCCCAGCGCCGTGGTCTCTTCCTGGATGCCGCCGGAGTCGGTCATCACCAGCCGCGCCTCGGCGGTGAGGGCGAGAAAGTCGAGATACCCGAGCGGCTCCACCAGCTTCAGCCCGGGAGCGTCGAATCCGGCGGGAAGCCGCGACCGCGTGCGCGGGTGGATGGGAAACACCACCGGCAGCTGCGCCGCCACCTCCGCGAGCGCCGAGAGGAGCCCGCGCAGCGCAGCAGGATCGTCGACGTTCGCCGGCCGATGCAGCGTCGCCAGCGCATAGCCCTTTCTGGCAAGCTCCAGCCGCTGGTGGATGCGGCTCTCCTTCGCGCGCGGCAAAGCGGCGGCGAGCGAGTCGATCATCACGTTGCCGACGAAGTGCACGCGCGAGCTCTCGATGCCCTCGGCGCGGAGGTTCTCGTCGCCGTCGCGCGAAGGGGTGAAGAGGAGCGCGCTCAGGCGGTCGGTGAGGACGCGGTTGACCTCCTCCGGCATGCTCCAGTCGCGCGAGCGCAGCCCCGCCTCGACGTGGGCGATGGGCAGCCCCATCTTCGCCGCCACCAGCGCCACCGCGATGGTGCTGTTCACGTCACCCGCCACCACCACCACGTCCGGCTTCTCGCGCGCGAGCACCGGCTCGATCTCGATCATCACCTTCGCGGTCTGCTGCGCGTGCGAACCGGAGCCGACGCCGAGGTGCACGTCGGGATCGGGCATGCCCAGATCGCGGAAGAACACGTCCGACATCTTCGCGTCGTAGTGCTGGCCGGTGTGCACCAGGATCTGCTCGACCCCCTCGCGCCTGCGCAATTGCGCGAGGATGGGAGCCACCTTCATGAAATTGGGCCGTGCGCCGACGACGTGGAGGATCTTCACCCGCCTACCGTGCGCACGCCCGCCCGGCGCGGCAACCCGCGCTGTTATACAGAGAACGAGGAGGCGCGCAGTTGGGCGACGAGTCGCTGGTCCACTACGAGGTCGAGCCCAACTACGCGGGCTGGACGCTCGCGCAATACGTGGCGGAGAAGCTGCGGCGCCCGCTCGCGCCGGAGCGGCTCCTGCGCCTCTTGCGCGGCCGGACGCTGGTGCACGCGGAGGCCGAGCTCCTGCCGGAGACGCGCATCTGGCCGGGGCTGCGCTTCGCGCTGCGCAAGCGAAGTCCGGGAGATACCGGCGAGCCGCCGCCGCTCACCGTGGTCTACGAGGACGAGGCGCTCCTGGTGGTGGAGAAGCCCGCCGGCCTCGCGGTGCATCCGACTGCGCGCTATCACGTGAGCACGCTGACCTGGGCGCTGCAGGAGCGGCACCGCAACGCGGCCGGAGACAAGCCCGACCCCGCGCACCGGCTGGATCGCGAGACCAGCGGCCTTCTGGCCTGCGGCCGCGCGCCGGTGCACACGCGAAGGCTCAAGGCGGCGTTCGCGTCGCGGCAGGTGGAGAAGGCGTACCTCGCGCTGGTGGAGGGAGCGCCTGCGCAGGACCGATTCGAGGTGGACCTGCCGCTCGCGCTCGAGGGCGGGCGCGTGAGGGTGAAGATGCGCGTCGACCCCGCGGGCGCGCCCTCGCTGACCTCCTGCGAGGTGGTGGAGCGCTGCCCGGGCGTCACGCTGCTGCGCTGCGTGCCCCGCACCGGCCGGCAGCACCAGATCCGCGCGCACTTGCAGGCAGCGGGGCTGCCGGTCGTCGGCGACAAGCTCTACGGGCCCTCGGAGGAGATCTTCCTGCGGCTCGCCGAGAGCGGCGGCCGGCCGGCGCCCGCGGGCAGCTTCGACGAGCTGATCACCGCCGCGGAGCGGGCCGCCTTGCGGCTGTGGCGCCAGGCGCTGCACGCCAGCGAGCTCTCCTTGCCGCATCCGGTCACGGGCCAGGTGCTGAAGCTCGTCTCGCCCCTGCCGCAGGACATGGCGGCGCTGCTCGCCGCGCTCAGGCCGCCCGCGCGGTGACGGTGCGGAAGAACTCCACCACGCCGGCGAGCCCCTGGGCGAGCGGCACGCGCGGTTCGTAACCGAGCAGGGCGCGCGCCCTGGAGATGTCCGCGGACGACTCGCGCAGGTCGCCGGCCCGCGGCGCCTGGTGCTCGATCTCGAGCCGCTCCGCGCCGGGCCCGATGACCTTCTTCAAGGTCGCGATCAGCTCGATCAGGGACGAGCTCTTGCCGCTCGCCACGTTGATGATCTCGCCGGGAGCCCGGGGTGCGGTGGCCGCGAGCAGGTTCGCGCGCACGACGTCGCTCACGTGCACGAAGTCGCGCGTCTGCAGGCCGTCGCCGAACACGATCGGACGCTGGCCTGCGAGGAGCCGGGTGGTGAAGCGGGGAATGGCCGCCGCGTATTCGCTCTTCGGATCCTGCCGCGGTCCGTAGACGTTGAAGAAGCGCAGCGCCACGCAGGGCAGGCCGTAGGCGCGGGTATAGGTCTGCGCATACAGCTCGCAGGCGATCTTCTGCGCCGCGTAGGGGCTCATCGGGCGTGGGAGGAGACCCTCGTGCTTGGGCTGCTCCGGCCCGTCGCCGTAGGCGGCGCAGGAGCAGGCCAGCACGACCCGCTCGACGCCAATGCGCCTCGCCGCCTCGAGCACGTTGACCGTGCCGGAGACGTTCACCGCGGTGGTGCGCCCGGGCTCCGCCATGGAGAGGGGCACCGAAGGGATGGCGGCGAGGTGGAACACCCACTTCGCGCCCTCCACCGCGCGGCGCACCGCCTGCACGTCCTCGATGGAGCCCTCCACCAGCGAGAACCGGGCGTGCTGCGCGAGCATCGCCGCGTTCTCCCGCTTGCCGCTGGAGAAGTCGTCGAGAGCCGTCACCTCGTGCCCTTCGCGCAGGAGCGCCTCGGCGATGTGCCCGCCGATGAAACCCGCTGCTCCGGTCACGCAGATCTTCGCCACTTCAGTTCCCCCCTTGCGGCGGAGCCAGCGAGATGGACGTGCCGCACGCCTGCCGGCCCTCCGGAGTGTCCAGCTTCTTGCAATCGCACGAATTGGAATCGAGCAGGTGCTGGCAGAATTGCTCGTCCTGTTTCCGCACGTTGAAGACGCCCTCCTCGTCGCGCGCCCGCTGCTGGCAGTTCGCCTGTGACGCCTGGTCGGGCTGACAGCTGCAGATCTGGTCCGCGAGCTTGAGGCAGGCGTCCCCGCAGCCGGCAGCCAGCAGGAGAGTGAGCATGCTGGCGGGCAGGAGCAAGGGCAGCCGGCGTCTCATGGCGGCCCGCGATCTAACACACCTGCGCGGCCGGACGAGCTAAAAGAGCCCCGATGCGCTTCGTCTGGCTGCACGGGTTCGCCAGCGGCCCCACCTCCAGCAAGGGGCAGTTCGTCCGCGCCCGCCTGCGCGAGCGCGGCGACGATCTGCTGCTGCCGGACCTCAACGAGCCGTCGTTCTTCGACCTGACCGTGACGCGGATGCTGGGCCAGCTGGACGCGCTGCTCTCCGATGGCGGACCGGTGGCGCTCTTCGGCTCGTCCCTCGGCGGGTTCACCGCGGCCACCTGGGCGGCGGCGCACCCGGGGCGGGTGCGCGCGCTCGTCCTGCTCGCGCCTGCCTTCGACCTGGGCCCGCGCTGGGAGCGCCGGATGGGTGCCGATGCCGCCCGCTGGCGCGCCGCGGGCCGGTTCGCCTTCGACCACTACGCCCGCGGCGGCAAGCACGATCTCTCCATCGGTTTTCTCGACGACGCGCGCGGCTACGAGAGCTTTCCGCTCCCGCGCTGCCCCACGCTGGTGATCCAGGGCGCGCTCGACGACGTGGTGGACCCTTCGCTCGCGCGCGAGTTCACCCGGCGGATGGACGGCCGGGCGGAGCTCCTCGAGCTGCCGGAAGGGCACGAGCTCAACGCCGACCTTCCCGGCTTGTGGAACCGGATCGAGCCGTTCCTCGAGCGCTACGCGCCGCGCCCGATGCCGTAGTAGGTGAAGCCCTGCTCGCGCATGCGCGCGCCGTTCCAGATGTTCCGCCCGTCGAACAGCACCGGCTGCTTCATCGAGCTGCGGATGCGGGCGAAGTCCGGCTGACGGAACTCGTTCCACTCGGTCACCAGGAAGAGCGCGTCCGCCCCTTCCGCCGCGGCATAGGGGCTCTGCGCGAACTGGACCCGGTCGCCGAGCAGCCGGCGCGCGTTCTCCATCGCCACCGGGTCGTGCGCCGCGACCTGCGCTCCATCGGCGAGCAGCTCGTCGATCAGCGCCAGCGCCGGCGCCTGCCGCAGGTCGTCGGTCTTGGGCTTGAAGGCGAGCCCCCACACCGCGAACTTCTTCCCGCGCAGGTTGCCCGCGCCGAAGTGCTGCTTGGCCTTCTGCGCGAGGAGCCGCTTCTGCCGGTCGTTGACCGCGTCCACCGCGGAGAGAAGGGCGAAGTCGAGTCCGTTGGAGCGCGCGGTGGCGATCAGCGCCTTCACGTCCTTGGGGAAGCAGCTGCCGCCGTAGCCGCAGCCCGGGAAGAGGAACTTCTGGCCGATGCGCTCGTCCGCCCCCATCGCCTTGCGCACCGAATCCACGTCCGCGCCCACCCGCTCGCAGAGCGCCGCCACCTCGTTCATGAAGGAGATGCGCGCCGCGAGCATGGCGTTGGCGGCGTACTTGGTCAGCTCGGCGGAGCGCGGGTCCATGAAGTAGATGGGCCCTTCGGTGCGCACGAAGGGCGCGTAGAGGTCGGCCATGATGGCGCGCGCCCGCTCGCTGGGAGAGCCGATCACGATGCGGTCGGGGCGGAGGAAGTCGTCGATGGCGGCGCCTTCCTTGAGGAACTCCGGGTTGGAGACCACGTCGATGGGGACCGAGCTGCGCGAGGCGATCTCCGCCTGCATGCGCGCGGCGGTGCCCACCGGCACGGTGCTCTTGTTGACTACCACCGTGTAGCGCTCGGCCGCGTCGGCCACCTGCCGCGCCACCTCCATGGCCGCGCGCAGGTCGGCGTTGCCGTCGTCCCCCTGGGGCGTGCCGACGGCGATGAAGACGACCTCCGCGGCGCGGACCGCCTCCTTGAGGCCGGTTGCGAAGGCAAGCCGCTCGGCGGCGATGTTCTTGTGCAGGAGCTCTTCGAGACCGGGCTCGTAGATGGGGCTCTTCCCCTGCCGCAGCGCCGCGATCTTCTCCTCGTCCACGTCGACGCAGACGACGCTGTGCCCGGAATCCGCGAAGCAGACGCCGGCCACCAGCCCGACGTAACCCGTGCCGACCACCACGATGCGCATGCGCGCCTTCTACGACGACAGCCGGCCTCCAGTCGAGCGCAGCCTTTGCGGCCCGCGCCCGTCCGGGCGTCAAATTGCCACGCCGTTCGCGGCGCGGCGGCGCTACTCGACGGTGACGGATTTGGCGAGGTTGCGCGGCTGGTCGACGTCGGTGCCGCGGTGATCGGCGACGTGGTAGCTGAAGAGCTGCGTGGGAATGACCGAGACGATCGGCATCAGGAGCGGGTTTGCCTGCGGCAAGGGGATGCTCGCTTCCGCGAGGTCGGCCACCTGGGTGTCGCCCTCGCTGTGGATGGCGATGACCCTGCCGCCGCGCGCGCGCACCTCCTGCACGTTTCCGAGGATCTTCTCGTAGTTCACGCCCGGGTCCTCCGCCGAGTCGCGCGGAGCCAGCACCATCACCGGCATGTTCTCGTCGATCAGCGCGATGGGACCGTGCTTCATCTCGCCCGCCGCGTAGCCCTCCGCGTGGATGTAGGAGATCTCCTTGAGCTTGAGCGCGCCCTCCAGCGCGACCGGATACTGCGGGCCGCGGCCGAGGAAGAGCAGGTCGCGGGCGGAGCTGAACTTGTACGCCGCCTGCTTGATCAGATCCTCGTACTTGAGCACCCGCTCCACCAGCATCGGCACCTCGTTGAGCGCCTGCAGGTGCCGCTGCGCCTCGGTGGCGCTGAGCGTTCCGCGCAGCCGCCCCAGCCGCACCGCGAGCAGGAAGAAGGCGGCCAGCTGGGTGGTGAAGGCCTTGGTGGAGGCGACGCCGATCTCCGGGCCGGCGTGGGTGTAGAGCACGTCGTCCGCCTCGCGCGCGATGGCGCTGCCCACCACGTTGCAGATGGCGAGCCCGCGCGCCCCGCGCGACTTCGCCTCGCGGAAGCTGCCCAGCGTGTCGGCGGTCTCGCCGGACTGCGACACGGCGATGCAGAGGGTGTTCGCGTCCACCAGCGGATCGCGGTAGCGGAACTCGGAGGCGAGATCCACCTCCACCGGCACGCGGGCGAGCGTCTCGATCATCAGCTTGCCGGTGAGCGAGGCATGCCAGCTCGTGCCGCAGGCGACGATCTGCACCTTGCCCATCCGCTGCACGAACTTCGCGTCGAGCCGGCAGCCGTCGAGGTAGACGTCGCCCTCCTCGATGCTGGCGCGCCCGCGGATGGTGTCGGTCAGCGCGCGCGCCTGCTCGTGGATCTCCTTGTGCATGAAATGCTTGTGGCCGTTCTTCTCGGCCATGGTGGGCGTCCACTCGATGCGCTTGACGCCGCGCTCCAGCCTGTTGCCCGCCTTGTCGGTCAGCTCGATGCCGCCCTTGGTGACGACCGCGAAGTCGCCCTCCTCCAGGTAGATGACGTCGCGGGTGTGCGCGAGGATGGCGGGCACGTCGGAGGCGACGAAGTTGCAGTGCTCGCCGAGCCCGAGGACCAGCGGGCTCGCGTTCTTCGAGACCACCAGCATCCTGGGGAACTTCTCCGAGACCACCGCGAGCGCGTAGGTGCCGCGCACGTTGCGCAAGGCCGCGCGCACCGCGGCGGGCAGGTCCAGCCCCTTCTCCAGCTCCACGTGGATGAGGTGGGCGAAGATCTCGGTGTCGGTCTCCGAGCTGAACTTGTGTCCGGCCCTGGCCAGGCCCTCCTTCAGCTGCAGGTGGTTCTCGATGATGCCGTTGTGCACCACCGCCACCCCGCCGTACTTGTGCGGGTGCGCGTTCTCGTCGGACGGCTTGCCGTGGGTGGCCCACCGGGTGTGCCCGATGCCGGTGGCGCCTTCGGGCATCGACTCGACCAGCCGCTTTTCCAGGTTGGCGAGCTTGCCCTTGGCGCGAACGACCGACAGGCCCTTGTCCCCGAGCACCGCCACGCCCGCCGAGTCGTACCCGCGGTACTCCAGCTTCCGCAGGCCCTCCACCAGAAGGCCCGCGCACTGCTCGTCGCCAACGTATCCCACGATGCCGCACATAAGCTTTACTCCCCCGGCTCTTTCTTCGGCGCCTTGCGCGGCGCCTTCTCTGCCACCCATCCCTCGATGTTGCGCTGCCTGCCCGCGCTCACCGCGAGCGCCCCCGCGGGAACGTCCTCGCGCAGCGTGGTGCCGGTGCCCACGTAGGAGCCCTTGCCCACGGTCAGCGGGGCGACCAGCTGCGTGTCGCTGCCGATGAACGCCCCGTCTTCAATCGTCGTGACGTGCTTGTTCTTCCCGTCGTAATTGCACGTGATGGTGCCGGCGCCGATGTTGCAGCCCTCGCCGATGACCGCGTCGCCCAGGTAGGTGAGGTGATTCGCCTTGCTGCCCTTGCCCAGCACCGTCTTCTTCAGCTCCACGAAGTTCCCCACGTGCGCCTGCTCGGCAAGCTGTGCACCGGGCCGCAGCCGTGCAAACGGCCCCACGGTGGCCCCCGGGCCGATGCGGGCCTCGGTCATGTGCGTGTAGGGCAGGATCTGGGCCCCGTCGGCGATCTCGCTGTCGACGATCACACAGCCCTGGCCGATGCGGACGCCGCGGCCCACCCGCGTCCTGCCCCGCAGCGACACCATCGGCTCGAGCACCGTGTCGGCGCCCACCTCGATGCCCTCGTCCACATAGGTGACGGCGGGATCCTGCAGCGTCACCCCCTGCTGCATCAGCTGCGTGTTGCGCCGCTCGCGAAGTTGCGCCGCGCTGCGCGCGAGCTGCGCGCGATCGTTGACGCCCGACACTTCGACCTCCTCCGCTTCGACCGCGACGGCGCGGCCCCGTTCGACGATGTCGGTCAGATAGTACTCCCCTTGCGCGTTCCCGCGGCCGACTCCACGCAGCGCGGTGAAGAGGAAGCGCGCGTCCGCCGCATAGATGCTGGCGTTGACCTCGTCGATCTTCCGCTCCGCCTCCGAGGCGTCCTTCTCCTCCACGATGCGCAGGGCGCCTCCTCTGGGTCCGCGGACCACCCGGCCGTACCCCCGGGGGTCCCTGGCGCGGCAGCTGAGCAGCGCCACGTCGGCGGACTCGCGGGCGGCGATCAGCCGCTGCAGCGTCGCCGCGCGGATCAGCGGCACGTCGGCGGCGAGGATCAGCACGGTGCCCTCGTGTCCGCGCAGCGCTTCCTCCGCGCAGAGGACGGCGTGTCCGGTTCCCAGCTGCTCCGCCTGGAGCACGAAGCGCAGCGGCGCCCCGGGGAACTGGCGCGAGAGCTCCTCCTCCACGCTCTTCGCCTGGTGGCCGACCACCACCACCACCGGCGAGGCGTCCAGCGCCAGCGCGGCGCGGATGGGAAAGAACGCCATCGGGCGCCCACAGGCCTCGTGAAGCACCTTCGCCTTGTCCGACTTCATCCGGGTGCCCTTGCCGGCGGCCAGCACCACCGCTGCGAGCTTCTGTCTGCCTTGCGACACGGGTTTCTCCTGCACAGGTGTCTCGGTTTGGTAGGCAGTCGAACGCCTCCTGCCAAGTCCATGCCACATGCTAGCGTCTTCGAATGCTCGTCGATCTGCATCTGCACGCAGACGGCATTCCTTCGCAGGATCTCGCCACCCTGGCCTATTTCGGCGTCAAGGCGGCGGTCACCTGCGCCCGCGACGCCGGCGCGGGCACCGCCGAAGGCCTGCGGCGCCACTGGGACGAGCAGGTGCGGACGGAAACGCGGCGCCTCGAAGCGGCAGGGATTCGCCCCTTCGTCGCGCTGGCGCTCCACCCCTCGCACATCCCCTGGCACGGCGTCGACGAGTTGCTCCGCCTGCTGCCGCACTACTTCGACGATCCGCGGGTGGTGGCGGTGGGGGAGATCGGCCTGCAGGAAGGCTCCGAGCGCGAGGAGCAGATCTTCTCCCGCCAGCTGCAGCTCGCGGCGCGCCTGCAGAAGCCGGTGATCGTGCACACGCCGGGGCGCGACAAGCTGCAGCGGACGCGCCGCGTGCTGGCGCTGCTCAAGGATTCGCCGGTGGAGCCCGGGCAGGTGCTGGTCGATCACGTGAGCGCGGAGACGCTTCCGCTGGTGCGCGGCATGGGATGCTGGTCCGGCCTCACCCTGCAGCCCGGCCTCTTCGACGCGCGGTCGGCGGCGGCGGTGATCTCCCGGAACGGCGCGGAGCGCATCGTGCTCACCAGCGACATCGGCGAGGGCGCAAGCGACCTGCTCGCCCTGCCCAAGGCCGCGGAGGCCCTGCAGCGCGCCGGCCTGAGCCTGGAGCTGCGCGAGTCGCTGCTCTGGCGCGGTCCCCTCGCCTTCCTCGGCTGCTGAGGGCGCCCGCCGTTCGGCGGAGGGGGAACTTGAGCCCAGGCGCGATGCCGTACACACTGCCGGGGAAGGGCCTGCCCGCACGGCTGCGGTGTGCTACCGTGTAGGTTGCGCTCATACGCCTGCCTTGCGGGAAGGCTTGGGCCTCGCCCGCGTGTTCGACTTCCAGCGATGACCGAACCGACCTTCCGCGCCTCCGCCTTTGCCGTCGCCGTCGCCGCCTTCGCGCTGGCTGCTCCTGCCTGCCGCAAGCAGCCCGCGGCGATGATCGTCGCCCCGCAGCCGCTCCCGCAGAAGGCAGCCTCGGTCGGCGGCAGCCCCTCCGCGGCGGTCGCCAAGCCGCTCGACGTCCGCGCCGACGCTCGCCCGCAGCCGCAGCCTCCGGCCGCCCCCTGCGTCGAGGTGGCGGGCGGAGGAGAGCCCAGCCTCCCTGACCTCCTCGAACAGGCCGGCCGCGAGTTCGAGAAGGGGCGATACGAGGACGCGCTGGAGTGCGCCCGCGAGGCCACCCGCACCGACTCCACCTCGGTGGCGGCGCACCACTTCCGCGGGGCCGCGCTCGCCGAGCTCGGCCACGTCGAGGAGGCGCGCACCGCCTACGCCCGCGCGCTGGCGCTCGACCCCGACGACCCCGAGGTGCTGCGCTCCGCGGCCGACCTGCACGTGCGCAGGCTCGGCTCGCGCGACGACCTGGAGCTCGCGCTGCAGTACGTGAAGCGCGCCATGCCGCGCGCGCAGCGGTCCCACGACAAGTCGCTGCTCAAGGAGCTCTTCCTCCTCGAGGCGATGGCCTTCGACGATCTGGGCCGGCCCGGAGAGGCGCTCGCCGCGGCCAACCGCTCGCTGGAGTACGACGGCAAGGATCGCGAGACCCGCCGCGAGAAGGGCGTCGCCCTCTTCGAGCTGTGCAGGTTCGACCAGGCCCGCGCCGAGCTGTCGAAGCTCGCAGCGGAGGAGCCCGATGCGTGGTCCGAGCACTACCTGGGCCTGATCGCCGAGCGCGCCAACGACGAGGTGGCGGCGCAGTCTCACTTCGCCCGCGCGCACCAGCTCGACCCGGACGCCTTCAAGGCCACGGCGCAGGCGCCGCGCAGCATGTTCCAGCAGATCGTCCAGGACGAGGTGGCGAAGCTCCCCCCCGACATCAAGGCGGGGCTCGCGCGCTCCAATTTCGAAGTCACCGATCTGCCGGAGGTCTCCGACCTCACCGCCACCGATCCGCCGCTCTCGCCCGGCATCCTCGGCCTCTTCCGGCCGCCGCCGGAGGGCGCGCCGGCGAGCGCGAAGCCCAGCATCCTGCTCTACCGGCGCAACCTCTCCCGCGCCGCGCACAACGACGAAGAGCTGCACCGCGAGGTGCGCGACACGCTGATGCACGAGGTCGGCCACCTCAACGGTGAAGACGACGAGCAGCTCAGGGATCGGGGCCTCTAGCGCCATGAAGATGATCGATGTCGGCGAGAAGCAACGCACCTCGCGGGTGGCGGTGGCCCGCGCGGAGCTGCGCTGCTCGCGAGAGACCCTCAAGCTGCTCAACGAAGGGCGGCTGGAGAAGGGCGACGCGCTGGC
>DATDMU010000058.1:0-22219 GCA_036518615.1 Myxococcales bacterium
GGCTTCCCACACTGATGAGCTTCAGAACCGTGCCGAGAATGCGACCGCCTTCCCGCTGAAGCCGAACGCCAGCCGCGGCGGGGGCTCCGGATCGGGAGCCGTCAGCATGAGCCCGTCGACGAGGCTCGCGGCAACCGCTCCGGCGAGCACGCCGAGTGAAGCGCCCCCCAGCGCATTCAAGACGTGACAATCCTCCCCCGTGCACGCTGCGCCCTGGGCGATGGTCCCGCCCAGATAGCCCGCTGCGAGCGGCAACAGCGTCCGCAATCCGAAGCTGGCCGCGGCCCGCCCGGGATGCCCATGGAAGAGGTGGATGACGGGACCGCCGAGGACGAACGTGCCCAGACCCGCGTACGCAAGACCAGGGCTACCCGCCGCGGCGCCGCCGCCAAGGATCATGAGCGCACCGAGATCGCTGGCCCCGGTCTGCCATCCATAGCCCGCTGGCGCGGCCTCTCTGGCGGACTGCGCGCGCGCCCCCCAGGCGGCGAGGAAGACGGCGCAACCCATCGCAGCGACGCGGCCCACGTCCATCGGACTTCCGTCGAGCCCGAACGACCACTCGCTGCTTGATCGAGGGCTGACGATAGATCGGATGATTGCCCTTCTGTCGCCTCGCGCCTTCAGCTTTGCCCCAGCCGCTACGGACGACGATGACCTCGGTCGAGCCGGCCCGCCCCGCGACTGCATGGCGACCGTTGAACGGCACCGGACGCGGGTCTGTGAGCGCCGTCACGACCGACTCGTATTCAATGCCCAACGGCGCGATGACGAGGATGCGGCCGGACTTCGATGGCGCGACAACGGCCACGCCGCCGACGAGAAGAGCGCCGACAAGACAACGACCCCACATGTGCATGAGAAGCGCTCATAGCGTGCGGATGCCGCACTTTCGAAGCCGGTGGCTCGATCAGGCATGGAGGGCGACGGGCACGCTGGTCGCCGGCCTCGGCGCCATGAACTCCCGGCCGAGGGCATGGGCACGCGCCAGGTACTCGCGCCGCTTCGCATCGTCGGCGCCGTGGACGGCATGGAAATAGACGTGTTCGACGGACTCGATACCGGGATAGTTGAGAGAGTACTCGTCGATGAGGGTCTTCATCGCCCCTCCGAGCGCGCCCTGGTAGGACTTCTCGTCCCATAGCGTGGTGTTGATGATCAGGGCCTTCTTGTGCTTCAAGAGCCCGATCCTGCCCGAGAGATCGCCGCGCCACGCTTCCGGCTCGAGCGCGAACGCGAACCCCAGAGTGAAGACGCGCTCGATCCAGCCCTTGAGGATGGCCGGGAACCCCATGAAGTAGACCGGCGAGATGAAGACCAGCGCGTCAGCGCGTGCCACCTTCTGCTGCTGGACCGCGACGTCTCTCGGGCCGCCCGTCGCCCGGATCTTCCGGATGATGCCGCGCGGATTGCGGCTGCCGATCCATAGCTTCATCAGGATTCGCTGCAGCGGTCCTCGGGCGGTCTTCATCATCGACTCCTCGACGTGCATGTTCGCCAGCACGTCGTCGGGCACGCTGTCGTCGATCCAGTTCGGTGAATCGCGGCCGCTGAAGACGGGATTGAATCCGATGGCGTGCAGGTCGATGACCTCGCTCGTGTGCCCGGCCTCCTCCAGACCTGCGCAGAACCTCTCGAGGATTGCGTGACAGAAAGAATGCGGGTTGTGGTTCGCGTAGATGACGAGGACCTTCATGTGCCTTCTCCTCGGTGCCCGGCGAAAACATTGCGGCGGTTGCAGGAGGGAATGCGCTTTTGCGGCGGAACCCTCTCCGGCCCATTTCCGCCAGATCCCGCAGGACGCATCATCCATGCCAGCGGAATGCGCCCAACCACCAGACCACGTCGCCCGGGGCGGATCTCCTCGCCGGACCCGCCCTCCATCTGCACGCGGCCGACAGCGGCAGTCACCACGATATTCACCTGCTTGCCCGGCTCACCCCGAAGGCTCTCGCGGGTGTGCAAGCGCGGCGTGAGCACGAGCTTCGGCGACCACCTCCGCCTGGATGCGCGCGCGGCGCTCCGGCGAGAGCTTGCTCTTGGCGAGCGTGTCGGACCACTTGTGCAGCCTCATGGCGCCGACGGGCCTTCTGGCCTCTTTCTCTTGTGGCCACCGCGCGGCCAGCGCGGTCCGCCGGGACAGGGGCAGACGATGCGGCTCTTGTGGATCTGCGCGGTTTCGAGCGTGGCCTGCGCGACCACGACCCAGGCCAGACCGCCGTTGACCGCCGATCAAGTCGAACGGCTCGACCAGCAGGTCAAGGACCGCGCCGCGCGCGTCGAGCTGGCCCCGAGCGCCGGCGCTCCCGCGGCGCTGGAGCTGCATCGAATCGAATTCGCGCCCGAGATCCTTCGCGGCACCGCCGCGGACGGACCGCGCGCCGTCGCGCTCGGCGATGTGGCCTCGCTGAAGTGGCGGAGCCGCGAACAGGGCGCCCTCCTCGGACTGCTCGTCGGCCCGCCCGCAGGCGCCCTGGCCGGCGTGCGCATCGGCGCGCTGCTCCCGCACTCCTGCGGCCCGGGATGCAATGGCGGCGAGAGGCAAGCCGAGAACATGCTCATCGGCCTCTTCCTCGGAGGGCTGGCCGGCCTCGTCATCGGCCCCGCCGTCGGCGCCCTTTTCGGCGTCGAGAACCGGATCGACTTTGCGCCTCGACCCGGCTTCCCGCCGGATCCGAACTCGAGCCGGTAAGGCATCGGTGGAGCGCTCTCTTGTCCGAACGGGCGGCGGTGCCTACCCATACGTTGGGCGACGGGTAGTGGTCGGGCGACGGGGCCAATTCAATGACGCGAGGAATCGTTATTGCCTGTGCGTTCGCAGCGTATGCGTGCGGAACTTCGTCCAAGGCGCCTGCGCCCGCATCGACAGGCCCGGGTACCACGCCCCCCGCGGCGCCACCCGATGCGCCGCCGGCGCCAACTCCGGATCCCGGGCCGACGCCACCTCCGGATCCGGCGCCAGCCGCGGCTTTGCCGCCGCTCGCGGCTCCGAACTACTTCTTCCACGAAGTCCTCCTCGACGTCCCGGGGCTGCCGGTGGTCCGGATCTTCCATCCCAGCTCGCGCCGACCTCCGCCTTTCGCGACGGTGGCGCGTTGGACCGGCGCGGCGTGGGAAACGCTTCCTCCGACGCCCATCGGCCGGCCGATGCCCGTCCCGGGGCCGGGAGGGAAGCTGTACATCTGGGATCCCGACGCGCCGCGCGCCTTCTTCTCCTGGGACGGAACCGCATGGCGCGCCCTGCCGGACGTTCCGAACGCGCCGAACGTCCTCATCGCGGCAGCGACGGCGAACCGCGCGACGGGTGACCTGTTCGCGGTCCTCCTCGACGGGACGAGCCTTTCCGTCGTGCGGCTCGACGGCGACACGTGGAGGCCCGTCGGCGACAACCTCGAGACCGATGTCCCCCTGGCGTCCTGGCTGCGGCAGGTCTCCATCGCCGCCAACGGGGACTCGGTCGCGGTGGCGTACCCCACGGCTTCCGACATCGCGGTGGCAACCCTCGCGGCGAGCGGGTGGCGGGTGTCCTCGGCTGCGACCCACGGCGGAGCGCGGATAGCTTCTCTGCACAGCGAAATCGGCCCTTCAGGAAAGCTGCTCGTCTCCTGGGATCAAGACAGCGCGTTGCAGGTGGCCCTCTTCGATGGCTCGGGCTGGCGTCTCCTTCCCGACGCCGCCGAAGGGTTTCACCTGCTCTACGCAGCGGCGCTTCGTGCCGACGGCGTCCCGATCGCGTTTTTCGAGCGAGGATTCGAAAACCCGGCGCCACCGTATGACTTCGCCACCGGCACCTGGAAGGACGGCGCATGGAACCTGTCGCAACTGCCGTCCACCGGCAACTGGAACAACCCCGCGCTTTCGCGCGACGGCGACGCGCTCTTTTCTGTCCTGACCGGCGGGTCGATCTCGTTCACCGCGCTGCACACACCGCCTTGACCACGCGGTAGTATCCGCGCCTTCAACCTCCAGAGAGGGAGAGGGCCCCGTGCACAGAACAGCTCGTCTGCTCGCCGTCGCCGCGGCGATGTCCGCGATCTCCGTCCATGCGCAAACGCCGGAAGTGACGCTCACGCGGCTCGATTGCGGCAACGGCTTCAACGACCAGCGCCGTTTCAGCGACACCTTCGCCTACAGCAACCCGAAGGTGCCGTTTACGTTTAGTTGTTACCTGATCAAGCACGGCGACGAGTACATGGTCTGGGACACTGGCTTCAAGCCGGGATCCAACCCGAACGCGCCGAAGGTGAGCCTCGGCGAGCAGCTCGAGCAGCTCCACCTCAAGCCCGCGCAGGTGAAGTACGTGGGTATCAGCCACTTCCACCAGGACCATACCGGCCAGCTCGACACGGTGCCGGACGCGACGCTCCTGATCGGCGATCGCGAGTGGGCGGCGCTCACGGCGCCCAAGCCGATGGCGGGCGCCAACGTCGCCGGATTCGCGCACTGGATCTCCGGCGGCGGCAAGGTCGAGCCGCAAGCGCTCGACAAGGACGTGTGGGGCGACGGCACGGTCGTCATCCTTCGCACGCCGGGCCATACTCCGGGCCATCAGGCGCTGCTGGTCCGCCTGAAGCAGAAGGGGCCGGTCATCCTCAGCGGCGACGCGGCGCACTTCCACGAGAACTACCGGAACGACGGCGTGCCGGCGTTCAACTACGACCGCGCCGAGACCGTCGCCTCGATCGAGCGCCTCAAGCAGATCGAGAAGAACCTCAAGGCGACGGTCATCATCCAGCACGATCCGCGCGACGTCGGCAAGCTGCCCGCCTTCCCCGCGGCGGCCAGATAGGAAATCAGGAATTTACTTGGGCCATCAACCTCTTAGCGCCTATGCGCCGGACGGACTTGCACGCCGGCCGCGCCGCTGGAGGAGAAGTCGCGCGGATCGCCGCGGACCGCCCGCGGCTTGATGCAGCAAGTCGAGTCGGATTCGCGACGGTGAATTTGCAAACGAACCTCGCAATTTCGTAGAGTGCGTCGCAGCTGGTTTCCTGCGCCGTGCAGCAGCGTTCCCCGCCCCGTTTTCCGCAGCACACGACGGAAGGATGGCCAATGAAGGCTCCCTGGAAGGCCTTTCTGGTATTTTCTCTCTCTCTCGCACCGTTCGCCGCGCACGCGATCAAGGTGCCCGTGCCCGTAGAGGGCGTGAACCTGAACCTCGGCCTCAACGTCCAGACCCACGTGCTCTTCAACGAGAACGGCACGCCCGACGGCACCGGCTGGTCCAGCGACGCGTTCATGCGCCGCACGCGCATTTTCGCCAACGGTGACGTCACCAAGTACCTCTGGTTCTTCATCCAGGTCGACAACACGAACTTCGGCAAGTACGGGAACTTCACCGGCCGCATGGTGATCCAGGACGCGGTCTTCGCCTGGGGCCCCACCGGAACCACCGGCAACGACGTCCTCATGATCGAGGCCGGCCTCATTCGCGTGCCCTCGACCCGGGGCACCATCACCAACGTCAACAACAACTTCACCGTCGACGGCCACCCGGACCTCATCCGCGGCTTCAACGGCAGCTTCTTCAACGCCAACCGCAGCAACGGGGTGGAGCTCCGCGGCTGGGCCCTGCAGAAGAAGATCGGCTATCGCGGCGGCCTCTTCGAGGGCGTGAAGTCCAGCGCCGCCGACCCGGGCCTGAACGTGCGCGGCCATCCGCTGGTCGCCGGCATCGTGAACTTCAACTTCCTCGGGACCCAGGAAGGCGGCTTCAGCTACGACACCATCTACTTCTCCAAGGAGCCGCTGCTCAGCGTCTCGCTCGGCGGCGGGTACCAGTCGCAAGCCATCCGCGTGACGAAGGGCGTGACCGATTTCAAGACGGCTTCCACCACCGCCTACCTCGAATGGCCGTTCAGCGAGGACACCGAAGTCATCGCCATCTTCAACGGCTACCGCCACTCCATGGGCACCGGATCGAGGGACACCGGCTGGGGCTGGTCCGGCGACCTGGCCTACCGGTGGAAGTGGGTGAGGCCGTACGCCTCGCTCGAGTGGTTCACGGCCGACGACTGCCCCACCGACCCGGCCGACCTCACCGGCGCCGCGCTGACCGCCTGCAGAAACGTCGGCGCCTCCGGCGCGCACAACACCGACAGCCGCAACTTCCGCGCCGGCCTCGACTTCTACTTCAACAAGACCCTCAACCACCTGATGATCGAGTTCTCGGTGAACCACGGGCAGTCCGGCTGGGGTCCGCAGAGCATCACCACCGCGACGGCGGGCTACGCGCCGCTCTCGCTCGACCCGGCGAAGGCCGGCGGGCCCCGGCAGGCCATCAACACGCTGCTCTCCTCGCCCGCGCAGCGGTCGGTCCTGATGCAGTGGGCCGTGGTGTTCTGAAGGCGAGCCGGAAGGCGATCAGCGGCCCATCGCCTTCTTGCGCCACAGCTCCCAGGGGCGGGACAGCGTTCCGTCAAGGGACGCTTCCGCCATGCGCGCCTCGTCGGCGTCGAGATAGGTCACCTTGCGCCCCAGCGTCATGGCTTGCGCCTGCAGGCGCGCGTTGACCTCGGTGTAGACGCTGCGGAAGACGGCGTGGGGAAGATCGGGACCCACCACCGCCGCCCCGTGGCCGCGCATCAGCACCACCGGGCGGTTCCCCAGCGCCTGCGCCAGGGCCTTGCCGAGCGCGGGCGTGCGCACCAGCATGTCGCTCGCGCCGGCCGTGGCGCGGATGTCGAAGACCGGCACGTTGCCGCCGAGAAAAGCGCTCATGTGGTAGAGCGGCCGCAGCGGCGTTCCGGTCACCCCGAAGGGAATGAGCGAGGGCGCGTGGTTGTGCACCACCGCCTTCACGTCCGGGCGGGCGCGGTAGATGCCGGAATGGATGAACCGCTCGAGGAACAGCTTTGCCTGGGGCGGCGCATCCTTCGCGTTGCCGTCGAGATCGTGCTCGAGGATGTCGGCAGGAGTGACCAGCTCCGGCGCCAGCGATCTCGCCATGAAGAAGCGCTCCGGATTGCCCGGGGAGCGGACGCTGACGTGGCCGTATCCGTCGAGCACGCCCTGGTCGACGAGGATCCTGTTCGCCGCCACCAGGTCCTCGAGCAGCTTGTCGGGACGTCCGCCCTGCTCCGGCTGCGCGGAGCCCTGCTGCCCGAACGCCCTGTCGATGGCCAACGACGCGGACGCGAGCACCGTTCCCAGCATCAGACTGCGCCGTGAGCTGCGCATGGGCGGATTCCCCCGGCTGGAAGATGAAGGACGCCTTGTACGCGCCGGGGCTTCGCTCCGTCAAGGATTGCGGCCGGAGGTCCGGGGGCGTAAAGCAGCCCTGTGAGCGCGCCGCGGCGGATGAAGGCCATGGTGCTGCACCAGCTCGGCGGTGCGCTGCGCCTGGAGGAGGTGCCGGTCCCCTCCATCGGACCCGGGGAGGCGCTGGTGCGCGTGCGCGTCGCCGGCGCGGGCCTGACCGTCGTGATCATGACCGCGAACCCGGGACTGGTGACGGCATTCCCGCGCATCCCCGGTCACGAGGTGGCCGGCGTGGTGGAGGAGATCGGGACACAGGTAACGAACGTCAAGCCCGGCGATCGGGTGGCGTGTCACTTCTACCTCACCTGCAAGTCGTGCTCTTTCTGCCGCAGCGGCCGGGAAACCTTGTGCAAGAACTTCGGCGGCTATATCGGCATGGCCAGGGACGGCGGCTACGCCGAATACCTCTCGGTGCCGGCGCTCAACCTCTGCCGCGTCCCCGACGAAGTCGGCGATCTCGACGCGGCCGTCGCGACCGACGCGTTGGCCACGCCGCTCCACGCCTGCCGTGAAGAAGGAAAGATCGGCCCGGGCGATCGCGCGCTGGTCGTCGGCGGCGGCGGAGGCGTCGGCATCCACGCCGTCCAGGTGGCACGGCTGTGCGGCGGCTGGACGATCGGCGCCGACGTCACCACCGAGAAGCTGGAGCTGATGAAGGCGCTCGGCGCGGACGCGGTCGTCGACGCGCGGAGCGGCGAGCTGTCCGAGCAGGTGCTGGCGGCGACCGGCGGCGAGGGGGTGGATTGCGCGATCGACCTGGTGGCGACCTCGAGCACGCTGGAGGCGTGCATCCGCTCCCTGGCGCCGGCCGGAAGGCTGGTCATCGTAGGAAACCGGCCCAAGGCAGTCTTCGCCGAGGACCCGACCTTCCGCGTCGACCCCGGCCTGATGCTCCGCAAGATGCTGGAGATCCACGGCTCGCGCTACGTCTCACTGGCCGAGCTGGCGCAGACCCTTACGCTGCTGCGCCAGAAGCGGCTGCGGGCGGTGGTGACGCGGACGTTTCCGCTGGAGGAGGCGGAGACGGCGCACCGCCTGCTCCGCGAGAACAAGATCGCCGGCCGCGCGGCCCTGATCGTCAGCTCGCCCTAGCGCAGTTGCTCCGCCATCCAGTCGGTCATCGCCGGCCGGTACTTGTAGGCGATGTTGTTGCAGACGTGATTGCCGTCCGGGTACATGAGCAGCGTGGCCTTCGGCGCCTCGCGCGCGATGCGCTCCGCCTGCTCGGGGGGAAAGAGGCGATCCAGCTTGCCGTGGATCACCAGCAGCGGACAGCTGACCTTGTCCAGCACTCCGCGCAGCGTGAGCGCCTTCGACTTCTCGAACGCCTCCGCCTCGTCGCGCGATTTGGTATAGAAGACGTATCCGCCGCGGGTCAGCGGGTTCAGCGCGGGCCAGCACTCGGACAGATCGTAGGGGCCCGCCAGCGCGATCACGGCGCGGAGGCGCTTTTCCGAGGCGGCGGCGCGCGGCCCGTAGATGCCGCCCATGCTGATGCCCATCAGCCCCACCTTGTCGAGGTTCAGGTCCTTGCGGCCGCGGAGCGCGTCGAGGACGGGTCCGACCACGGCTCCCCAGTCGGGCCGGATGGGGAAGCGCGGCGCGTTCTCGCCCTGCCCCGGACCGTCCACGGCCATCGTCGCCATCCCGCGGCGGAGGAAGTCGTTCTCGATGGCGTGCAACTCCTCCTTCACCGAGTCGAGCCCCGGCACCAGCAGCACCAGCGGAGGCTTCGCCGCGCCCCGGGGACGGCGGAGGATGCCCGGGATGACCGCGCCCTCGAAGGGCGCCTCCACGCGCTCGGCGGGAGGATCGAGGTGGGGATACGCCCTGGCGTAGGTGGCCACGGTCAGCTCGCTCAGGCGATGGTGCAGCGCCACGTCCTCGAACCAGACGAACTTGCCCAGGTGATAGCACCACGCCGCGCGCTGCCACGCCTCGGCAGCGCTGACCATGCGCCCGGCGCGGGCCGCCTCTTCGGCGAGGCCGAGATGCACGTCTCCGACCCTCTTCCACGCCGGCGCCCAGTCCTTCCACTCGGGCGTGGCGGCGACCACCTTGTCGAAGTCGTTGACGTCGATGCCGTTGGCGACGAAGCGCGGCCGCCAGTGGCCGGCGGCGAGCTGCACGCGGCTCTGCGGTTCAGCGCTCATCGCTTTCTCCCTCGCGGTCGTTCATCTCGTCCTTCCGCTCCTTCGATACCAGGGGAGGTACTTCCGGATGCACCAGTTGATCGAGGCGTCCACGCCCACTCCCACGAGCGCCAGCATCAGCACCGCCACGAACGCCTCGTTGTGATGGAACGTCCGGGTCTGGAAGAGGATGAAGTAGCCCAGGCCGTCGATGGCCACGTAGAACTCGGCCACCACCGCGCCCACCAGCGCGCGTCCGAAGGCGAGGCGGATGCCGGAGAGCAGGTAGGGCATCGACGCCGGCAGGGTGACGCCGAAGAGGATGTGCCAGCCGGAGGCGCCGCAGGAGCGCGCCACCTCCAGGTAGCCTTGCGGCACCGATCGCGCGCCGCTGCTCATGTTGATGGCGATGGGGAAGAAGGCCGCGAAGACCACCGTCGCCAGCCGCGCCCAGGAAGTGAAGCCCAGCCAGATGGTGAAGAGCGGCACGATGGCCACCATCGGCATGGCCGAGAGCCCGTCGACGTAGAGCCGGAGGAAGCGATCGACGAGCTGGATGCGGCCCATGGCCAGCCCCACCACCGTCCCGACCACGAGCGCGAGCACGGTGCCTTCCAGCACCGCTCCCAGCGTCGTCGCGGCGCCGCTCCAGACGGCAGGGTTCGAAAGGGTCTGCGGCAGCACCCGCACGACGCCGGTGGGCCGGCTCACGTAGGCAGGCGCGAAGAGCCGGACGGCGATCTCCGAGACGAGGAGCAGGAAGACGCCGCCCGCAATCTTGAGCGGCAGCGTGCGGCCGGAGAGGCGGTCCCGCAAGCCCCGGCGACCCCCCGCGTCCGCGCCGCGCACCAGCGCGAACGCGCGCCGGGCGGGAGCGGCGTCTTCGCGGATCATCGCCGCACTCCGCGCCAGGCCGTGAAGCGGTCCTCGAGCGCCTGGCCCACGGCCATCAGCGCGGCGCCGAGCAGCGTGATGATCAGCACCACCCCGAAGAGGCCGGCGGTGTCGAAGTTGCGCGCCGAGATCATCAGCAGTTGACCCAGGCCGCTGGCGCTGAGGAAGAGCTCGGCTGCGACCATCCCCACCAGCCCGCGGCCGATGGCCTGGCGCACGCCGGTCATCGCATAGGGGAAGGCGCCGGGGATCATCACGTCGCGCCAGACGGCCCACTCGCTGGAGCGGAACGAGCGCGCCACTTCGATCAGCTCGGGATCGATGCTGCGCGCCCCTTCCACCGTGTTGTAGAGCACCGGGAAGAAGCAGAAGAGGAACACCACCAGCGCCTTGGCGGAGAACTCGAGCCCGAAGATGGAGAGGATGAAGGGGATCAGCGCCGTCATCGGCATGGCGTAGACGAGCGTGATGTAGTCGTCGAAGGCCACGCGCAGCACGCGGGCGCGGGCGAGCAGGAGCCCGAGGGGGAGCGCGGTCAGGACCGCGGCGAAGAGGCCGGTGAAGAAGAGGGCCAGGGACTGCGCGGCGCCGGCGCCCAATTCGCCGCTGCGGACCATCTCCACCAGCCGCAGCACCGTTTCCGAAAAGGGCGACATCACCGCCGGGCTGAGATGGCGGGCCCCCACCTCCCACAGCGCGACGCCGAGCAGGAGGCTCGCGGAGGACGTCGTCCAGCGCACCCATCGGGAATCCCAACTCGGCATCTTGGCGTCTACTCGAGGAGCGCGCTGGCGTCCTTCCAGACGGAGCCGTCCACCAGCCGGTCGTAGGAGACCGGCTCCTTGCCGGGCCGGATGCCGCCGAGCTGCTTCTCCGTCTTCACCACGCTCTCGATGTTGGCCCGCGACAGCCCGTCGGTCTTCGCCGGCCAGAATTCGATCTTCTCCAGCCTGGGCAGGATCTTGCCGGCGAGCTTCGCGGTGCGGCCGGTGACGGTGGCGATCTGGGCCATCCGCGCGGCGTTGCGCGGATCGTTGGCGAACCGCACCGCCTCGACGATGGCGGCCAGCGCGCGCACGTAGGCGTCGCGCCGCTGCTTCAGGCGATCGCGCTTCACCACGACGAGGTTGTAGTGGGTGAGCGTGTCAACGTCGCGGTAGGTCGCCAGCACGGTCACGGGCTTGCCCGTCTGCTCCTCGATGACCGGGATGTCGTCGATGTGCAGGATGCCGAGCTTGATCTGCCCGCCGATCATGGCCGCGCCGACGTTGGAGCTGAGGCTCACCAGCTTCACGTCCTCGACCTTGAGCCCGCAGGGCCGCAGGAACTCTCCCAGCGCGACCGCGCGGGCGCCGCCCACCGAATCCACCCCCACCGACTGGCCCTTGAGATCGCATTTCGCCCTGCCCGGCTCGGTCGAGCCGAGCAGCCAGTCGGCGTGCTCCATCCCCCAGATTCCCACCAGGTCGACGTTGCCGTTCGACACCATGCGGACGATGGCCGCGGTGGGCGAGAGCGAGAAGTCGACGCCGCCGGCCACCACCGCCTGGGCGGTGGCCACGCCGGAGTCGAAGGGCCGCACCTCCACGTCCACACCGTGCTTCTTGAAGAAGCCCTGGTCGCGCGCGACGAAGGCGACCAGCCCGGAGAAGACCGGAGGAACGCCGGGGACGGCCATGGTCAGGCGCTCGGGCGGCGCATCGGCGGCGCGCGCGGCACCGCCCGCGGAGAAGCAGAGGAGCATGCAGCCGCAAGCAATCCTGGCGGACGTCGTCATCCCTACGCCTCCCGGGCTCGGGTCCTTGATTCGTTCGTTGGCGCCCCATATATGGTCGCATGCAGCGATCAGATTGCAAGAGGTGACCTTTGGCGAAGCAGCGGATCTCGTACGTGGACCCCGAGACGGTCGCGGATGGAAAGATGCGTGAGGAGTTCGAGCGCTGCCGGCGCGAGGGGACGCCGCGGCCGGAGAGCCAGGCCATCCGCGCCCATGTGCCGGCGACCTTCTGGTCCTTCGCCAACACCTGGCGCGACGTGTTCCACGGCGGCGTCCTCGATCACGCGATCAAGGAGCTGTGCCGCGTCTACGTCTCCAAGACGGTGAAGTGCGAGTACTGCGGCAACCAGCGGTCGATCAAGGCGGCGCGCGCGGGCCTGGTCGAGGACCAGTACCTGGATCTCCTCGAGTTCGAGAAATCGACCCGCTTCACCCCCAGGGAGAAGGCCGCGCTCGCCTACACCGAGGCCATCACCTGGGACCTGGCCACCGACGACGCGCTCTGGGACAGGCTGCACACCCACTTCTCCGAGCCGGAGCTGGTGGAGCTGGGCTACTTCGTCGCCATCACCATGGGGCAGCAGCGCTGGCTCAAGACGCTGAACATCGACCACCACCAGATCCTCGCCGGCACGTCGGCGTCGATGGCGCCGGGCACCGAGACGCCGGAGGCGCTCGCTCGCACCAAGGAGTCGAAGGACTACTGGGGCAGACAGCCCGCGGGCCGGAAGTAGCCGCGGGATGGAGACTCCGCGCATCACCGTCACAGGAGCGGGGAGGCGCTACGCCGGCCTGGAGGTCTTCCGCGACATCAACCTCACCGTCGGGCAGCGGGAGATCCTCATGCTGGTCGGGCCTTCGGGCTGCGGCAAGACCACCTTCCTGCGCTGCCTCGACGGGCTGATCCCCGCCAGCGAAGGCGAGATCCGCGTCGACGGCAAGCCGGTCACGGGGCCGCTTCCCAAGGTGGCGATGGTGTTCCAGGGCTTCGGGCTCTTTCCCTGGAAGACGGTCTACGGAAACGTGGCCTACGGCCTCAAGCTCGCCGGCACGCCGCGGGCGGAGATCCGCGAGCGCGTTCCCCGCTTCATCCACCTGGTCGGCCTCGACGGCTTCGAGAACGCCTTCCCCTACCAGCTCTCGGGTGGCATGCAGCAGCGCTGCGGCCTGGCGCGCGCGCTCGCGCTGGATCCGGACGTGCTCCTGATGGACGAGCCCTTCGGCGCCCTCGACGCGCAGACGCGCGAGGTGCTGCAGTTCGAGCTCTTGCGGCTGTGGTCGTTGCGGCCCACCTCGATGGTGTTCGTCACCCACTCCATCGAGGAGGCGGTGCTGATGGGCGACCGGGTGGTGGTGCTCAAGGGCCGGCCCAGCCGGGTGACGGAGATCGTCGACGTGGACCTGCCGCGGCCGCGCAACCGCGAGACGCTGGCCTCGCCGCAGTTCGCCCGCCTGCGCGAGCACGTCTGGAGGACGCTGATGGACGCGGCGCCGCAGGCGGCGGTCCAGTGAGGGCGGCAGAGGCGTTCGCGCAAGAGCAGGAGGATCCATGGCCACTCGTCCCGTCGAACCGAAGCCGATCTCGCGAGACAAGGTCGTCGCCTTCGAAGCGCAGAAGCCCGGATACAACTGGGCGCGGCAGATCCCCGCCCCCGGCCACTCCGCGGTGGACTTCGAGGAGCGGGTCGACTTCCGCCGGCTGCACGACTGGAGGCTGAACCGGGCGCGCCAGGCGCTGGCGGGCTCCGGCCTCGGATCGATGCTCTGCTTCGACAACAACAACATCCGCTATCTCACCAGCACCGTGATCGGGGAGTGGTCGCGCGACAAGATGTGCCGCTACGCGCTGCTCACGGGAAACGGCGAGCCGTGGCTGTGGGACTTCGGGTCGGCGGCGGTGCACCACCGCCTCTACGCGCCCTGGCTGCCGCGGGAGCATTGCCTCGCGGGAATGGTGGGCCTGCGCGGCTCGGTGTCGCCGCAGGCCGGTCTCTTCAAGCGCGCCGCCCAGGAGATCAAGTCCATCCTCACCGAGCAGGGCGTGGCGGGGATGCCGGTCGGGCTGGACGTGGCCGAGCCGCCCTTGATCTTCGCGCTGCAGGAGGCGGGCCTGGAAGTGCGCGACGGCCAGCAGACCATGCTCGACGCGCGGCAGATCAAGAACATCGACGAGATCGTGCTGCTCAACCAGTCCGCGGCGATGGTGGACGGCGTCTACCAGGTCATCGCCGAGCACCTGAAGCCGGGCGTGCGCGAGTGCGACATCGTCGCGCTCGCCAACAAGACGCTCTACCAGATGGGCTCCGACGACGTGGAGGGCATCAACGCCATCGCCGGCGAGCGCTGCAGCCCGCATCCGCACAACTTCACCGACCGCATCATCCGCCCCGGCGACCAGGCCTTCTTCGACATCATCCAGTCCTTCACCGGGTACCGCACCTGCTACTACCGCACCTTCAACGTGGGCCGCGCCACCGACGCGCAGCGCGACGCGTACCGCAAGGCGCGGGAATGGATGGACGCGGCCATCGAGATCGTCCGCCCCGGCGTCACCACCGATCGCATCGCGGCGCTCTGGCCCAAGGCGGAGGAGTTCGGCTTCGCCAGCGAGATGGAGGCGTTCGCGCTGCAGTTCGGGCACGGCCTCGGGCTCGCGCTGCACGAGCGCCCCATCATCAGCCGCCTGGTCTCCTTCGACAGCCCCATCGAGCTGCAGGAGGGCATGGTCTTCGCGCTCGAGACCTATTGCCCGGCGAGCGACGGCCACTCCGCCGCCCGCATCGAGGAAGAGGTGGTGGTCACCAGGGACGGCTGCAGGGTGATCACCCTGTTCCCCGCCAAGGAGCTGTTCGTCGCCAATGCCTACTGACAACGACATCGAGCGCGGCACCCGGCTCGCGCTCTACCGCTCGCTGCTGGAGATCCGCCTGCTGGAGAAGCGCGCCTACGATCTCTTCCTGCAGAACCTGGTCAAGGGCACGAGCCACCTGTCGCTGGGGCAGGAGGCGGTGGCCGCGGGCTTCGCCACCGCCATGCGCAAGGACGACTACACCTTCTGCACCTACCGCGGCCACGCGCACACCCTGGCGCGCGGCGCGTCGATGGCTGGGGTGCTCGGCGAGCTGATGGGCAGGAGCTGCGGCCTGATGCAGGGCAAGGGCGGCTCGATGCACCTGACCAGCGTGGAGCACGGCGCGATGGGATCGTATGCCATCGTCGGCGCGCACCTGCCGGTGGCCGCCGGGGCGGCCTGGTCGGCGCAGTATCGCAAGAGCGGCCAGGTGGCGGTGTGCTTCTTCGGAGACGGCACCGCCAACATCGGCGCGTTCCACGAGGCGCTGAACTTCGCCGCGGTGTGGAAGCTGCCGGTGGTCTTCGTCTGCGAGAACAACCTCTACATGGAGTACACGCCCATCCGCAGCGTGACCGCGGTGGAGCATCCCGCGGCGGATCGGGCCGCGGCCTACGGCCTCGCCAGGGTAATCGTCGACGGCAACGACGCGGACGCCGTGTATCGAACTGCCCGCTCCGCCATCGCCACGGCGAGGGACGGCAAGGGGCCCTCGCTGATCGAAGCCAAGACCTATCGCACCAGCGGGCATTCGCGCGCCGACCCGGGCAAGTACCGGCCCGCGGGCGAGCTGGACGAGTGGGTGAAGCGCGATCCGGTGGCGCTCTACCGCAAGCGGCTGCTCGAGCTCGACTTCGCCGAGCCGTCGCTTCAGGAGCTGGAGAAGGCAGTGCAGCGCGCGGTGGACGAGGCGACCGAGACGGCCAGGGCGTCGCCGCCGGCAAGTCTGGAGGTCATCGAGCGGGACGTCTGGGCGGACGGGGGCGCGTCGTGGCGGAACTGAGCTATCGCGAGGCGGTGGCGGCGGGCATCGCGCAGGAGATGGAGCGCGACGAGCGCGTGGTCTTCCTCGGCGAGGACGTGGGCGCGGCCGGCGGCGTGTTCAAGACCACCGTCGGGCTGCTCGAGCGTTTCGGCCCCGTGCGCGTGCGCGACACGCCCATCTCCGAGCAGGCGATCATCGGCGCCGCCATGGGCGCGGCGATGACCGGCCTGCGGCCCATCGCCGAGATCATGTTCTCCGACTTCTTCGCCGTCTGCTGGGACATGATCGCCAACGAGATCGCCAAGGCCCGCTACATGTCGGCGGGGCAGATGTCGCTTCCGCTGGTGATCCGCACCGCCAACGGCGCCGGCTCGCGCTTCGGCGCGCAGCACTCCCAGAGCGTGGAGAACTGGGCCATGGCGATCCCGGGTCTCAAGATTCTGGCTCCCTCCACCCCCGCGGACGTGAAGGGCCTGCTCGCGGCGGCGGTGCGCGATCCCGATCCGGTGATCTTCTTCGAGCACAAGGGGCTCTACGCCAGCAAGGGCGAGGTGCCGGACGGGGAGCTGGTCGATCGCCTGGGAACCGCCAAGGTGTTGCGGCAGGGGGGCGACGTCACCATCGTGGCGCTCGCCGCCATGGTGCCGCGCGCGCTCGCGGCGGCCTCCCGGCTGCAGGACGAGCATGGCATCTCGGCCACGGTGATCGACCTGCGCTCGCTGGTGCCGCTCGACACGCGCACGCTGCTGGCCGAGACGGCGAAGACCGGGCGGCTCTACACCGTGGAGGAGAATCCGCGGCTGTGCGGCTGGGGAGCGGAGATCGCCTCCATCGTCGCCGAGGAGGCGTTCTACGATCTCGACGGGCCCATCGTGCGCATCACCACGCCGCACGTGCCGCTTCCGGCTGCCGACGCGCTCGAGGACAACGCCATCCCCACCGTGGAGCGCATCGTCAGCACCGTGGTGAGGACCGCCGGCTGATGCAGGTGATCATGCCCCAGCTGGGCGAGACGGTGGCCGAAGGGACCGTCACCGCCTGGCGCAAGCAGGTGGGAGAGCAGGTCGAGGCGGGCGAGGCGCTGTTCGACGTATCCACCGACAAGGTGGAGACCGAGGTCCCCGCGCCGGCCTCCGGCGTGCTCACGGCGATCCTCGTTCAAGCTGGCACCAAGGTGAAGGTCGGCGAGCCGCTCGCCACCATCGGGGAGCCAGGGCAGACGCAGGCCGCCCCACCCGCCGCCGCGGACGAGCGCCTCTCGCCGGTGGTCCGCAAGCTGCTCGCCGAGCACGGGCTCTCGGCGCGGGACATCGCCGGCACCGGAGACGGCGGACGGATCACGCGGCGCGACGTCCTCGACTACGTCGAGCGCAAGAAGCCCGCGGCGCCTTCCGGGGACGAGCGCGTGGCCTTCGGCCCCATCCGCAAGCGCACCGCCGAACAGACGGCGCTCTCGTGGCGGTCCATCCCCCACGTGCTGCAGGCGGTGGAGGTGGACTTCCACGCCGTGGAGTCCGCGCGCGCCGCGGCAGGCGGCCCCGGGGGGCTCACCTTTCTCCCCTTCGTCGCCCGCGCCGCCTGCGAGGCCATCGCGGACTTCCCTTTCATCAATGCCTCCCTCGACGGCGACGCGCTCGTCGTCCACCGGCGCATCCACCTCGGCATCGCCGTCGATCTGGGCGCCGACGGCCTGATCGTCCCGGTGGTCAAGGACGCAGCCGGAAAATCGCTGACGGCCCTGGCGCAGGCCATCCAGGATCTGGCGGCGCGGGCGCGCGCCAGGAAGCTCTCCCCCGACGACGTCAGCGGAGGCACCTACACCATCACCAACAACGGCCGCTTCGGCACCTTGCTGACCGCTCCCATCATCCTGCCGCCCCAGGTCGCCATCCTCTCCCTCGACGGCGTGGCGAAGAAACCGGTGGCGAGCGGGGAGAGCATCGCGGTGCGCCCGGTCGGCGTCCTCGCGCAGTCGTTCGACCACCGCGCCTTCGACGGAGCCTACTCCGCGGGCTTCTTGCGCCGCCTCAAGGAGATCCTCGAAGGCAAGGACTGGAGCGCGGCTCTCGGAGAAGGCGGCTGACGTTTCACCATTGCGCGCGCATGAGGTAGTTTCCCGAACGACCAACCGAGGACCCGATGAGCGAGACCTTGAACAAGCACAAGCTTGGGTGGATCGGCATCGGCCGCATGGGCTTTCCCATGGCGGCGCGGCTCTTGAAGAAGGGCTGCGACGTGGCGGTGTACAACCGTACCCGCGCCAAGGCCGAGCCGCTGGCCGCGCAGGGCGCGAAGATCGTCGACTCTCCCGCGTCGCTGGCGGACCGCGACATCGTCTTCACCATGGTCTCCAGCTCGCAGGATCTCCTCGAGGTGGTCACAGGGCCCTCGGGCCTGCTCTCGCGCCCCGGCAAGGCTCCGCGCATCCTCGTCGACTGCTCCACCGTCTCGCAGGAGGCCTCGGCCAAGGCGAGGGCGGCGGCGGCGCAGGCGGGCTGCGCGCTCCTGGCGGCGCCGGTCAGCGGCAACGGCAAGGTGGTCAAGGCGGGCCGGCTCAGCCTGGTGGTCTCCGGATCGCGCGCCGCCTGGGACGAGGCGCTCCCCTATCTGCAGTCGCTGGGGGAAGGGGTGAGCTACGTCGGCGAAGGCGAGCTCGCCCGCATGGTGAAGATCTGCCACAACGTCTTCCTCGGCGTGATCGCGCAGTCGCTGGCGGAGATCACCGTCCTCGCCGAGAAGGCGGGAGTCCCGCGGCACGCCTTCCTCGACTTCATCAACAAGAGCGTGCTCGGCTCGACCTTCACCCGCTACAAGACGCCCGCCTTCGTCAACCTCGACTTCGCGCCCACCTTCACTCCAGTGCTCCTGCGCAAGGACCTCGACCTGGGCCTCGCCGCCGCGCGAAATCTGGAAGTGCCCATGCCGCTCACGGCCGCGGTGCGCGAGATCGTGCAGGGGCTGATCGGCAACGGCTACGTCGACTGCGACTTCGCCGCCCTGCTCGAGCTGGAGGCCAAGGCGGCCCATCTTCCGCTGCGGCCCGAGAACGTGCAGGTCGGCGACGGGCTGGAGGTGCGCAAATGACCAGGACAGGGACGGTGGCGCGGTGCCTTTCGCTGGCGCTGATGGCTCTGGCCTTGCGCGCCCGGGGCGCCGATCAGCTCAAGGTCGCGATGCCGGGCGTGCCGCCGGTGTTCGGAAGCGTGGTCACCTACGTGGCCCGCGACGAAGGGTTCTTCAAGAAGTACGGCGTCGACGTCGAGGTGCGCACCTTCGACTCCGGCGCCGCCGCCGCGCAGGCGGTGGTGGCGGGCGACATCGACATCTCGCTCTCGCCCACGCCGGTGGTGGTGAGGATGATCTCCAACGCCGGCGTCGATCTGGTGGCCTTCTACGGGATGCAGAATCCCGACTGGCTGCTCGGCTCCGCCGACCCGGCGCTGAACAAGTGCAAGGACGTGGACGGCCAGTCGGTGGGCGTCGACTCCATCGGCGGCGCGCGCGCGGCAGCGCTGGAGCAGCTCATCCGCCCCTGCGGCCTGAAGCTCGACCGGGTCAAGCTGGTGGCCCTGAGCACCAACGTCGGCGCGGCCATGGTGGCAGGGCAGCTCAAGTTCGGCGTGCTCCACCTCGACGACGTCCCGATGGTGGAGGAGCAGCTCGGGCGGCCGGTCACCGTGGTGCAGTCGTTCGCAGACGTGAACCAGCGCAGCCACTACCTCGTGCTGGTGAGCACCCGCGCCCACCTCGCCCAGAAGCGCGACGCCTACGTGCGCCTGCTCGCGGCGATCATCGACGCCACCGCGTACACGCTCGATCCGGCGAACGCCGACCGCGTCGCGAAGATCGCCACCGTCACCGGGAAGAGCGAGAAGATCGCCAGGAACGCGCTGCCGCGCTTCGCCAAGCTGGGAATGTGGCCGGTGGGGCAGGACGGGCTCGCCAAGGAGAACCTGGAAGCCGTGGTGGCGACGGAGAAGCAGCTCGGGAGCATCAAGCCGGGCAAGACGCCGGTGAGCTACGACAAGCTCGTCGATCGGACGGTGTGGAAGGACGCGGAGGCGCTGGCGAAGAAGCACGCGAAGACGGCGGGCAAGTAGGAGCGACCATGAAGACGAGCCTCGGGCTTGCGCTTCTCGCGGGCGCGGCACTGGCCGTTTCCGTTCCGGCGCCCGCAGCCGGTCCAGCCAGGACGCTGAAGCAGCAGTTGACCGGCACATGGACCATCGTCGCCGACACCTTCGAGGGAGGCGGCAACAAGGTCGAGGTCTTCGGCCCGAACCCGAACGGCTCGATGATCCTCAGCGCCGACGGGCACTTCTCCGTCGTCATCACGCGCGGCGACGTGCCGAAGTTCGCCGCCAACAACCGCACCAAGGGCACGCCGGAGGAGAACGCCGCGGCGGTGAAGGGCGGCATCGGCTACTTCGGCACCTGGACCGTGGACGAGGCCGAGAACGCGCTGGTCCTGCACGTCGAGACCTGCACCTATCCGAACTGGAGCGGCACCGACCAGAAGCGCATCGTGAAGCTCCAGGGCGACGAGATGCACGCGATCAACCCGACGCCTTCGGTGGGCGCCGGCACCGCGCAAGTGGTGTGGAAGCGGGCCAGGCCCGCCGCCAGCCGCTAGGTAGCGACTCGAACACGATGTCCGCCTTTTCAAGTTGCGCGGGCCGCGGCGAGGGCATCAGCGAACCGGTCGTCGCCGAGGCCAACTGACCGGTTCAATGGCTGTGCGCGAATTGAAGCGCAACCAGGACCGGCACCATGAAAGGAAGCGCGACGGAGACGGCGAGGCCGAGCGCAAAGACAGTACGTCGCCACCGCATCGCATTCTTCGGGCGAATGAACGTCTCGGTAACGGCGCCGAGGCTGAACGCCACGTTCGCGACCGCCATGGCGACGAGATATCCCAAGCCCTGAAAGAAGATCGTGAAGAGGGTGATCTCGGTGTCCTCGACGTTCCCGGCGCAGTTCACACCGCTGCAGGAGAAGTGTTCGAGAACGGCGGCGTAGCACGCGAATGCGCCGAGGCCGGCGAGGACCAACGCCATGTTGTAGAGCTTGCGCCGCGCCTCCCACCACGCACGTGCATCGGCGATGCTCGCCTGCCATGGCATCCACGATTCAGATTCTACATCGGGCAGGCGAGTCAGGTCTGCGCAGCTTTCACCCGCTCCGGCGTGAGCGGCAGGTCGCGGATGCGCCGGCCAGTGGCGTTGGCCACCGCGTTGGCGATGGCCGCCACGGTGGGCCCCTGGGCGCATTCGCCCACGCCCACCGGCTTCTCCTCGGGTCGATCGATGAGCGACACGTCCACCGAGGGCACCTCCGCCATCCTCAGGATGAGATAGTCGTTCCACGAGCGCGTCAGCACGCGGGTGGCGTCATGGGAGATCGACTCCCGCAGCGTCCAGCTGGTGGACTGGATGACGCCGCCTTCGATCTGGTTCTTCAGGCCGTCAGGATTGACGATCATGCCCGCATCGGCCGCCGCGAAGGCGCGCGGCACCTTCACCACGCCCGTCGCGCGATCGACTTCCACCTCGACGACCACCGCCACGTAGGCGGCCAGGTTCTTGTATTTCGCGAAGCCGATTCCCCTGCCCCGCCGGCCGTCGCCGGGCTGGCGTGGCCGCCATCCGGCCTTCGCCGCCACCGCCTCGATGACCGCCTTCGCGCGCGCATCGGCGAGGTGCCGCAGGCGGAACTCGACCGGATCGGAGCCGGCCGCCGCGGCCAGTTCGTCCATGAAGGATTCGATGGCGAAGACGTTGGCATAGCCGCCCAGCGTGCGCAGGGCGGAGACGCGCATGGGCATCTCCGGCAGCAGGTGGTTGGTCACCCGCTGCCGCGGGAAGACGTAGAGCGGAATGGAGTTGCGGTCGCCGCCGCCGGCGGGCTGGGGGATGTTGCGCGCCGATCCTGGACGCTGCGGGTCTTTCAGGTACCAGGCGGCGAGCAGGTTGGTCCCGTCGGACTCGCCGGGCCGCGTCGAGTGCGTGTGGCTCCAGAGCTCGTTGCGGAAATCCACTACGTTGCCGTGCGCGTCGAGCCCGGCGCGCAGATCGATCAGCATGGCGGAGCCGTAGGGCTCCCAGCGGAACTCGTCGTCGCGCATCCACTGCAGCTTGACCGGCCGTCCTCCGGCGGCCCGCGCGCAGAGCGCCGCGTCGAGCGCCACGTCGTCGGCGCCGTTGTGGCCGTAGCAGCCGGAGCCTTCGCGATGGGTGACGGTGATCGCCTCCGCAGGCATCTGCAGCGCCTTGGCCAACTCGCGGCGCAGGGGAAAGACACCTTGCGTATGGCTCCAGACG
>DATDMU010000059.1:0-56825 GCA_036518615.1 Myxococcales bacterium
TGCGGGTGGTGATGGTCACCGGCGACAGCCGCACCGCCGCGCAGGCGGTGGCAGGCAAGCTGGGAATCGGCGAGGTCCGCGCGGAGGTGCTGCCGGCGCAGAAGAGCGAAGTCGTGACGCGGCTTCGCGCCCAGGGCTGCAGGGTGGCGATGGCCGGCGACGGCATCAACGATGCGCCTGCGCTCGCCGCCGCGGACGTGGGCATCGCCATGGGCACCGGCACCGACGTCGCCATGGAGAGCGCCGGCATCACCCTGGTCAAGGGCGACCTGCGCGGCATCGCGCGCGCGCGCAGGCTGAGCCGCGCCACCATGCGCAACATCCGGCAGAACCTCTTCTGGGCCTTCGCCTACAACCTCCTCGGGGTGCCGCTGGCCGCGGGCGTGCTCTACCCCGCCTTCGGGCTCCTGCTCAGCCCGATGATCGCCAGCGCGGCGATGAGCTTCTCCTCGGTGTCGGTGATCGCCAACGCGCTCCGGCTGCGGCGCGTGGAGATCTGACGCCTTGCCGGGTCCCTCTTCATCGCGAGAGGCGGCCGCGCTGATGGAGGGATTTGCCAGCCGGACCGGGCTCACGTCCAGCGCGCCGGAGCGCCGCTATCTCTGGACCGACGCGTTCGCGGTCTGCAACTTCATCGGGCTGGGCCCGACCGACCTTGCGCTGCGGCTGATCGATCGGGTCCACCGCGTGCTCGGCCGCCACCGCGACGACGACCCGCGCAGCGGCTGGATCAGCGGCCTCTCCGAGGCGGAAGGCGAGGCGCATCCCACCCGGGGCGGGCTGCGCATCGGCAAGCCGCTGCCCGAGCGCGGCCCGCGCGAGCCCTTCGACGAGCGCGCGGAGTGGGACCGCGACGGCCAGTACTTCCACTACCTGACCCGCTGGATGCACGCGCTCGACCGCGCCGCGCGCGCCACCGGCCGGCCGCGGCTGAACTTCTGGGCCCGCGAGCTGATGCAGGCGGCCTTCGCGGCGTTCACCACCGGCAAGCGGATGGTGTGGAAGAAGAGCATCGACCTCTCGCGGACGCTGGTGCCCTCGATGGGGCAGCACGATCCGGTCGACGGCTTCGTCACCTGCGCGCAGCTGCGGGCGGGGACGGACCCGTCCGCTGCCGGGCCCGACCTCGCCGGCGCTCTCGCGGGCTTCGGGAGGATGATCGAAGGCGGCGATTGGGCCACCGCCGATCCGCTCGGTCTGGGTGGCCTGCTCGCGGACGCCCTGCGCGCCGCGCGTCTCGTCGAGGGCGGCTCGCTGCCCGACGACTCGCTAGTGCAGGCGCTCCTGGGCGCGGCGCGCGACGGCCTCCATCTCTACGCGCAGCTCGACGAGCTGGCGCAGCCCGCGTCCAGGCGGCTCGCCTTCCGCGAGCTGGGCCTGTCCATCGGGCTCCACGCGGCGCAGAGGTTGGAAGGACGCGACCTCTCCGCTGCGACGCGCGCGTTGCTCGCGGAGCTGAGGCCGTTCTTCCCACAGGCGGAGGCCATCGAGTCGTTCTGGGTCCGGCGCCGCGGCGACGCAAGCCGGGCGGAGCACCAGGACATCGACGACGTGATGCTGGCAACCAGCCTCGCGCCGGGGGGATTTCTCGAATGACGAGGGAGCCATGACCGAGAAGGAGCGCAGGATCGCGCTGTTCATCGACTTCGAGAACCTGGTGACCAACACCGGGATCAGCGCTTCCACCTTCGACCTGCAGCCCGCCATGGACCGGCTGCTCGAGCGCGGCAAGGTGGTGTACCGCCGCGCCTACTGCGACTGGTCGCGCTTCCGCGAGGCCACGCGCAGGCTGCACGACTTCGGGGTGGAGCTGATCGACGTGCCGCCTTCCACCCGCGCGGGAAAGAACGGCGCCGACATGCGGCTGGTGATCGACGCGCTGGAGCTGTGCTACGCGCGCGAGCACATCGACACCTTCGCCATCGCCTCGGGCGACAGCGACTTCTGCCCGCTGGCGTACAAGCTGCGCGAGAACAACCGCATGCTCATCGGCCTGGGCGTGAAGGAAGCCACCTCGCCCCTGTTCGTGAAGGCCTGCGACGAGTTCGTCTACCTGCGCCCTCCGGGCAAGTCGAAGGCGGCGCCGGCGCAGGCGGCTCCACCGCCAGGGCCGGCCGGCAAGGGGCGCCCGGCGCGAAAGCAGCGGTCCCCGCCGGCGAAGGGCAGGATTCCCCCCATCGCGCGCGAGGTGGTGGCGAATCTCCTGTCGCGCGCCGCGGGCCCCCTGAACCCGTCGCTGATCAAGGAGACCATCGTGCGCAAGGAGCCCGACTTCGACGAGCGCGAGGCAGGCTTCTCCACCTTCAGCCGCCTGCTCCAGGAGATGGAGCGGCAGGGGCTGCTCAAGCGGCAGCAACTCGACGGGCGGCAATGGTACGTGCTGCCGCCGGATGCGCCGCACGGCGAGGCGCACGCCGCAGGCGAGCAAGAGCACCCGGACGAGCCCTGAGCTTTCGTCAGCCCGCCTGCGCCGCGCACTCGGCGGCGCGCGCGCGCAGCAGGGTTTGCTCGCGGGCGTTGCGGGTGAGCCCGGCGGCGCGCTCGAACTGGTCGCGCGCCTCGGCGAAGCGGCCGAGCTTCGCGAGCAGGTCGCCGCGCACGGCGGGGAGCAGGTGGTACGCCTTCATCGAGGGCTCGGCCTCCAGCGCCTCGACCACCGGCAGCCCCGCGGCCGGGCCAAGAGCCATGGAGAGGGCGACGCCGCGGTTCAGCTCCACCACGGGCGACGGCGCCACCCGGGCGAGCACTTCGTAGAGTGAGGCGATGCGCGCCCAGTCCGTCTCCGCCGCGGTGCGCGCCCGCGCATGGCAGGCCGCGATGGCGGCCTGGAGCGCGTAGGGCCCCTCCGCCCCGCCCAGCTCTTGCGCGCGCCGGAGCGCGGCGAGGCCGCGGCGCACGAGGAGCTGGTCCCAGCGGCCGCGGTCCTGATCGAGCAGCAGCACCGGCTCGCCGGAGGGGCCGGTCCGCGCAGCGGCGCGCGAGGCCTGGATCTCCATCAGCGCGACGAGGCCGTGCACCTCCGGTTCCGCCGGCAAGAGGCCGGCCAGGATCCGGCCCAGGCGAAGCGCGTCCTCGCACAGCTCCGGCCGCATCCAGTCGTCGCCCGCGCTCGCCGAGTAGCCCTCGTTGAACACGAGGTAGATGACCTGGAGCACCGACGACACCCGCGCCGCCAGCTCCGCTCCGCGGGGAGCCTCGAAGGGCACCTTCTCTTCCGCGAGCGTCCGCTTGGCCCGGACGATGCGCTGGGCCACCGTGGCCTCCGGCACCAGGAAGGCGCGCGCGATTTCAGAGGTGGTGAGACCGCCGAGCAGCCGCAGCGTGAGCGCCACCCGCGCCTCGGTGGCGAGCACCGGGTGGCAGGCGATCAGCATCAGCCGCAGGAGGTCGTCGCCCACGTCGTCGTCGAGCTTCGCGTCCAGGTCGGGCGCGTCCTCCACCTCGGAAAGCTCGCGGCCCAGCTCCTCGTGCTTGCGCTGCAGGAGCTTCCCGCGGCGCAGCTCGTCGATGGCGCGGCGCCGGGCCACGGCCATCAGCCAGGCGCCGGGATTGTCCGGGACCCCCGACCGCGGCCACTCTTCGAGCGCCGCCACCAGCGCGTCCTGCGCCAGCTCCTCGGCGCGCCCCACGTCGCGGAGCATGTGGGCGAGGCCGGCGATGAGCCTCGGCGACTCGATGCGGAAGACCGCGACGATGGCAGCGCGCGTGTCGGAGGTGGTCACCGCGGCGGATCAGAGCAGGTTCGGCCGCCGGCGCAAGCGGAACCCGTCGCGTGCCGGCGGGTCAGGTGGCGAGCGCCTTGTCGATCCCGTCGAGGACCGCGGCCAGCCGCTCCAGGGAAAGCGGCTTGACCAGGTGTTCCATGAAGCCTGCGTGCGCGGACGATTCCCGGTCCGAAGGCTGCCCGTATCCGGTGAGCGCGATGAGCTGGATGCCCGGATGCGCCGCCGCGAGCCTGCGACCCACCTCGTAGCCATCCATCACCGGCAAACCGATGTCCAGCAGCGCGGCCTGCGGCCGGAACTCCGCCGCCGCTTCGATCGCCCCCGGCCCGTCGCCGGCCTGGCGCACCTCGTACCCCATGTCCTGCAGCGTCTCCGCCACCATCAGCGCGGCGTCCTCGTTGTCGTCCACCACCAGCACGCGGAGCCTTCGCCAGAAGCCTTGCGACGGCCGCCGCGTGCTCGGGACCTGCGCCACCTCGCGGCCCGGGGCGATCCGATCCAGCGCCGGGAGCTCCACCGTGAACTCGCTGCCGCGCCCCACCCCTTCGCTGCGCGCCGACACCTTGCCGCCGTGGAGCTGCACCAGGTTCCGCACGATGGTGAGGCCGATGCCGAGTCCGCCCTGCGAGCGGTCCAGGGTCTGCTTGGCCTGGATGAAGAGATCGAACACGTGCGGCAGGAGCCGCGGATCGATTCCCGCGCCGTTGTCGCACACCTTCACCCGGACGAGGTCGCCTTCGCGCACGGCGGACACCTCGATGCGGCCGCCCGCCTCGGTGTACTTGGCGGCATTGCAGAGCAGGTTGGAGAAGACCTGCGACAGTCGCGCGGGATCCCCTTCGACCCGCAACCCCCTGCCGCGCGGCGCGTCCACGGTGAGCTGGTGGGCGCGCTGCTCGAGAAGCGGGCTGGACATCTCGACCGCCGCGGCGATGACCTGCGCGATCTCCACCGGCTCGCGATGCAGCTCGATCTTGCCGCGGGTGATCCGCGAGACGTCGAGCAGGTCGTCCACCAGCGCCACGAGGTGCTTGACCTGACGCTCGATGATCGCCCGCTCCCTCGGCGAGCTGCTGTCTCCGCGCAGGCGCATCAGCTGCAGGGCGGTCACGATGGGCGAGAGCGGGTTGCGCAGCTCGTGTCCGAGCATGGCGAGGAACTCGTCCTTGGCCGTGCTCGCCGCCTCCGCCTCGGCGCGCGCCGCCTTCTCCAGCTCGAACAAGCGCGCCCGTTCGGCCTCGGCCACCCGCAGCTGCGCTTCCGCCTGCTTGCGGGCGGTGACGTCGCGGGTGAAGCAGCGGGTGTGCCGGAAGACGCCGTTCTCGAAGCGCGAGTTGGAGCTGACCACCACCTGCCGCAGGCTGCCGTCCCTGCAGCGCAGCGTCGCCTCGAAGTCCCGCAGCGTCTCGTCGCGGCCGAGGCGCGCGAGCATGTCGCGGGCGACGTCCGCATCGGCGTGGAACTCGGCCACTGAGTGGCCCACGTATTCGTGGGCGGCGTAGCCGAGCATCTCCAGCTCCGCCTTGTTCGCCCACTGGATGATGCCGTCGGGGCCCACCCAGTGGAGGCCCTCGGCGGCGTTCTCCACGAAGTCCTTCAGCTCCTCCTCGCTCCGGCGCAGCGCTTCCTCGGACGCGCGGAGGTCGCGCAGCGCGGCGCGGAGCGCCTCCTCCAGCTGCTTGCGGTGCGCGATCTCCGTCTCCAGCGCCTTCGCCCGCTGCTGCAGCACGCTGACCTGGCGCAGCCGCTCGTCCTCGTCGCCCTCGTGCCACGACTCGGCGGGAACGACGTGCGTATGCGCCTGGCAGACGTGCTGGAAGTTCGCGCCGTCGGCCTCCTTGAGGAAGTTGCCCATGCGGTACGCGCAGAGGAGCGAGAAGGCGTGGATCGCGCCGAGATCGTTCCAGAACTCCTCCAGCCGAAGCGCCGCCGCGGGCTGGCCGTCGCGCCAGAGCACGTCCACCATCTCGCCGTAGGCGCGGACGTGCGCTGCGGAGGTGGCGAGAAGGGCGCGCTCCAGCACCCCGCCGACCACCTGCTTGAACCGGTGCCAGTCCGGCATCCCGGAGACGGTGATCTTCGAGAGGGTCTCACGCGCGTCGAGGAGGACGAGGGAACCGTCGCGGAGTGCCGCGTCCACCCCGATTCCGCTATCGCCGAGGTGGGCGCGGAAGAGCTCTCCGTGCTCGGGAGTGGCGATCAGCACCACCGGCTCGCGCTCACGAAGCCCGACGCGGAGGAAGCTCACCACGCGGGCGCCGAGGAACTCGTCGCTGTCGTAGAACTGGACGGCGTGCTGGTGCCGGCCGCCCGTTTCGAGAGGGTCGCGCAGGACCTGCGAAACGGCGTGCAACTGGGCCATGATGTCTCCGGACCTGGTTTTCCCGCCCACGCCGCCCGCGATCGCGCCAGCCCGTCAATGTATGTGCGAGCTGCCGGGCCGGGGAGCCCCTGCGCGCGGGACGTTCGCGTCCGAACAACGTCCCCCCTCAGAGCGAGAGCTGCGAGACGTCCTCGGGGCGGTCGAGGGTGACGCCGAGGTCGCGCAACAGGCCGTCGTTCAGCGAGTAGATCCAGCCATGCAGCGCCAGCGGCTGGCCGCGGTGCCAGGCATCCTGCACCACGGTGGTGCGGGCCGCGTTGCGCACCTGCTCCAGCACGTTCAGCTCGCAGAGGCGGTTGACGCGCTCCTCGCCGGAGCGGCTGAAGCAGTCGTCCTGGTGCCGCGCAGCCACGTCCTGCACGTGGCGCAGCCAGTTGTCGATGAGGCCGTGCGGCGAGGACTCCAGCGCCGCCCGCACGCCGCCGCAGCCGTAGTGCCCGGTGACGATCACGTGCCGCACCTTGAGCACGTCGACCGCGAACTGCAGCACCGACAGGCAGTTCAGGTCGGTGTGGACCACCACGTTGGCGACGTTGCGGTGGACGAAGATCTCGCCAGCAGGCAGGTCGACGATGACGTTCGCCGGGACGCGGCTGTCGGAGCAGCCGATCCAGAGGTACGCCGGCGCCTGCTGCCGCGCCAGCCGCGCGAAGAAGTCCGGGTCGCGCTCGCGAATCCCGGCGGACCAGGCGCGGTTCCTCTCCAGCAGCTCGTGCAGCGCGGGCATCTCGCGGAGACTCTCCCTTCGGTTGCGGGCGAACCGTACCGCGGCGCAGGCGAAGCGTCGAGCCGCCTCACTCGGCGCGGAGCGCGACCGCCGGGTCCACCCTGGCCGCCCTTCGCGCCGGGACCAGCGTGGCCGCGAGCCCCACCGCGCACAGCACCAGCAGCGCCGCGAGGAGCGACAGAGGGTCGGAGGGCGGAACGCCGAAGAGAAGGCCTGCGTACAGGCGGGCGCAGAGCGCCGCTGCCACCGAACCGGCGGCGAGACCCGCGCCCACCACCGCCGCGCTCTCCCGCGCCACCAGCGCGAGCGCCTGCGCCGGCCGCGCTCCCAGGGCCATGCGCACCCCGATCTCGCGCGTCCGCTGCGTCACCGCATGGGAGAGCACGCCGTAGAGGCCGAGCCCCGCGAGCAGCAGCGCCAGCGCGGAAAGGCCATGAAGGAGCGCGAGCGCGAAGCGGCGCTGCGCCAGCGACGCGGAGAGCGTCGCGGAGAGCGCTTCCACCTGCCAGGCCGCCGCGAGCGGGCTGAGCGACGAGAGGATCCGCTGCGCTGCGCGGAGCACCTCGCGCGGCGGCGCCTTCGATCGCACCACCAGCGTGAGCGTGTCCACCGGCATCTGCTCGAAGGAGAAGTACATGGTGGGCCGCACCTTGGCGTCGAGGCCGAAGTCGCGCACGTCGCCCACCACGCCCGAAACCGTCCACCACCGCGGATCGCCGGCGAGGCGGAGTCTTCGGCCCAGCGGACTCGCGTCGCGCCAGAACTTCCGTGCGAACGATTCGTTGACCACCACGATGGGGGCCTGGTCCGCGGCGTCCGTCTCCCGCGGCGTGCGGCCGTCGCGCAGCGGAACGCGCATCGCCTCGAACCAGCCCGGGGTGACGACGCGAATCTCCTCGTCCGGCCCCTGCGCGTTGGCGGCGAGGGGCTGCCCCTCGATCTCGAACGGCTGGTCGTTCGCCACGCCGCTCAGCGGCTGGTAATCGATGCCGCCCGCCTCCACCGTGCCGGGAAGCTCGCGCAAGCGCTGCAGCGCGGAGCGGAATACCGGCTGCGCATCGCCGGGCACGCCCACGCGGAAGGCGACGGCCCCTTCCGGGTCGAACCCGGGCTCGACGCGCAACACCTCCGCGAAGCTGCGCAGGAGCAGCGCGGCCCCCGAGACGAGCACCAGCGCCAGCGCGACGTCGGCCGCCACCAGCGCCCGCCGCAGCCGCCTCGGCCTCGGAGCCGCCGAGGCGCTGCCGCCCCGCAGGGAATCGTTGAGTTGCACCTGCGTCGCGGTGAGGGCGGGGAGCAGGCCGAAGAGCACCCCGCTCGCGACGGAGGCGCAGAGCGCGAACGCGAGCACGGCTCCGTCCACCCTCACTTCGCTCGCGCGGGGAAGATTGGCCGGACCCGCCGCGAGCAGCAGATCCACTCCCCAGAGGGCAAGGACCACCCCGAGCGCGCCACCCACCAGCGCGAGGAAGATGCTCTCCACCAGCATCTCCCGGACCAGCCGCGATCGCCCCGCCCCCAGCGCCGCGCGCACCGCCAGCTCGCGCTCGCGGGCAGTGGCGCGGGCGAGCATGAGGTTGCCCACGTTGGCGCAGGCCATCAGGAGCACCAGCAGGACCGCGCCGAAGAGCATCCAGAGCGTGGGCTGCACTTGCCCGACCATCTGCTCGAGCAGCGGGATCGCCGTCATCTGGAACCCCGCGTCGGGCGGATAGATCGCGGGGAACTCCGCCTGGAGCAGCGCGGCCCTCGACGAAAGCTCCGCGCGCAGGGCGGGCAGCGCGACGCCTTCGCGGAGCCGGCCGATCACGCGCAGCCCGCGGTTGGCGCGCGCCTGCGCGGTGAGCTGATCGGGCGGAAACTCCATCGGCCGCCACGCGTCGAAGCTCTCCGGCAACTCCAGATCCCGGGCGAGCGCGCCGATCACCTTGAAGGGGATTCCGGAGATCTCCACGCTCTGCCCCACCACCGACGGGTCGCCGCCGAAGCGGCGCAGCCAGAGGGCGCGGCCGAGCACGACGACGCGCCCGCGGCCGGGTTGCTCCTCTTCCGGGCTGAACCAGCGGCCCACCGCCGGCTGCACCCCGAGCACCGGCAAGAGCGACGCCGTGGCCCTGCCGAGCCCGATGTGCTCGGGCGCGCCTGTGCCTGCGAGACTTCCGCTGCCATAGCGCCAGGCCGCGACGGCGCCGGTGCTGGAGAGGCGCTGGTAGTCTTCGCGGTACTCCGCGAGCGAGATGGTGCCGTTGGCGAAGCTCTTCCACGAGCCGTAGAAGCGGACGAGCTGCCCGGGGTCGCGGAACGGCAGCGGCCGCAGGAGGAGCCCGCGCACCACGCTGAAGACGCTGGTGGTGGCGCCGATGGCGACCGCCAGCGTGACCACGACCACGCAGGCGAAGCCGGGGCTGCGCGCGAGCAGCCGCAGCGCCGAGCGAAGATCCTCGCGGAGGCGGTCCATGGCGATGCCTGGAGCCAGATCCGTGCCATGGGGCCCGCAGGCGCGCAGGGCATGCGCCGTCCGGAACCGGGATCCGCCGTCCCGCGTCCGGACAGGTCAATGCGCGTGCGCTCGAGCCTCGGTGAGACCGGCGAGCAGGTACACGTAACCGCCCGGCTGCACGCTTCCGCCGTAGAGCGATTCGAGAGCCGCCGGCACGAAGGCCAGCGCTCCCCTCGCGCCGACGCCGACCCAGACCGGACCCAGCGGCGCAAACCGGTGCGACGCGCCCAGCGCCGCCTCGTGCACCGTGAATGCAGTGACGATCGGGACGCCTGCGACCACCAGGTCGTGCGCGGTCTTGTCCACCCGCTCGAGGCGCGCGAAGAGCGAATCCCGCGGCGTCAGCGAGTACCGCCCTTCGAGGAGGACGCTGTCGAGCGGCGTGAACTCGAGATTCCGTCCCCACACGGCGGTGGCGTCCACTCCGGCGGCGCTGACCTGCACCGACGCCGTCACCCGCGAGACGCCCAGCACCGCCCCCTGCAGCGGCGGCGGTTCGGGGCTGGCCAGGTTGCCGTAGGAAACCTGCACGGCGACGTGCTCCTCCGGCACCGCGGAGAGGCGGACCGAGAAGGAATCGAAGGGCCGCAGATCGAAGTTCCACCGGTCCTGATCCGGCTCGCGCCCGTTGAACCAGGACGCCTCGAGCTTCAGCTCGCTCGTGTAGAGCCCGGCGGTCACGACGCCGAAGGTCACGTGGGTGGAGTCCTGCCAATGGTGACCGATGGGCGGAAAGGGATCGTCCTGGGCGGAGGCCCGGTGCATGAACGCCACCGGCCCCAGCGCCGGCTCGCCCACCGGGCCGCCGTACAGCTCGAAGCCGACCCAGCTCGAGAGCGGCCGGCGGTAATCCACGGCCAGCTCCATGAACAGATCGTGGGGATGCTGTGTATCGTGCAGGTGCACGCCGTCGAAGACCTCCCCGGTCTGCAAGAGCTCGGGGAAACCGGCGCCCGGGATGGTGGCGGGCTCCAGCGAGACCATCGAGCGCAAGCTGAGATCTCCGCCGAGCAGCGGATGCTCGCCCATGGCCATCAGCCAGTTGGTGGAGACCGCGCGGCTCCCCCCGCGCCGGCCCGCCTGCCCATCCCATCCCAGCGAGGCTGCGCCGTGCACCATCACCGTCCAGCTTCCCAGTTGCGCGTGCGCCATGCGCGCCGGCGTCGCGTCGGGCTGCCACGCGGTTCCCGAGCCCGTGCGCTGGTGCGGGACGCGAGGGCCGGGGACGTCCTCCTCCAGAAGCGGCATGCCGCAGATCGGGCAACTCCCCGGGGCGTGCTCGTGAACCTGTGGATGCATGGCGCAGGTCCAGGTCCTCTGCTGTGCGTGAAGGCTCGAGGCGGCGACTGCCAGTGCTGCCATGAACACGCGCATGGCTCCATGCTACTCTTTCCCGGTGCGCGCCCTGCTGCTGGTGCTGCTCATTCCCGCCGCCGCCCTCGCCAACGGCGCCTTCCCCAGCGCGCGGCAGGTCCTCGCGCTGCAAGCCGAGCCGCGGCGCATCCTGCTCGGCGCGACCATCGGCGTGGTCTTCACCGACGACGCCGGAGCGAGCTGGCGCTACGTCTGCGAGTCCTACATCACCGGCGGCCCCAACGTGGTGCTCTATGCCGAGGAGACCGACGGCACGCTGCTGGCGCTGTCCTCGAAGCTGTCGCGCTCCACCGACGGGGGCTGCTCCTGGACGAGCGTGCCCGCGCCGGGAAACGGCGCCGCCTGGACGGACGTGTTCGCCGACCCGGTGCAGCCGGCGCGCGTGCTGGCCATCGCTTCCACCGCGGCGCGCTCCGGCATCTGGATCTCGAACGACGGCGGACAGAGCTTCCCCTCGCAGCTGCTGGATGCGGCCGAGCCGCTGGCCAGCGTGGAGAGCGCCGCCACCCGGCCCGACACCATCTACGCCACCGGCGCGGCGGCCCTGCTCCGGACGGCGGATGGAGGGGCGAGCTGGGGGCGCGCCCAGCTGCCGGTCACGGCTCCCGCGGTGGTCCGCATCATCGCCGTCTCGCCCGCCGATCCCGCAACCCTCTGGTTGCGCGTCAGCCATCCACCCGCCGCCGCGGAAGAGGTGCTGGTCTCCACCGACTCCGGCGCCAGCTTCACCACGCTCTACCGATCGGACCGCCCGCTCACCGGCTTCGCCCGCGGGACCGACGGGACCGTCTTCCTCGCCGACGGCGAAGCGGGAATCCTCGCGCGCGCTCCCCGGGCCTCCGCGTTCCGGCGGCTTCCGGGGCCGCACCTGCTCTGCCTCTTCGCCTCCGGATCGCGCCTCTTCGGCTGCGCCGACGGCCTGCGGGACACCTACGACGCCGCCACCAGCGACGACGGCGGCGCCACCTGGCAGCCGCTCCTCTCGCTGACCACGCTCCTCGGCCCCGCCACCTGCCCGGCCGTCGCCAGCGCCTGCGCGTCCGACTGGCAGTTCCAGCAGGCCCTGCTCGCCTCGGCGAGGCAGAAGGTCGCCGCGAGCGGATGCGGCTGCCGCAGCGCCGGCGCGGAGGGCTGGCTGATGGCGGCCCTCGTTTTCGCGGCGCACCGCTTCCGGCCGCGGCGCGGCGGTGCGGCTTGAGCGCAGCAGAGTCGCCGGCGCCCCTGGACGTCGAGAGGGTGAGGCAGGATTTCCCCATCCTCGCCCAGAAGGTCCACGGCAAGCCGCTCGTGTACCTGGACAGCGCCGCCACCAGCCAGAAACCGCGCGCGGTCGTCGACGCAGTCGCCCGCTTCTACCTCGAGGACAACGCCAACGTGCACCGCGGCGTGCACCTCCTCTCGGAGCGGGCCACGCAATCGTACGAGGACGCGCGCGAGAAGGCGAGGCGCTTCCTCAACGCGGCGCACGCGCACGAGATCGTCTTCGTCCGCGGCACCACCGAGGCGATCAACCTGGTCGCGCAATCTTTTGGCCGGCTGCGGGTGCGCGCCGGAGACGAGGTCGTGATCACCGAGATGGAGCACCACTCCAACATCGTGCCCTGGCAGATGCTCTGCGAGGAGAAGGGGGCGGTCCTCCGGGTCCTGCCCATCGACGACCAGGGCCAGCTCCGGATGGGCGAGCTGGAGCGGCTGCTCGGTCCGCGCACGCGGCTGGTCGCGCTCTCGCACGTCTCCAACGCGCTCGGCACCGTCAATCCGGTCGCGGAGATCGTGGAGCTTTCGCACCGGCACGGCGTTCCCGTGCTGCTCGACGGAGCGCAGGCAGCGCCCCACCTCGCCGTCGACGTGCAGGCGCTGGGCTGCGACTTCTACGCCTTCTCCGGGCACAAGCTGTTCGGGCCCACCGGCATCGGCGTCCTCTACGCGAAGTCGGAGCTGCTCGAAGAGATGCCGCCGTGGCAGGGCGGCGGCGACATGATCCGCTCGGTCAGCTTCGAGAAGACCACCTGGAACAGGCTGCCCTACAAGTTCGAGGCGGGCACGCCGGACATCGCGGGCGCCGTGGGCCTGGGGGCGGCCATCGACTACATCGGCGCACTCGGCGTCGCCGCCATTGCCGCCCACGAACAGGCGCTGCTCTCCTACGCGACCGCGGCGCTGTCCCGGGTGCCGGGCCTGCGGCTCATCGGTACCGCTACGGAGAAGGCGGCCGTGCTCTCGTTCCAGCTCGGCGAGCTGCATGCGCACGACGTGGGCACCGTGCTCGACGGCGAGGGAATCGCCATCCGTACCGGCCACCACTGCTGCCAGCCGCTGATGCGGCGCCTGGGCATTTCCGCCACCGCGCGCGCCTCGCTCGCCCTCTACAACCGGCGCGAGGACATCGACGCGCTGGCCGAAGGCCTGCGCAAGGTCAGGCAGGTGCTCGGCTGAGCAAAACCCTGCCCGCAACCCGCGCGAGGCGTTATGATGGCGAAATGACGGAGGCCATCGAGCAAAGCGCAGCGCCGGCGCTGAAGCTCGCGGCAGAGCTGAGCGACGAGCAGATCGTCGAGCGGGTCCGCGCGGGCGAGCAGCACCTCTTCGAAATCCTCATGCGGCGGCACAACCCGCAGGTCTATCGGGCCGCGCGCTCCATCGTCCACGACGACGGCGAGGCGGAAGACGTGATGCAGGACGCCTACGTCCGCGCCTACGAGCACCTGGGAGAGTTCGAGGGACGGTCGCGCTTCTCCACCTGGGTGACGCGGATCGCGGTGCACGAAGCCCTGGCGCGCGCGCGCCGCAGCAAGCGCTACGACACCTTCGACGCGGGCGAGGAAGGCCCTTCCATGCCCGCGGCTCCGGTCGCGACGCCCGAACAGCAGACCAGCGACAGCGAGATGCGCCGCCTGCTCGAGCAGGCGGTCAGCGCGCTGCCGGAGGAATTCCGCTCGGTCTTCGTGCTGCGCGCGGTGCACGGGATGAACGGCGCGGAGGTGGCGGACTGCCTCGGGCTCGAGGAGGCCACGGTGAAGACGCGCCTCTTCCGCGCGCGCGGACGGCTGCGCGACCTGCTCGAGGCGGCGGGCGGCGCGGCGGTGGGCGCGGTCTACGACTTCCATCTCTCGCGGTGCGACCGCGTGGTCGCGGCGGTGCTGCGGAGGATCGCGGGCGCGCCGCGGCCTCCTTCCGGCGGCTGACTTTTTCCGGAAACACGGTACCGAGGCCGCTGCCCTCGCGGCCGAAGCGGTGCTACAGCCATGCGCTCGCGAGGTGGCGTGGTGGCGGCGTGGCGGCTCAAGACCTTTCGCTGTCGGGTGCGCCTCCGGCGCCGCACGGTCGTCGCCGAGTGCCTCGCGCCGACGGCCGCGGCCGCCGGTTACGCGATATGCCGCCAGGAGCTGGAAGCGAAGAGTGTTCCCTGGGTGCAGGTGGTGGTCAGCGAATGGAGCGGCGTCCTCGGCGAATTCATCGAGCCCGAGAACGTGCTGATCTTCTCCAGCGGCGACGCCGCGCCGGAGGGCGCCGGGGACGTGGTGTTCACGAGCGCGAGCCACCGGCGCGAGCCGTACCCCTCCTCCGGCGAGAAGAGGGACGACGCCGACTGAAGCTCACGGCCCCCTGTTCGCCTGCAGCGCCGCCACGGTCTGCCCCAGCTCGGCGGAGAGCAGGACCACGAGGTCGTCGAACGCCACCAGCCCCGCCAGCTTTCCCTCCGCATCGACGATGGGCACCCGCCTCACGCCGTGCTCGCGCATGGAGAACGCCACCTGATCGATGGTCTCGTCGCGGCGCACGGTGACGAGGTCTCCGCTCATCGTCGACTTCACCGACGCGAGCCGCGGGTCGCGGCCCTCGGCCACCACGCGGCAGACGATGTCGCGGTCGGTGAGCATGCCGACGGGCCGGCGCGAGCCGTCCAGCACCACCACCGCGCCCACGTGCTTCTCCCGCATCTCGCGCGCCGCGTCGACCAGCGTCTCGCCCACCTGGACGGCGGCGATTTCCTTCCTGCAGAATCTCTCCAGAGACATCGCGCGGACCTCCCTTCGGGCTCTCGCAGTCATTGCTAGCAACTCCCGCGCCGTCGCCATCCCGTCGGAGCGCGCATTCCTTGCAGCGCGGCCGCGCAGAAAACGCCCTTGCGCCGCCCGGAAATTCGTACCGCGTCGACGCCGCCTCGCCGTTGTCGTTGAGGGCGACGGCGAGGTGGCCGAGGCGTCGTCGCTCACGTTCAGGAAGCGGCCACGTTCACCTCGCCGTCGCCGGCAAGATCCACGTCACCGATGGCGCTACTTCGCGGTCAGCGCTGCGACGCCCGCGGCGGCGCACTTGCCGTCGTTCTCGCTCAGGTCGCCGGACACGCCGATGGCGCCGATGAGGTGCCCGTTGTCGATGAGCGGGAGCCCGCCCTCCAGCGGCACCGCCCCTTCGAGGCCGAGGATGCGGACGCCCGCGCCGCCACCCGCCACCGCCGCCTCGAACGCCTTGGTGGGACGCTTGAAGAGCGCGGCGGAGCGCGCCTTGCCGATGGCCACGTTCGCGCTGCCCATCTGCGTGTTGTCCGCCTTCTCGTAGTAGACGAGGTTGCCGCCTGGATCGACGACGGCGATGGCCATGAACCAGCCGTTCTTGCGCATCTCGGCTGCGGCAGCCGCGGCCACCCTGCGCGCGGCATCGAGGCTGATCGACTGGCCGATGGGAATGAGGTACGCGCTCGCGGGGGCGGGCGCCTTGTGCTCCGGCGGGGCGGCGAGAAGCGCGAAGGAGATTGGCAACAGCGCCTTGAGGCTCGACGGCAGCAGCATGGGGAGGCTCCTGTCCGGAAGGGAATGCGGCGTGAGGCAGAAAGCCGCATCTGAGCAATCCGGAGGGCACTTGTACAGCCCCGGGCTTCGCGGAGGGCCCATTGCGCAAACAGGGCGTCCGAGGCATAGGAACGCGGGGAGCATGCCCGCGCCCGGCCGTTCCAACTGAGGAAGGACCATGACGCCGTCCGGTGAAAAGACCCCTCGACGCACCGTCCTCGATGTCCTGCTCGGCGCCGGAGTGGTGGGCTGGCTGGGAAGCGTGATCTTCCCCATCCTCCGCTACCTCAAGCCGCTCGGCGCCCAGACCCAGAACGGCCCCATCAAGCTCAACGCCGAGGAGCAGGGCAAGCTGGAGAAGGATCGCGCCGTGATCGTGCGCGCCGGGTCCGCCCGCATCATCGTGCTCGACGTCGAGAAGGGCCTCACCGCCCTCTCCGCGAAATGCACCCACGAGGGCTGCACGGTGCAGTACGTGCCCGGCGAGTCGCTGATCTGGTGCGCCTGCCACAACGGCCGGTTCGACTTCAGCGGCCGCGTGCTCTCCGGACCTCCCCCGAGGCCGCTGGAGAAGTACGCCTGCCAGCGCGAGCCGGACGGCTCCGTCATCGTGCAGCTCGGCCGCGGCCCGGAGGCGGCATGAACACCCCCGTCAATCCCAACCCGTCGGAGCGGCACGGCCTCTACGCCTGGCTCGACCGCCGCTACGGCATCACCCCCCTCATCGTCTTCCTCAAGCACAAGGAAGTGCCGGTGGGCGGGCACTCCATGCTCTGGTACTTCCTCGGCGGGCTCACGCTCTTCTTCTTCCTCATCCAGCTCGCCACCGGCGTGCTGCTCCTCGCCTACTACCAGCCGGGGGAATCCACCTCGTACGAGAGCATCCGCTTCCTCACCACCAAGGTGCCCTTCGGCTGGCTGGTGCGCTCGATGCACTGCTGGAGCGCCCATCTCATGATCCTCTCGCTGATCACGCACATGTTCAGCACCATGGTGCTGAAGGCCTACCGGCCGCCGCGCGAGCTGACCTGGGTCACCGGCTTCGTCCTCTTCGCCCTCGCGCTCGGATTCGGCTTCTCCGGCTACCTGTTGCCCTGGAACGAGCTGGCCTTCTTCGCCACGGCGGTGGGCACCGATTCGATGAAGGCGGTGCCCGCGGTGGGCGACTGGCTCGTGCAGGTGATGCGCGGCGGCCCCGACGTGAGCATCAACACGCTCTACCGCTTCTTCGCCCTGCACGTGGTGGTGCTGCCGCTGGTCATCGTCGGCATCGTCAGCGCGCACCTCATCTTCATCCAGCGCCAGGGCATGGCGCCGCACATGGCGCCGCCCTCCGAGCCGCAAAAGCCGGAGCGGGGGATGAAGTTCTTTCCCGACTTCGCCCTGCGCGACCTCCTGCTCTGGCTGGTCTGCCTGATCGCGCTCACGGCGCTGGCGGTGTTCCTGCCCTACGGCCCGGGGATTCCCGGCATGGAATGGGAGCTGGGAAAGAAGGCCAACCCGCTCGCGCCGGCGTATCCGGGCATCAAGCCCGAGTGGTACTTCCTCTGGGTCTACCAGCTGCTCAAGGAATTCCCGCCGCACCTGCTCGGCATCGAGGGGCCGCAGGCCACCATCGCCATCGTCACCGTGCTCTTCGGCATCTGGGCGCTGGTGCCCTGGCTGGACCGCAAGGCGCGCGTCGACCGGCCCTCGCCCGCCTTCACCGACCTTGCCATGGCCGCGCTGATCTTCATCTCCTATCTGATGCTCAAGGCCTGGGATCTGGGCGGAGGCGGCGCCGCCGAGCCCGACGTGCGGGCGGTGGCGCGCTACTGCGCGTACTGGGGCGTGGCCATCGCGGCGGCCACCGTCGCCATCCGGCTCTGGTTGCGCAGCGGGCGCTTCTTCGACTTCACCGCGGCGGCCCTGCTGCAGATCGTGCTGCACGGCTTCCTCGGCCTCTCCTACATCGCGGCGGGCGCCATCTCGCTGCTGGCGCTCGCCATCGCCTTCGCGGTGCGCGCCATGCGTGCGCGCGCCGGCGCGCCTGCGCGGGTGGAGACATGATCGCGCTCATCGCGCTGCTTCTGGCCGCGCCGGTGGACGAGAGCGCCTGGCCGGCGCCGCTCAAGGAGCTGCTGGCGGCGACGAACAAGGACGGCACGCCGGTGCTCTCCGCCGCCGACCACAAGACCCTCGCCGACCTTCCCGAGCGCACCCGCAAGCTCCTCTCCGACGCCGCGGAGAGCCAGATCCTGGGAAGCGCCGATCACCTCCGGATCCTGCTCTCGCTCGAGCTTCCGCCTTCCGGCCTGGAGATCGTGGCGCAGGACAACTGCATCCTCTGCCACAGCGATCCGGGCAACCAGAAGGCGAAGACGCTCTTCGCCACCGACCCGGAAGCGCGCAAGTCGAACCCGCTGCTCAACCTCAAGGAGTTCGTCTCCGACGTGCACTTCCGCCGCGGCCTCTCCTGCTCGGGCTGCCACGGCGGCAAGCCCGCCGACGAGATGATGACCAAGGAGATCTACGCGCGCTGGCCCGCGGAGGACGTGCGCCACAAGGAGCGAGGCTGGATTCCCGAGTTCTGCGCCCGCTGCCACTCCGATCCCACCTTCATGCGCGGCTTCAACCCCACCCTGCCCACCGACCAGCTCGCCAAGTACAAGGGCAGCGTCCACGGAATCCGGCTGCTCGAGGAGAAGGACTCGCGCGCGGCGCAGTGCGTGAGCTGCCACGGCGTGCACGGCATCCGCAACGCGAAGAGCCGCAAGTCCACCATCTACGCGCAGCGCATCCCGGATACCTGCGGCGCCTGCCACGCCGACCCCGCGCACATGCAAGGCTACAAGCTCGCCGACGGCTCGCCCTTCCCCACCACGCAGGTGGCCCAGTACAAGGTGAGCGTGCACGGCAAGGCGCTTCTCGAGAAGGGCGACCTGGGCGCGCCCGCCTGCACCGGCTGCCACGGCAGCCACGCGGCCACCCCGCCCGCCGTCGCCAGCGTGGCGCAGGTCTGCCGCCGCTGCCACGCGCAGAACGGCACGCTCTTCGACGGCAGCCGGCACAAGGTGGCCTTCGAGCAGCACCAGTGGCCGGAGTGCCAGCAGTGCCACGGCAAGCACGGCATCCAGAAGCCCACCGACGCGCTCATCGGCAACACGCAGGGAACGCTCTGCGAGGACTGCCACGCCGTCTACGCCAAGGACAACCGCCAGTGCGGGATGACCGCGGCGAGCTTCCGGACGGCGCTGGACGTGCTCGCTTCCGGACGCGCCGAGATCGGCGGCCAGGTGGAGCGCCTGGCGGAGCGCGGGCTCGACGTCGAGCCGCTCTCGCGCAGCGTGAGCGATCTCGACGAGGCGCTGCTGCAGGCGCGCGCCAAGATCCACAGCTTCGATCTCTCCACCTTCCAGGCGGCGGCGCAGCCCGGGAACGAAGCGCTGGCGAAGGGACGGGAGCTGATCGCCGAATCGCGGCGGGAGGCGCGGTTCCGCACCACCGGCCTGCTCGCGGCGATCGGCTTCATGAGCCTGATCGCCATCGGCATCGCATTCAAGCTGAGGGAAATCGAAAGGCGCCGCGGCCAGGGCGGAGAGTAGCTCCACCGCGGCCGCGGCGCCTTCGAAGCGACGGCTTACTTGAACGAGCGGATGTACTGGACCAGCCCGTCGATGGTGGCGGCGTCGAGCTTGTCCTTGAACGGATCCATCTCGGCGCCTTCCTTCTTCGCGCCGTTCTCGATTGCGGCTTTGATCTGGGCGTCGGTCTTGCTCTTCTGCCACTCGGCGGTGGTGAAGTCGGGGATCTTCCCCTTCTTCCCCGTCTCCGTGTCCGCCTTGCCTTCGGCTCCGTGGCACGAGGCGCACTTCGCCTTCCAGGTGCGGACGATCTTCTTGTCAGCCTCGGCGTGGGCCGAGAAGGCAAGGATCAAGCCGAGCAGCGTTGCTTTCGTGAAGAAGCGCATGGTTCGATTCTCCTCGGGATACCTACACCGCTGTTGAGTACTGCAAGGGATGTGCCTCTTGCCCTGCCTCGTGGCGCGCTGTCAAGCAGGTCTGCCTGCGGCAACCCGCCCCACGCAGGGGACGAACGCCCCGCACTGCGACAAGCCGCCCAAGGCAAAGTTCCCCACCCGGAGCGGAACAGCGGAGCAGGGAACTGGGTTCCAGCGCCCTGCTAGAAGTGGCAAGCGACGCAGCGCCCGTCCCTCCGCGCCTCGTTGATGTCGTGGCGCGAGCGGAACCCGGGCGGATGCGGGTCGCCGCCGATGCCGCCCACCTTGTGGCAGCTCACGCAGTTCGACTGGTCGCCCTGGTCGTGGCAGGCGGCGCAGCTGTTGATGTCGCGCCGGGCGGCATCGCCGTGGAAAGCGCCCGAGCCGGGCAGCGCCCATCCCGGCGGGTGCGGGCTGCGCGAGCCCGGCGAGCCGGCCGCGACGCGCTCGCGCTCGTGGCAGGTCTCGCAGAAGCTGGTGGAGTGGCAGCGCTGGCACTGCGCCGGATCGGAGCGCGCCTCCACCGAGTGCCGGCCGAGGAAGTCCTCGCGGTGGATGAAGCGCCGATCCGGCCGGTCGACGAGCTTCGTCTCGATCGGCACCATCGCGGTCTTCGCGTGGCAGTCGAGGCAGAAGTTCTGGTCGTGGCAGGTGCCGCAGGAGTTGACCGACGACCGCGCGATGCTCGGGTGGCGGCGCAGGAAGTCGCCTTCGTGGGAGACCTGGGTGACGGGCCGCAGCGGGTAGGAGGCCAGGTTCACGTGGCAGGTGACGCACCGGGCGTTGTCGTACTGCTCGGCGTGGTTGTGGCACTTCATGCAGGTGGCGTGGCCTTCGGTGATGGGCACCGGCAGCCGCGGCTCGGACCTGCGCGCGTGGCACACCAGGCAGTCTTCCTTGACCCGCTCGATGTGCGCGGCGTGGTCGAAGCTCAGCTTCGGCTCGCGCTTCGGCCAGGGGCCGGCGTAGCGCACGTCGCTGTGGCAGAAGTTGCACTGCCCGTCCGCCTTCTTCTGCTTGTGGCACTCCAGGCACTTGGCTTCCGGCGGCAGGAAGTCGCCCTTCAGCGTCTTCGCGTCCCAGATGCTCTCGTGGCAGGTGATGCACTCCACGTTGGCCTTCTGGTGGCGCGCGTGGGGGAAGAGGATCTCGTCGCCGGCGTCGCCGGTGCCCAGCACCGTGGCCGCGGTGGCGCAGGCGAAGATGCCGCCAGCCACCAGCGCCAGCCGCCTCATCGCAACCCTCCAGGCAATCCGGCGGGAAGCCCGAAGCGCCAGGTCAGCCGCGCCACCACCTCCGCGCGCCGCTCGAAGTACGGAGTGGTGCCGAGCGACCCTGCGAGCATCGCTTCCCATCCCGGCTGGAAGGCCCAGCCGCCGGTGAGCGTGGCCACGAACGACCTCTTCTCCGCGTTGACCTCGCGCTCCAGCCAGTAGGCGTCGAGATCGAGGGTCACCGTCACCTCCCGCGGCAGCTTGCGGATGCCGAAGACGCGCGCCAGCTTGTATCCGTTGTCGGGCTCGGTGAGCAAACGCAGCTCCGCGCCGTACGAGTCGCCGCGCAGCGTGTGAACCGTGCCGCGCAGGCCGGCGCGGTGGCCGTGGCCCCCTTCCACCTTGAGCCAATGCCAGTCGCCTTCCAGCTTGACGACCTTCAAGAGGCGGTACACCACCTCGCCTCCCGCCTGGTCGCGCCGCTCCTCGGAGAAGACGGAGAAGATGGAGGTGCGATCGAGGAACAGGTCGGGCGCGGTGCGGCCGACATCTCCCACCAGCTGCAGATCGCGATTGAGCTGCCAGAGCGCCTGCAGCCGCGCCTCGGCGAGCCGCTCCTCCTCGAGGCTCCACTGGAACAGGCCGCTCAGCGTCACCGCCCGCAGCGGCGTCCAGCTCCCGTCCAGCGCCACGTCGCGGCGCGCGATGTAGCCCCGCCGCAGGGCATAGACGAAGGAGGCGCCCACCTCGGAATCGAAGGCGCGCCGGTAGAAGACCCGCGCGCCGGTGAGGAAGTCGCCCGAGGCCTGGGCGAAGCGGGCCTGCACCGGCACGCCGGCCCAGCCCTGCGCCCCGAAGCCGCCGCCCAGCAAGGCGTCCGCGGCGACGCCGTCGAACTGCGTCGCGCGCACCGCCCCGCCGATGGCGAGCTGCCGGCCCACGCGCAGGAGCAGGTGCCGCTTGAGCAGCCGCCCCTCGAAGAAGAGCGAGTCCACGTCTCCGGCGGTGGTGTGGCCGTCGAAGGCCGTCCCCAGGGTGAGCCGGCCCCAGCCGCGCGCCACCACCCGCACGTCCTGCAGCCAGTCGCTGCCGTCGCCGCGGGCGCTGAGCGCGAAGCTCTGGTAGATGGACGAGTCCTGGTATCCGCCGTCGCGGCTGTAGGGGCGGGAGTCGAACAGGGTGGTCGAGGTGCCGTCGGCGAGCGCGCCGCGGGCCGCGAGCAGCATCAGGACGAGCGGTTTACGGAGTGACATCGATCACCCCGTTGATGTGGGCGCTGGTGCGGGCGCCCGGAGGTCCGGTGACGATGATGGTGCCGTTCGCGGTCACCGTGTTCGCGTGGCAACCGGCGCACTTGCCGAAGTCGAACGGACTCACGCCGGCATGCGCGGCCGTGCTGGGCGGCACGCCATGGCACGACCCGCAGAAGGCCTGCGAGCTGCCCAGCGTCCAGACCGGCTTGCGCAACCTGAAGTTGACGTCGTTGTTCATCTGCCCGCCGCCGCCGTGGCAGTAGTTGGTGCAGGTCGCCGTCGCGCGATCCCAGACCGCCGTGGCGCCGTCGGCGACCGCGAGGCCGGAGAAGGTCACCGTGGCGGGCAGCGGGTGATCGATGTGGCCGGGGCTGTCCACCGCCGCCGGCACCACGTGGCACGAGCCGCAGGGGATCGGCGCGGTCAGGCCCTGCGCGTTGGTGAGGTGCGCCTGGTGCGCGCCCACGCCCAGCGCGGTGGGGCTGGTGTTGCCCGACAGGTCGCGAGGCGGCGCGGGATTCTGCGGGTTGCCGTGGCAGGACGAGCAGGAGCCGGTGTTGTCGCCCACCTGCACCACGCCGTCGACGTGGAAGGTGGGCGCCACCGTGCCCGCCTTCGGAGCCGTCAGCGGATGGCAGGCGGAGCACTGGTTGTTGCCCGCGTACTTCGTCTGGTGGTCGGGCGGCGGAAGGGCGTGGCAGGAGCCGCACGCGGCCTCCGGCGGGCCACCCGTCCAGCTCGGCACCGTGTGGCTGCCGCCCGCGTTCTGCAGCGTGGCGCCGTGGCAGTAGATGTTCGAGCAGCTGGGCGGATCGTAGGTGGGCGGCCCCGCGCGGCCCGGTCCGGGCAACGCCGCCTGCGACTGCGCCGCGAAGGTGACGACGGCCTTCGTCTTGACCTTGCCGTCCGGCCCGGTCAGGTGGCCCGGGTCGTTGAAATGCGCGGGCTTCACGTGGCAGGCGCTGCAGTCGAGCGGGTGTCCCACCGGCCCGAGCACGTGGGTGACGTGCGCGCCGGTCGCGGGCGGCTGGCCGTGGCAGGTGTCGCAGGCCGTGGGCCCCTGCGGGTGGCAGGTCAGGCACGACACCCGCGCCTGGCCGCCGGCGAAGTCGGCGCCGTGGCACCCGGCGCAGACGTCGAAGTTGAAGTTCGCGTTCTGCAAGATGGCGCCGTGGAACTCGCCGTCGGGGTTGGCCGGGTTGAGGATGCCGCCCTCGTGCACCAGCGATCGGAAGAAGGAGAGCCGCCCGTCCACCACCCACTTCTGCGCCAGCGCCTCGACGTCGGAGACCGGCTTGTGTACGGCGTCGCCGCGGGCCGGATCGATGATCTGGAGCAGGCGCGAATCCGGATCCCCCGCCACCACCACCGGCTTGTCGCGCGGGCCCAGCGCCTCGAGGTAGGAGGTGGTCCGGTAGCCTGCCTGCGCGTTGGGGCCGCTGTGGCAGGAAGAGCAGCGCGCCGCGAACACGGGCGCCACGTCCTCTTCCCAGCTGGTCCGATCGGTCGGGGAGCCCTGGGCCGGGCGCGCCTTCGAGCAGGCGGACACCGCCCAGAGCGTCATCAGCGCTGCTGCCAGGTTTCCCGAACGCATGTAGCCCTCGCGTTACTGTGCAGCGTCGATCTGCGGCTGGGTCACTCCGAACGCGCCACCGTTCTGCTGCATGTGATCGATGAAGAGCTTCTGCGCATGGCAAGCCGAGCAGGTGGCCGTGATCTTCGTCGTTCGCAGGTACGTGGACGGGTCCGTCGATCCTTTCGTTTCGGTGGTGGTGCCGTTGGCCGGCGCGAACACCGCGCTGTACGTGCCCGGGTTGTGGCACACCTCGCAGAAGCTCTGCAAGCAGTTGCTCGGGTTGCTCCTGCAGGCGTCGTTGCCGGGGAAGCCGGCCTTGCGGAAGTCGTTGGGCGTGCCGCCGAATCCGTAGATCACCGGCCCGGTCCCGCTGAAGCCGGAGCCGTGGATGCCGTGGATCAGGCGCTTGAAGTCGATGCTCTCCTCCGCCTTGTTGTCGATGGTGGCGCCGGTCTTCGGCCGCTGCGAGATATCGGTGGCGTTGGCGTTGTGGCAGCCGACGCAGGTCTCGATGCTGCTGGTGCGGTTGTTGCCGTGCAGCGAGAGGTTGCCGTGGCACTTGTTGCACCTGGCGATGTCCACCACCTGCCTGCGCGCGGTGGTGGCGGTGCCGGTGATGGCGAAGGTGCGGGTCGCGCTGGGCACCGGAACGCGGATGAACGTGGGGGGGTTGGTGACGAGGATCTGGTCCTGCGGATGGCCTTCCATCACTGCCTCGCCGACGCCTACCGCGTTGGCGGGAACGGGGACCGGCGAGGTCACCGTGAACGTGCCGGCGGCCGTGCCGGCGACCTTGTTCCGGAGCGCGTCGATGGTGACCGGCTGGCCCGCCGGCTGCCCGCTGCCGTCGTTGGTGTAGTTGGTATTGGCGGGGGTGCTGACGGGGTTGGTGCTCCAGGCGATGTTGATGGCGAGGCGGCTATTGCCGTTGGTGGCGGTCCAGGCCGGCTCGGTGAGCGTGTAGGCCGCGTTCCCGTTGGCGGGATTGGTCACCGAGAAGGTGACCACCGGGTTCTGCCCCGGCGCGGTGTTGGCGACGCCGACGACGTTGAACTTGTACTTTCCGATCACCGCGTTCTGCAGCGCGCGCAGGCCGGTGTGGACCCGATCGATGGGCGCGATGCCGGAGGTGAAGGCGTGGCACTTGGAGCAGATGCTGTCGTCGGCCTGCGGCCCGCCGGTGTGGAGAGTGAACCCGGCAGGAGCCGTGTCGGCGAAGCTGGTGCGGTCGTGGCACGACGCGCAGGCCACCATGCTCGGCTTGTTGCGCCAGTTGTTGCCCGGATCGTCCGCGTTGGCGTCGTTGCTCAGGGTATGGCAGGCGGTGCAGTTGCCGGGGTCGGAGGTGCCGTTCGAGCTCATCTGCGGGAAGGCCACGTCGCTGAAGTTCACGCCGTGGAAGGTGAAGGGCACGCCGGCCGCCACGCTGGGCAGGTGCTCGCCCATGTGCACCTTGTGCAGCACGCGCTTGAAGTCCACGGTGCCGTTGTAGGGGTCGGGCGCGTTGCGCTGGCCGGGAGCGGTGCCCGCGGGCAGGAGGTTGTCCAGGCTGCTCGAGTTGTGGCAGGTGACGCAGTAGTTCACGTCCAGCCTGCGGCCGCCGTGCGCCGCCAGCCGCTGGTGGCACTGGTTGCAGTCGGAAGACCTGACCTGCGCCCGCGCGTCGTCCACCAGCGCGCCGCCGGGCAGCACGTCCTTGGTGGCGGTGAAGGGCGGCGTGGGCTGCACCGTGATGGGCGGGGTGACCGCCACCACGGTGGCGGGATTTCCCGGCGTGGGCGCGTTGCTCTGGACGCCGAAGCGCGTGGTCAGCGACGGATCGAACGCGTTGGTCACCACGCCGAAGTTGGGGTTGAGCGGCTGCACCGACGAGAGATCGTCGCCGAGAGTGCAGGTGTACGTGCCCGAGGACTCGGTGCAGGTGGCTTGCGGCGCCGCGGGGAAGTTGGCGGTGGGCAGCGAGCTCTCCGGCTGGCCGCCGATGGAAGGATCGCTCGCCGCGTTGTAGTTGCGGTTGATCAGGTTGCGCCAGTTGGTGATTCCGCCCGTGGCGGCGGGAACCAGTTGCGCCACGGTGAAGCCGAAGCTGGTGAGACCCGTCACCTTGGGGGACGCCGGGTCCGTCGAGGTCCTCACCGTGAACACGATGGTGGGCTTGATCGGCGGCGAGGCCGGAATGGTGACCGAGTCGATGGTGGCGAAGCTGCGCGAGAGCGGGTTGGCGGACACCGCCTTGTGCAGCGCGATCGCGTCGGCGATCTGCCCGGTGCCGTGGCAGATCGTGCAGGTCTCTGCGGAGAGTGCGTTGGAGCTCGGGGTGCCGGGGGTTCCGCCGTCCGCCGGCGTTCCGGCATCGCCCGCCGCCCCGGCCGGTCCGGGAGGACCCTGCTTGCCGGGAGGACCCGCGCAGGCTACGGCCAGTGCGACGCCCGCTGCGATGCTGCTGGAAAAGCCCGCAAGGTGAAGCGCCTTCTTCGGCCGCATGCGAACCTCCGCGTACGGCGGACTATGGTCGCAGAGCGGACGTAAGACTACGGACGACCGCACGCATGCGTGCCTTACAGAACAGAGTGCGGACGGTTCAGGGCCGCTTCAGCATCAGCCGCAGATCGGTGCGTCCTGCCTTCACGTCGTCGAGATGGGCCTTGGGGTCGGTCGGCGAGCGGGTCGTCGGATCGCCGTCGGCGTCCAGCCGCGCCTCGACCTGGACGCTCTCGGGAAACTCCTGCCCCATCATCGAATCCGCCTGCCCCAGCTCGAACGCGGCGGGGAACACCGCCGGTAGCCGCTTCACCGCGATGGGCGGACCGCCGCTCGCGTGGGCGCTGCGCACGTAGACGAAGAGGATGCCGGAGGGCGAGGCCTGGGCCTTGAGCGAAGGCTCGAGGTCGATGACGCCCGCGACGCGCCTGCCGCCCGGGGAGGCCGGCGCCGAAGAGGGCGCGGCGGTCGTGGTCGCGGCCGCTCCTCCGGGAGCGGCGAGGCCGGCGTGGGGATCGGTCCCCGTCGCCGACGCCGCCATCGCCGGGGCAGGCCCCTCGTTCTGCAGATCCGCCAGCAGGCGTTGCAAATCCGCGGCGCGCTCGGGGAACTTGCGCGAGGCCTCGGCAATGGTGGAGCTGGCTGCCGACATCCGCCCCGTGCGGGCATAGGCCATGGCCAGGTAGGCGCGCGCGGAGATCAGGTCCGGATCGGTGGCGACGGCCTTCTTCAAGAGGTCCACCGCCATGGTCCCCTGCCCCATCGCGAGCCGCACCATGGCCTGGCAGGTGGTGGCGCGCGGGTTGTCGGGCTGCTTCGCCAGCACCTTGGCGGAGTCGTTCCATGCCCCCATGAAGTCGCGCCGCTCCAGCTCCAGCTCGGCGAGGGCCACGCGGGCGTCGAGGTTCTCGGGATCGCGCGCGAGCACTTCCTTGACCCGCGCCTCGTCGGCCGCGGCGGAGTCGTCCTGCGCCGCGGGCTCGCGACCGGGGGCGCCGGTGACCGCGCCGCCCGAGTCGCGCGGCTTCGCCGAGACGTAGACGAAGAAGGCGAGCGAGAGGACCGCCGCGGTGCTCCCCATTCCCCAGAGGAAGCCGCGCATGGCCGGCCGCTGCGCCGCATCCGGCGCGGGCGCCCTCGCCGCCGCCGCCGGCGCGGCTCCGGCGACGCCGCTCCTCGCCGGAACGGCGGCTCCTGCCTCGTCGAGCGCGAGCAGAACGCGCGCCGCCTCCACCTCGAGGCCATAGCGCTGCTGCGCGAGCTGCGCCTCGCTCAGCTTGGTGCCGGTCTCGTCCAGCTCCTCGAGCTGGCGCAGGAGCGCGTCGCGCTTGCCCTCGAGATCGCGCACTTCCAGCGGCAGCGGCTCGGCCGCGCTGCGCTGCGCCCTGCGCGCGGACGCCAACGACCTCCACGCGAGGACGATGCCGACGACGAGACCCACGGCGAGGACGCCGATGCCGGGGAGCCAGTCCACAGCCTGGAAACCGTTCATGATGGCAAGACCTGCTGCCCGGGGCGGATTCCGCCCGGCCATCCGTAGGCCAGCTCGCGCACCCGCAGCACCGCCGCCGCGAGGCGCGGATCGTCGGGGAGCGCGTCTCGCGAGGGAACCTCCGCGGCTCGAGCCGCTGCCGTCGCGCTGCCCGGCCTGCGCAGCGCGCGGAAGACCAGGAGCCCGCCGAGAAGGAGCGCCGCCACCGGCCCCAGCCACACCAGCCAGTTCACGCCGTGCAGCTCGGGCTGCAGGCGCACGAACTCGCCGTAGGAGCGCTCGAAGTCGGCGAGGATCTGTTCCTTGTCGTAGCCGGCGGCCAGCTCTTCGCGGACCTTGGCCTTCATGTCGCGCGCCATGGTGGCGGGCGAGTCCGCGACCGAGAGGCCCTGGCAAACGGGGCAGCGCAGAAGGCCCGCCACGTCTTCGGTGCTCGCGTCGAGCGCCGCGCCGGAGAGCGGCTGGCCGCGGGGCGGGCCCATCGACGTGCCCGGGGCGGGACGCGACGAGGTCCCCTGCGCGAGAGCCAGGCAGGGGAAGGCGAGCCAGGCCGCGAGGAGGGCCCTCATGGCGAGCCCGCCGTGGCCTTGCGCACCAGCGCCGACAGCGTCTGCGAATCGAGCGGCCCCACGTACTTCTCCACGATGCGGCCGGTGCGGTCGATGAAGAACGTCTCCGGCACCCCGAAGACGCCGTAGGCGATGGCCGTCTTGCCCCCCGGATCGACCAGGGCGGGATACGGCGACGCTCCTCGCTGCGCGAGGAACTCGCGCGTCCTCGCCTCGTCGTCCTCGTACACCACGCCGGCGAACTGCACCTCGGGGAAGGCGCGCGCGCCCGCGGCGAGGGCCGCGTGCTCCTGCAGGCAGGGAACGCACCAGGTGGCCCAGAAGTTCAGCACCACCGCGCGGCCCTTCAGCGCGTCGAGCCGGATGGGCGCGCCTCCGTCGATCGGGCTGAGCGCGAACGAGGGCGCCATGGTCCCGACCAGCGGCGAGCGGATGGAGTGCGGATCGCGACCGAGGTTCATCACCAGGATGGCGAGCAGCGGCGCGGCGACGGCGGCGCCCACTCCCAGCACCTTCCAGTTCACGCGCGACTGCCGCGCGGGCGTGGTGGTTGCGGCGTCCATCAGGGCGCTCCCTCCGCGCCCGCGGCGGCCACCGGAACCGGCGCGCGAACCGCGGCCTGCGCCCGGCGGCGCGAGGGAAAGAGCGCCACCAGGCCGCCCAGGGCCATCACCGCGGTGGCGATCCAGATCCACCCCACCATCGGGTTGACCAGCACGAGGAGCCCCACGGTGTTGGACTGGACGTCGATGTTGTGCACGGAGAGGTAGAGGTCCTCCCCGAGAGAGGTGTGCACCGCGGGAGAGCCGATGGGCTCGCGCTGGGTCTCGTAGTAGGTCATGCGCGGATAGAGCGAGCCGATCTCGCGGCCGTTGCGCTGCACGTCGAGGCGGGCTCGCATCGAGGTGCGGTTCGACTCGGCGAAGTTGTCCGCGCCGACGAAGAGCAGCGTGTAGGCGCCGATGCTCATCGATTGACCCTGCTTGAGCTGGACCTCCTTGGAGAGCCCGCCCGTGCTGGAGACGGCGATGGCGATGATGACGACCAGCGCGCCGGCGTGGACGATGTAGGCGCCGAAGCGGCGGCGGCCGCGCTCCTGCGCCTGCAGGAGCGCCTCGAAGAAGCCCTCGCCGTGCGCCTTCATCCGCTGGCGGACGGGGAGGAGCAGCTCGCCCAGCGTGACGTGGGCGGTGAAGCCGCCGAAGAAGAGCGTGAGCAGCGTCCAGGGATTGCGCACGTCCATGGCGAAGCCGAAGAAGGCCAGCGCCGCGGCGGCCCAGAGCGGCGGCAGGAGCGCGCGCCGGAGCTGCGCGGGCGTGGCGCGGGCCCAGGGCAGCGCCGGCCCCACACCCATGACGAAGAGCAGCGCCACCCCGATGGGGACCGACATGCGGTCGAAGTACGGACGCCCGACGCTCATCTGCACGCCCTTCACCGCCTCCACCACCAGCGGGAAGGCGGTGCCGAGCAGCACGGTGAAGGTGAAGAGCACGAGGAGCAGGTTCTGGACGAGGAAGACCGCGTCGCGGGAGGCGCCCGTCTCCAGCCGCCCCTCGGGCGCGAGCGCGTCGAGCCGCAGCGCCAGCAGCACCACCGAGAAGAGCAGCGCGGCGGCGAGGAAGACCAGGATGGTGGGACCGATGGCGCTCTGGGTGAACGAGTGCACCGAGTTGAAGACCCCCGAACGGGTCATGAACGTGCCGAGGATGGTGAGCAGGTAGCTGGCGATCACCAGCGTCGCCGTCCAGCCCTTGAGGATGCCCTTGCGCTCCACCAGGATGGCGGAATGGAGGCCGGCGGTGGCGGTGAGCCAGGGCAGGAACGACGCGTTCTCCACCGGGTCCCACGCCCAGTACCCGCCCCAGCCCAGCACCTCGTAGGCCCACCAGCCGCCGAGCACGATGGCGCAGGTGAGGAAGATCCAGGGCAGGAGGAGGAAGTTGCGCAGCGGCCGGATGAACTCGTGGCCCAGCCGCCCCACCAGGAGCGCCGCGCAGGCAAAACCGAAGGGAATGGTCATTCCCACGTACCCGGAATAGAGAAATGGCGGGTGGATGGCCATGAGGTAATGGTTCTGCAGCAATGGATTCGGCCCGGGCCCGTCCGCCGCCGGCGCGGCGATGCTGGCGAAGGGCTGCGCCGGCCCCGCCAGGAGGAAGGCGAAGAAGGCGCCGCAGGCGAGCCACACGCCGATGGCGTAGGGCATGTACTCGGGATACTTGTCCCGGTAGAGCCAGGTGGCGGCGGTGACGAACGCGCCCATCACCATGCCCCAGAAGAGGATCGATCCCTCCAGCGACGACCAGAGGCTGACGATGGTCACCCAGGTCGGCGTCGAGAGCGACCCGACGTGCGCCACGTACCCCACGCTGAAGTCGTGGGTGAGGAGCGCGTACTCCATGACCAGATTCGCGAGGACCATGGAAGCGGAGAAGGCATAGGCGAGCCTTCGCGCCCACATCCAGCCGGCGGCGCTGCGCCGCTTGCCCGCGGTGAACCCCACCAGCGCGCCCGCGGTCGCCGCGAGCAGGCCGGAGAGGATGAGGATCCTTCCGAGCGTAGCCACCATTCGATTTATCCTTCGCCGATCATTGTCGCGGCGCGCCGGCCACCGTTTCGGTCCCGGGAACGTCCAGGCCCTCGGTCGAGCGCATCAGCGTCTTGATGTCCACGTTGCGGTCGCCCGGAGCGCGGTACTTGTTGTCGTGAGAGACCATCAGGCGGTGCCCTTCGAAGACGCCGGCTTTGGTCATGGTCCCCTCGACCACCACGCCGATGCGGTCGCGGAAGAGCTGCGGAGGCACCCCCCGCGAGACCACGTGCACCAGCGCGGTGCCGTCGGTGACGTCGAATTCGAGGTTCGACACCCCCTCGTCGCGCTTCACCGAACCCACCGCCACCTGGCCGCCCAGGCGGATGGTCGCGCCCACCGCCTTGTCGCCGGCGTTGCGCAGCTCCTTCGGCCCCCAGTAGTAGACCAGGTTGTCGCCGATGCCTCCGGCGGCAATGGCGGTGAAGGCGCCTGCGGCGACCACCAGGGCGCCGAGCGCGAACCACTTGGTCCGTGCGCGCATCGCCGGGCGCGCAGCGGACAGCTCCGTCTCTTCGCTCATGATCTCTTCTCCGCGCGCGCTGCCCGCTGCCGCTCGGCCCGCAAGCGCAGGAACACCGACGCAGCGTATGCCCCGAGCACGGCGCCGGTCACCGTGTAGGCGGCCACCACGAACTCCCATCCCCCCTGGACGACGCCGCTCATACCGCTTCTCCCGTGGCGGCGCCCACCCGATGCGTCCGCGCCGGGGGCGGAGGCGCCAGCTCGGAGCGCAGCTTCAGCGCGGCCACCCGCGAGCGCAGCCAGACGAGGCCGATCCAGAGGAAGAGGATGCCGAAGGCGTTGATGCGCAGCGGCCAGTAGAACGCCCTGGACACCGTCGCCGGCGAGGACTGCGCCTGGTGCAGCGAGTTCCACCACTTCACCGAGAAATAGACGATGGGCACGTCGGCGAAGGCCACGATGCAGGCCACCGCCGACCACACCGCGCGCCGGACGGGATCCTCCACGAACGCGCGCAAGGCGAGGATGCCGCCGAAGGCGAAGACCATCACCGCGGTGGTGGTCAGGCGCGGATCCCAGTCCCACCACACGCCCCAGGTCGGCTTCGCCCAGATCGCGCCCTGGGTGCAGAGGAGCATCGAGAGCACCACGCCCATCTCCATGGAAGCCTCGAGGCGGTTGTCCCATTCCCAGGAGTTGGTGAAGAGGAACATGAGCGCGCACCCGAAGGCGAAGACCAGCGTGAGCATCGCGTTCCAGGCGGTGGGCACGTGCACGTACATGATCCGCTGCACGTCGCCCATGTAGACTTCCGAGGGCGCCTTGGCGAGGCCCCAGAAGGAGCCCACGCAGAGGAGCGCCACCCCGAACGCCACCAGGGCGAGCGGGGCCTTGCTTTGCCGCACTTTCGGGGTCGACGTCATCATCAGTCCTCTACGACCAGGCCGAACAGCAAACCACCCAGAGACCAGTGTATTGCATCGAACAGCAGGAGCAGGATCGCCCAGGGCCGGAGCTGGCCCATGGGGTCGCCCAGCACCAGGAGCGAAGTCGCCTTCACCGCCGAGAGCAGGACGGGAACGACCAGGGGGAAGAGTAACAGGGGCAACAGCGTCTGGCGGCTCCGCGTCTGGGCGGTCATGGCGGCATAGAGAGTTCCGGGGGCAGAAAGTCCCGCGCTGCCGAGCAGGATCACCCCGAGCAGGGCCAGAAGCCGCTCCGTGCCCGCGTCGTACAGCACCACCATCACCGGCACGAGCGCCGCGCCGAGGAGCGCGAGCAGCGCCCAGTTCGCCAGCGCCTTGCTGTAGTAGAGCGCCCGCGAGTCTGCGGGCAACAGCAGCAGGCCCTCCAGCGCCTGCTCCTCCATCTCGCGCTCGAAGCTCTCCGCGAGAGAGAGCGTGGAGGCGAGCAGGAGGCCCAGCCAGAGGAAGCCCGCGGCGTGCTGGCGCAGCGCCAGCGAGTCGGGGCCGATGGCGAAGCTGAAGAGCAGGAGCGTGGCCGCGCCGAAGGCGAAGATGGCCACCGCCTGCGTCCTGCCGCGCCACTGGAGGAGCAGATCCTTGCGCACGGCGGCGAGAAGGCCGTTCATCCACCCTCCGCGACGGCGGCGAATTCCGCCTGCGGCATCTGCTTGGACGCGCCGCAGAAGAGAAGGTGCCCTTCGTCGAGGACCAGCGCCTGGTCGCAGAGCGCCCGGCCGCGCTCGAGCAGGTGCGTGGCCATCAGCACCGTCGCGCCGCGCCGGCGCAAGGCATCGAGCAGCCCGTCCACGAGGAGGAAGCCCTGCGGGTCGAGGTGGCCGTAGGGCTCGTCGAGCAGCACCACCGGCGCTTCCTGCTGCATGACGTTGGCGAGCGCGAGCCGCTGCCGCATGCCGGCGGAGAAGGTCTGCACCGCGTCGTCGGCGCGGCCGGCGAGCCCCACCTCTTCCAGCCGCCCGAGGATGGCGGCGCGGCTCGCGCTGCGGCCGAGGAAGCGCGCGCACACGGCGAGGTTCTCCGCCGCGGTGAGCGGCTCGTAGAGGTGGGTGCGATGGCCGAGCAGCGCGATGGAACGGCGGGCCCCTTCGCGGTCTTTGCGCACGTCGTGCCCTGCCACCTGCACCGTTCCGCGATCGGGCCGCAGCGCGGTGGCGAGGACGCGCAGCAAGGTCGATTTGCCCGAGCCGTTGCGGCCGGTCACCATGGCGACCGAGCCTTCTGCCAGCTCGAAACCCACGTCCACCAGCGCCCACCGGCGCCCGTACCGGCGGTAGACACCGGCTGCACGAACCGCGATCACGCGCGCATGCTAGCCGAAATGCCTCGCCGCGATGCCTATTTATCGCGCGAGCATGTGGGTGATCAGGCGACAGCGGCCGGCCGCGGCAGGGCGGCGCCGAGCTGGGCTGCCGCCTCTTCCAGCGCGGCGCGGAGCGAGTCGAGGTTCTCCGAGGAAAATGCCGGCCGCGCGCAGACGGCGCGGTAGTGGGCGATGCTCTCGCGCAGCCGCTCCGCGAACGCGTCCGCCTTCTTCCCCGCGAGCGTTCGCCAGTGATCGAGATAGAGGCGAAGCTCCTTCGCGAACATGTGCGGCCGATCCTGCGGCACCAGGCTCTCCCTGCGGCCGTAGATGTGATCGACCATCTCCTCCAGGCTGTAGGTCCGGTCGAAGTACGCCAGGTTCGGCCCCGGGCAGACCGCCACCGGCAACTCCCGCTTCTCGATGCCCAGCGCGAGCAGCGCCGGGTTGCCGAGGTGATCGCAGATGCAGGCCTTCTCGTAGACGGCGGGCGCCCCTTCCCACTTCGGCGGCGGGCCGCCGAACCCGAGCGTGGCCAGCTTCTTCTCCTGGTACTCGGCCGACGCCGTGCAGATGGGCTTCTCGCCGAACTCCGTGTTCATCGCGAGCAGCCGATTCGGGCAGGGCGAGCCGGGCTTGCCCTCCGCGACGCGCTGGCGGTGCCATTGTTCCGAGGAGGAGCCGCGCAGGTTGTTGAACTGCACGCCGAGCGGCGAGGCGTTGCTCACGTAGAGGTCGTCCTCGGTGGCCGCCGCGAGCTGGTCGCGGGTGGCCTCGTCCATCAGCGTCACTTCCGGCACGAGCAGGAAGGGGCTCGCCCAGCCCACCAGATCCACGCCGTAGAACTCGCAGAGGCGGCGCATCTCGCCCTGCGTCCCCACCCCGCCCTGCGCGGTGACGAGGATGCGGCGGCCCAGGGCGGAGGGGTGCAGCGGCCGCGAGCGCGCCGCGTACCACGCCGCGAGCAGCGGCTCGAAGGTCGCCGGAAACGAGGCGCGCTCCGACTGGAAGGCGGCGAGGATGGGGCCCATCAGCTCCCCGTCGGTGGGAAAGACATGCCCGCCGCAGTTGAGGCCGGACTCGATGCGGAACTCCGCCACCTCCACGCCCTTCTTCGCCAGGAACTTTCCCTGGATGAGGGCGGAGCGGAGGTCTGAGACCTTGAGGATGACGGGCTTGTGGACCACCCCTCCGGCGTCGCGGTGGAACTCGTCGAACTGCTCCAGGTAGCCGAAGAGCGAAGGGTTCACTCCCGCGGAGAGCACCACGCTTCCCCGCAGCTTGGAGCGGGCGAAGCCCCGCAGCGCCGCCTTGGCCAGGCTGTACTCCGCCTCGCGCGGCGCGCCGTCCTTGCCGTAGGTGGCCCCGTCCACCTTGGTCATGATGTTCACGTCGATGGCGCCGCGGCGCAGATCCGCGCTCGCGTCCTCGCCGCGCAAGAAGCGCTGCTTCACCCGCGAGTCGTCGGGGAGCATGGAGACGTAGCGCCACTTGTCGGTGCCCGGCTGGTACGGCTGCGCGCGCAGGTCGTCCATCTGCCGCGCGGTCACCGCATCCACCAGGTCCAGCCAGGCCGTGATCCGCTTCGCGCGCGCGTCCGGGTCGTGGGCGGTGATGGGCTCGCAGGGCAGGCCGTAGACGCCGCAGTAGTGGCGGCGCACGCGCTCGATGAGGCGGTCGTCGGCCAGCGAGATGACGGTGCCGATGCCGAAGCGGGCGACCCGCAAGGCGGAGTCGACGGTGAAGCCGATGCCCATGACCGGAACGTGAAAGCGGTGCGACATGAAACCTCCGTGGCTGCCCACGATGCGGGCGCCGTGCCACCGGCCTGTCACCCCGGTTCGCGACAAACCGTCGCGGGCGGACGCGTTTTTTGCGCGGGGGGCGTCCGGGCCTTCGCGGGGCGCAGATTTTGCGCGTGAGCTCCGGCGTGCGGCGGATCGATCCGCATTGATGCTACAAATCCGCCGATGCCCCGAGCCCTGCACACCTGCATGCTCTGCGAGGCGGTCTGCGGGCTCGCGGTGGAGGTGGAGGACGGCATCGTCCGCGGCGTGCGCGGAGACGCGGACGATCCCTTCAGCAGAGGTCACGTCTGCCCGAAGGCGGCGGCCATCGCCGACATCCAGGACGACCCGGACCGGGTCCGCGAGCCGCAGCGGCGCGAGGGCAGCGGGTGGCGCGCCGTCTCCTGGCAGGCGGCGCTGGACGAGGCGGGCGAGCGCATCGCGCAGATCCAGCGCAAGCACGGCCGCAGCGCGGTGGCCCTCTACGTCGGCAACCCCACCGTGCACTCCTACTCCGCGGTGCTGGGGATGCAGCTCTTCGCGCGCGCGCTGGGAACGCGGGCGCGCTTCTCGGCCACCTCGGTCGATCAGCTCCCGGCCATGCTCGCGGCGCTGGAGATGTTCGGGCACCAGCTCCTGATGCCGGTGCCCGACGTCGATCGGACCCACTTCTTCCTCGCGCTCGGCGCGAACCCGCTGGCTTCCAACGGCAGCCTGATGACCGCGGGAGGCATCGCGCGCCGGCTGCAAGAGTTGCGGCGGCGCGGAGGCAGGCTGGTGGTGGTGGACCCGCGGCGGACGGAGACGGCGGAGGCGGCGGACCAGCACCTCCGCATCCGGCCCGGCACCGACGCGCTCCTGCTCCTCGCGCTCCTCCACGTGGTCTTCGCGGAGAAGCGCGATCGGCCGGTGCCGGCCGCCCTGGGCACCGACGAGCTGCGGGAGGCCGCGGCGCGCTTTCCGCCGGAGAGGGTCGCGGAGCGGACCGGCATCGAGGCGGAGGCGATGCGCGACCTCGCCCGGGCGTTCGCCTCGGCGCCCTCTGCGGTGGCCTACGGCAGGGTGGGCGCCAGCACGCAGGAGTTCGGCGGGCTCTGCGCCTGGCTCTGCATCGCGCTCAACGCGGTCACCGGCAACCTCGACCGGGAGGGCGGGTTCATGTTCGCGACGCCCGCCGCAGACATGGTGGGCCTGACCGCGCGCATGGGCGACCGCGGCCACTTCGGCGTCTGGAAGAGCCGCGTGCGCGGGCTGCCGGAGTTCGGCGGCGAGCTGCCCGTGGCCACCCTCTCGGAGGAGATGGAGACGGAGGGCGAGGGCCGCATCCGCGCGCTGGTCACCTTCGCCGGCAACCCCGTGCTCTCGACCCCCAACGGCGCGCGGCTGGACCGCGCCCTCTCCGGGCTCGAGTTCATGGTGGCGATCGATCTCTACCGCAACGAGACCACGCGGCACGCGAACCTCATCCTGCCCACCAGCTTCGGGTTCGAGCGCGACCACTACGATCTGCTCTTCTACGTGCTCTCGGTGCGCAATGCCGCGCGCTACGTGAAGGCGCTCGTCCCGCCGCCTCCGGGCGTTCGCGGCGACTTCGAGGTGCTGCTCGATCTGGCGCTCGCGCTCCGGCGCCACGGCGGCGGACGCGCCGGGCGCGCGCAGGGCGCGGTGCTGCGGGCGGCGCGCCTTCTCGGCGAGCGCAGGCTCCTCGACCTGTTGCTCCGTCTCGGCCCGCACAAGCTCTCGCTGCGCAAGCTTTCGCAGCACCCGCACGGCATCGACCTCGGGCCGCTGCAGCCGCAGCTCGCCGCCCGGCTGGCGGCGAACCGCGCGCGGCTGCAGCTCGCCCCCGCCGTCTTCCTGCGCGATCTCGCGCGGCTGGAAGAGAGCCTCGCGCGCCCCTCCGGCGGGCTGGTGCTGATCGGACGGCGCGCGCTGCGCAGCAACAATTCGTGGATGCACAACAGCCTGCGCCTGGTGAAGGGGCCTCCCGGCTGCGTGCTGCTGATCCACCCCGAAGACGCGAGGGAGCGCGGGCTTCAGGCGGGCGGGCGCGCGCGGGTCGCGTCGCGGGTGGGAAGCGTCGAGGTGCCGGTGGGCCTCAGCGAAGACGTGGCGCGCGGCGTGGTGAGCCTGCCCCACGGCTGGGGGCACTCCCGCGAAGGCGCGGCGCTCTCGGTTGCGGCGCAGCACGCCGGAGCCAGCCTGAACGATCTCACCGACGAGCTTTCGCTGGACGCGCTCTGCGGGAACGCCGCATTCAGCGGCGTGCCGGTCACGGTGACGAGGGCATAGATGACGAAGAACAGGCAGTGGCTCCTCGCGCGGCGGCCGCAGGGGCTGCCCGGTCCGCAGGACTTCCAGTGGGTGGAGGCGGAGGCGCCCGTCCCGCAGGACGGCGAGGTGCTGGTCCGCAATCTCTGGCTCTCGTGCGATCCCACCCAGCGCGGCTGGATGGCCGCGGACACGTACCTGCCCGCGATCAAGATCGGCGAGGTGGTGCGCTCGTTCGCGGTGGGCGAGGTGATCGAGTCGAGGCACCCGAGGTTCAAGGCCGGGCAGCTGGTCCAGGGCCTCTTCGGCTGGCAGGACCTTGCCTGCGCGCGGCCCGGCACCGCGTCGGCGCCGTCGCCGGTGGTGCCGGGAGTTCCGGTGGAGACCGCCATGAGCGCGCTCGGCCTCACCGGCATCACCGCCTACTTCGGCCTTCTGGAGATCGGCCGGCCCAAGGCGGGAGAGACGGTGCTGGTCTCGGGCGCGGCGGGGGCCACCGGCTCGGTGGTGGGCCAGCTTGCGAAGATCCACGGCTGCCGCGCCATCGGCGTCGCCGGCGGAGCGGAGAAGTGCGGATGGCTGGTGCAGGACTACGGGTTCGACGCCGCCATCGACTACAAGCGCGAGAACGTGGGCAAGCGGCTGCGCGAGCTCTGCCCGCGCGGGGTGGACGTCTTCTTCGACAACGTGGGCGGCGAGGTGCTCGACGCGGCGCTGGCGCGCCTGGCGCTGCACGGGCGCGTGGTCGTGTGCGGAGCCATCTCCCGCTACAACGACGATACGCCTCCGCCCGGACCGAAGAACTACCTCAACCTGATCGTGCAGCGGGGGCGGATGGAAGGATTCGTCGTGCTCGACTTCATGCACCGCGCGGGCGAGGCCGTGGCGGCGCTGTCCGGATGGCTGAAGGAAGGCCGGCTCAAGGATCGCGTGGACGTGCAGGAGGGGCTGGAAAACGCGCCGGCGGCCCTGCTGCGGCTGTTCAAGGGCGAGAACCGGGGCAAGCAACTGGTGCGCATCGCCGAGGGCCAGGCGCTTCGACGCGCCCAGCCTTGAAACCCGGCAGAGGAGCGGAAGAGGATGGATAATCTTCGCAATCGACAAGGGGCGTTTCCAATGATCCCGAAGGCTTCGTCCTCCGCTGCGGCGGCGCTCCTGGTGGCGACCGCGGCAGCCGCCGATCCGCTCACGGGCCGCGTCACGGTGAGCAATCCGGCAGGCCCGCGCATCGTGCGGGTCAGCGTCGACAAGAAGTTCTGCGGGCTGGAGCGCGCTGCCGCGGACCTGGAGGTCTCGGCCGGCGGGGGCCTCGCCAATGCCGTGGTCTCGCTGGAGAACCCCCCGCCAGGAGCGTTGCCTGCCCCGGCCGAGGTCGAGATCGCCCAGTCCGCGTGCACCTACCGCCCCCACATCGCGCTCGTCGTTCCCGGGTCGGCGATCCGCTTCACCAACGCGGACCCGGTGGCCCACCAGGTCAGGCTGGCTGCCGCGGAGATGTCGCAGAACGCCATCCAGACGCGCAATACGCTGACCACCCGCAAGTTCACCACGCCCGGCGAATATCCGGTGCGCTGCGATCTGCATCCCTGGATGTCGGCCTGGGCGGTGGTGATGAAGCATCCGTACTATGCGGTGACCGATTCCGACGGGCATTTCTCGCTCGACGTGCCGCCGGGCCGCTACAAGCTGCGCATCTGGCACGAGGTGCTGGGCGCGATGGAAGGCACGGCGGCGACGGGAAGTCCGGCGAAGCTCACCTTCACCGCGTCGGCTCCGCAGGAGCCGGCCGCGAAGCCGCGCGAGGTCGCGTCGGCGGCGGCGACGCCCACCTCCGACCGCACGGCGAATACCCTCACCCGCAAGCTGCAGAGCATGCAGCAGCTTCGCGACCAGGGCGTGCTCTCGCCGGAGGAGTACCGGCGCATCGTCGACCTGCTCATCGCCAACGCCGCGCAGTGAGCGCGGCGCGTCAGGCCGCGGGGTGACCCATCTTCGCCGGGGATGCGGGAAGCGGCGCGAGGCGGAGCCGGCCCCACGCCACGAAGGCGAGCAGGACCCCGACCAGGAACGGGAACAGCGCCGTCTTCGCTTCCCCTGACTGGACGGTGAGCACCACCGCGCCGGCCATCACGATCAGGAGCCCGATGGCGGCGGCGACCGTCAGCCCGGGCCGGATGCGCGTCAGCCCGGGAACCACGAGGCCGATGGCGCCGAGCACCTCGACCACGCCGATGAAGCGCAGGAACGCGCCGGGGAGGGTCGACTGCCGGGTCAGCTCGTCGACGGGCAGGACGAGCTTCATGCCGCCTGCGAAGAGGAAGAGCGCGGCGAGCAGGAACTGCAGGGTCCAGAGCAGCTTGTGGGTCCTGGTCATCGTCGTGAGTCCTTGCGGTTTGGGGTTCACAGACGCGACGAACGAGCGGGGGCGGGATCGACAACGGGGCGTGCCCGGCTGGGCGGAGGAACCTTACCGCGAAACCACGGGGAGGTCCCGGTTCCGGAACGCGACCCGATTTGTTCGCCTCTACAGTCGCCAACCCACGCGGAGCAGCCAGACCGAAGGCGCGACCACGGGCGCGTCCAGGCCTGGACGCTCCTGTACGAACCGCGACGATGCGAGCGCGTCGGTCCAGCCCGCCGGAAGGTACTCCAGCGCGTGGTGGCGGTAGTTGGCGAGGACGTAGCGGACCGCGTGCTTCGCCTCGCGCGGCGTGCGCAGCGGGTGCGAGTGGTAGCGGTCGGCGAAGACCGCGCCGCGCCGGCCTGAGAGCTTGTTGAGGCGCCGCGCCAGCCGCGTGGCGAGCCCCTGCAGCGCGCGCGAGAGCGCCTCGGGGCCTTCCGCCTCGACGATGAGATGCAGGTGATTGCCCTGGATGGAATCGTGGATGATGCGCACCCCGAACCGCTCGCGCGCCGCCCGCAGGGCGTCTTTCACGACCTTCGCGCGTTGGTACGAGCGCAGGTAGCCCACCCCGGGTTGCAGCCGCATCGTCACGTGCACCGGATGCCGCGAGGCGAAATCGGGCCGCTTCAAGTGCGGCACCCCGGGACCGATGAGCCCCGGATGCGGCCGCGTCCTCCGCCGGCCCGCGCCCTTCCGCTTCCCTCCGCGGCTCGGGAAGTTGAACGCCGTCTGACGGCCAGCGATGCTCATCGTTTTTGAATAGCATACTTTCTAGCGACCGTCAAGAGCCGGCGCCGTCCCGGCGCGGTGAGCCGTCCGCCTTCCGAGGCGGCGTCGAGCTCGAAACGCCAGCGGGGCCGGTTCGGCCTCGCATCCCCTGTCGCTCAGCTCTCCTTCCGCTCGCAGGGAATCGTGAGCCGGAACCTCGTCCCCTGACCCGGCGCCGACAGCACCGTCAGCTCGCCGCGATGGGCGGCGGCGATGCGCCGGGCGAGGTAGAGGCCCAGCCCCAGCCCCGCCGAGCCCTTGCCTTTCCTGAACCGCTCGAAGATGCCGGGCAGGACGTCGGGAGGAATGCCCGGCCCCTGGTCGATGACCTGGACCTGCGCGAAGGCTCCGCTCTCGAGGTTCTTCTTCTCGATCAGCACCTGCACCGGCGCGTCGTCCGGCGAATGGGTGACCGCGTTGGAGAACAGGTTCTGCAGGCATTGCTGGATGCGCTCCGGGTCGCCGACCGCGACGATCTCCTCGGGCGCCTGCACGTCGATGGGATGATCCGGCGTGGACAGCGTCTTTGCCTGTTCCTGCGCCAGGACCACCAGATCGAATGGCTGCACGTTGATCGCGAAGAGGCCCTGGTCGATGCGCGCGACGTCGAGCATGTCGGAGATGACGCGGGCCAGGCGCGAAAGGCCCTTGAGGGCCGCGTCGGCGTCGCGGACGTCCTCGTCGTTGCGGCGCGCGGCGCGCCGGCGCAACAGCTCCACGCGCGCGACGATGGGCGAGAGCATGTTGCGCAGATCGTGCGCCAGCACCGTGACCAGCTCCTCGGCCACCGTCCGCCTGCCCTGCTCCGCGGCGTTCTTGGCGATCTCCTGCACCAGCTCGGCGCGATGGGCGACCACGCCGATCCAGCGGACCACGGACTCGACCCAGCGCACGTGCTCGGGCGTGAAGTAGTCGGGCTTCTGCGAGGCCACCATCAGGACGCCGCGCTTCTGGCCGGCGATCATGATGGGGACGCCGAGCTTGGACTTGATCTTCAGCGTCTCCTTGATGCCGCGCAGCTCCTCCGGGTCGACGTCGAGGTGGCCGGTGACGAACGTCTTGCCGGTGAGGAAGACATGGACCACCCGGCCGCCGTTGGCGACGGCCAGCGTGTCCAGGCCCGCCTTCCGCTGCAGGGCGGAGAGCGGCTGGTTGCTGGTTCCCACCGCGTAGAGCGTCTCGCGCTCGGGCTCGTAGAGGAACGCATCCACCTTGTCCGCCCCCAGCTCCGCGGCCACCACGTCGCAGGTGTGCTGGAGCGCGGTCTGCAGCTCGCCCGAGGGCAGCTCGAGGAAACGCTGCAGCGTCTCGAGCAGCCGGGCGGGCGAGGTCGGCAAGTCCATCTGCTGCCAAGGTAACGCCCCGGCCCCGCTTCGACAGGCCTTTCAGGGCGTGGCGGACGTTCCCTCGGCGGGCCGGGACGTACCTTCCTGTACGAGGGATACCGCGTGCGCCGCAAGCTCGCGCAGCCGGAGCGTCTTCGGCAGGAACGCGGTGGCGCCGGCCACCGTGGCGAGAGCCACGTCCTGCGGATGCCCGCGCGCGCTGATCACCAGGATGGGAACGTCGCGCAGCCGCTCGTCGCGCCGGATGATCTCGCAGATCTCGAAGCCGGAGATCCCCGGCAGCATCAGGTCCACGCAGATGAGGTCGGGCACCGGATCGGAACGGAGCGCATGCAGCGCCTTCCAGCCGTCGGCGGCCTGGCGCACCGAGAGCTTGTGGTGCGCGAGCATCGCGCAGAGCGCGAAGCGGTAGTCGGGATCGTCGTCGATGACGAGGACGGTCGGGGACCCGGCCATCAGCTCGCTCCCCGCCCCGCGACGACGGCAGGCACCGTCTGCAGCAAGAGCCGCAGGTCCTGCCGCAAGGACCAGGTGTCGATGTAGCGCAGGTCGAGCAGCATCCACTCGGCGAACTCGATCTGGTTGCGTCCGGCCACCTGCCAGATGCAGGTGAGGCCGGGGCGCACCGAGAGCCTGCGGAGCTGCCAGGGCTCGTATTTCGCCACTTCCGAGGAGAGCGGCGGCCGCGGGCCCACCAGGCTCATCTCGCCGCGCGCGACGTTGACGAGCTGGGGAAGCTCGTCCACCGAGTACTTGCGAAGGATGCGCCCGATCCGCGTGACCCGCGGATCCTTCTCGATCTTGAAGACCGGCCCGCTCTGCTCGTTCTGCGCCTCGATGGCGGCGCGCAGGGCCTCCGCCCCGGTGACCATGGAGCGGAACTTGAGCATCCTGAACGGCCTGCCGCGCGCGCCGACGCGCTCCTGGCGGAAGAAGACCGGGCCGCGCGAGTCCAGCTTGATCAGCGCGGCCACGAGGGCGAGCGGCAGCGAGAGCACGGCCAGCGCGGCGGCGGCCAGCGCGCGGTCGGCGATGTGCTTGAGGTCGAGCTGCAGCGTGGGCTCGACGTGGAGGAAATGCAGATAGCCGTCGCCGACGCCGTGGCGCCGGGCGGGCCGCGCGTGCTCGATGCGCAGGATCCAGGCCGGCAGCGCGAAGGCGACGCCGAGCTGCTCGCAGACGCGGATGGCTTCCTGCATCCCGCCGCCCGCCACGTACACCTCGTCCACCGGGGTGGTGCGCAGGCACTTCTCCAGATCGCGCGAGTCCACCTGCGCGCGGACGACGGCGCGCTGGCTCGCCGCGAGCATGCGCGCGGTCGCGGGAACGAGCGGGCCGTCGCCGGCGATGACCACGTCCTGGCGCCGCGGCTCGCGGGCCCGCATCCCCAGCCTGGCTGCGATCAGCGCGGGCAGGAGGATGATTGCCTGCAGGCCCGCCGCGATCGCTCCGCTCCCCGGGCCCACGATCCAGGCGAGCGCGATCAAGGGCACCGTCATGAGAACCGCGATCGCGCCGTCCTCCACCGCGCTTCGCTGCGGTTCGCGGTCGTACGGCCGGAAGAGCGCCGCGCCCGCGATCCAGATCACCACCGACGCGGCGACGAACCAGGCGAGATCGTGCCAATGCGGTTCCGACAGGGGGGCCGCGGCCAGCACGAGGACCGAACCAATCACGAGAATCAGATCCAGTCCCAATTCGTACGCGGTGCTGCCCCTCATGCGCGGCCCCTCGGTCTGTCGGCAAACGGACCCCCTTGCAGCCCACATGCCCGTACAGCGCGGCAGCGACGATGCAGGGCTTTCGCATCGGAGAGGGCAGCGACGACTTTCTCGCGCGCCACCCGCGGTGGCGCTCATGCTCCGGATCCGTGGCTGGAATTTCCTCGCATCGCAGCGGCCGCCGCCGGATCGGCGCGAAGAAGATGCGCGGAGGGGGAGCGGGACATTTCGGACTTTTGCCGAACGAATTGCACGCTGCGCGAAGAATTCGAATCGAGGCGTTTGGAGAAAATTCCCGCCCGGTTGCCTTCGCGGACGGCGGCGGACGCCACCGTCCGCCGGCAATGCCGCAAGAACTGCGCAGGATGCCCGGAAATGATTCCAGGCATTGCCCGGCCGCGGTTTCAGACCGGCGGCACCGGCACCGCGCGCAGCTCCGCCGCCTTCTCCTCCGGGAGCGCGTCGGAGGTGAACGCGCCGGCGCCGATCTCGCCGCCCGCGAGACACCCGGAGGTCCGGGGGCAGGGCAGGATCTCGAAGTGAAGGTGCGCCTCGGGGTGATCGAGGCCGTCGGTGGGCGCCTGGTGGACGGCGAGCACGTACGGCATCGGCCGCTGCCCGACGCCGTCGAGCTCGAGCAGGGAAAGCTTGAGCGCGCGCGCCAGATCGCGCCGCTCCTCGGCGGTGAGATCGTAGAGGCGCTGCGCGGGCCGCAGCGGAGCGATCCAGATCTCGTACGCGTAGCGGGCGCAGACCGGCACCAGGGCCATCGCGCCCTGCCCTGCCCAGAGCACGCGGCGCTCTTCGCGCAGCTCGTCCTCGAGAAGCGCCGAAAGAAGGCCGCGCCCGGCGCGGTCGAGGTGCTCCTTCTGCTGCAGGAGCTCGCGCGCGGCCACCGGCGGCACGAAGGGATACGCGTGGATCCGCCCATGCGGGCGCGGCGACGCGGCAAAGGCCTCCACCCCCCGGTCCTCGAAGGGAAAGACGTATTGCACGTCTCCCCGGGAACCCAATTCGCGCGTGCGATCGGCCCAGACCTCGAACAGCAGCTCGAGCCGCCGGAGCGGGAGCTTTCCGAGCGGGACCTCCCGATCCGGGTCGAAGAGCACCACCTCGCAGCTTCCCTTGCCCGTGCGCGTGGGCACCGGCAACTGCGGCGGCGGCAGCGCGTCGTCGCTGAGGGCGGGAGAGGGGTCCTCGAAGACGGCCACCTCCCAGCGGCCGCCGGGAACCTCGCCTCCCTCGACGCCGGGCGCCGCCGCGGATCCGCGGTCCCGGCGGTGGACGGCATAGGCCACCCATTCGCCGCGCAGCGGGTGCCAGCGCAGGTGCGTCGAGGGACGCGACGCCTGCGCGCCCGGCAGCGAAGGCGGCAGGCCGGGCGGCTCCTCGCCTGCCGCGTAGAGGAAGAGCCGCCGCCCGTCGGGCCTGGTGAGCGCGCGTCGGAACATGGTTGCCTTGCGAATCTGCGCAGCGCGGCCGGACCGTACAACGGCCAGCGGATCCGCCGGCCGGGCGGACCGCCCGCCGCCTGGCAGCCCGCTGGATCTGCCCTCGAATCAGGGCTGCGCCGGCGTCCCCTGCCCCTCCCGGATCTTCTTCTCCAGGGCGCGGGCGAAGAGGCGCGCTTCAGGAGAGCCGCGACCGCGCCGCGGCGACGTGTTTCGACTCGAGCAGGCCGAGCTTCGCCGCCAGCCGCACCAGGTCCAGCGTCGTCTTGGCATGCAGCTTGTGCAGGATGCGGCCGCGGTGCGTCTCCACCGTGCGCGCGCTGATGAAGAGCTGCTTGCCGATCTCGCTGGAGGTTGCTCCGGTCAAGGTGAGATCGAAGACCTCGCGCTCGCGACGCGTCAGCGCCGACAGCGGGTCGGCCGTGGACAGCGCCGGCGGCGCCTGCTCGCTGTCGACCGCCGCGGGCGAGAGCACGCGTGAAAGATAGCGGCGCCGCTCCGCCACCGTGCGGATGGCGCGGGCGACCTCGTCGCTCGAGTCGCTCTTGGTGGCGTAGCCGAGCGCGCCCGCGGCAAAGGCGCCGGCGGCCATCGCGGGCTCGTCCACCATGGTGAGCATGAGGATGCGGGCGCGCGGATCGCGCCGCAGGATCTCGCGCGTGACGGCGATGCCGTCGAGGCCGCCGAGCTTCACGTCGAGGGTGATCACGTCGGGCGAGGTGCCGCTCACCACCTCCAGCGCCTCGTCGAGGTGGGACGCCTCGCCGACAACCTCGATGTCCGGATGCGGGTTGAGCAGGACCTTGAGACAGTCCCGAAACACCGCATGGTCATCGACAATCACGACCCTGTAGGCCATGGTGCCCTCGCCCGCTCCCCCGAGTGTTCCTCATGCGAGGGGTGACTTCAACTGTATTTATCATGAGGGGGTGGATCCCCGTCCGGGGCAGCCGGCCCTGCGACGGTCGGTCTCAGGCCGGGAGGGAGAGCGTTCCCTTCGGCCCCGTCAACGCGGCGCGCAGCGCGGGCTTCGCCGAGCTCGCTACCTCCGCGTCGAGGCCGGCGCGCGCGACCATGGCGCGCAGATCCGCCGGCTGCGGGCTCGCGAGCTCGAACCGGTCCAGGCGGGCGCCCGCGGGAGCGTCCGTCGAAGGATGGGGCGAGTCCTTGCCCCACTCGATGAAGAAGGGCAACAGGCCGCCCTGGTCGTCGCGCAGCGAGAGCGCCCGCCAGCGGAGCATCTGCCCGGACGGGCGCTTGCGCGAGCCGGGCCGCACCGGCTCGAACGCGACGTTCGCGGCGGTGAGCTTCTGCATCACCGCGTCGAGATCGTCCACGTGCGCGGCCCAGCCGATCAGGCGCGGCGACTCGATCTTGTAGAGCTGGCGCACGTCCGCGCTGCGGGGCTGCCCCGGATCGGGAGCGATGATTTCCAGGTAGCGGCGCTCGCCGAGGGAGAGAAGCGCGTTGCGCGAGCCGCGGCCGGGATGCACGCCGCCGAGGGCCGCCCGGACGCCGGTGCGGCGCTCGACGAACTCGATGCCCTTGTCCAGGTCTCCGCAGCCGAGCAGCATGTGGTCGAACGCGCCCGGCACCGCGGGCGCGGCGCGAAGGGGCAGCGCGAGCGCGCCGGAAGCGATCAGGAACGTCCGCCGCGAGAGGCGATGGCTCATCCGGCCATCATACGCTTCCGGCACAATCGCGCGACTTCACGGGTTCGCGAGGCTATCCTCGCGCCATGGAACCGAACCTTCCCTGCGGCGGGATGCGGCGGGTGGCCACCCTCGAAGACCTGGTGGAGCGCGACAAGGAGCACGATTGCGGCGGATTCGGCGCCGCGCGCATCTGCGTCAGGGTGGCGGGCGTGGCCGAGCTGCCCAGCCGCTTCGGCCGCTTCCGCATCGTCGCCTTCTGGAACAACCGCGACGGCAAGGAGCACGTGGCCATGGTGCACGGCGACGTGATGGGCGCCGACGACGTTCCCACCCGCCTGCACTCCGAGTGCCTCACCGGCGACGTGATGGGCTCGTTGCGCTGCGACTGCCGCGACCAGCTGGAGACGGCGCTGCGCCACATCGCCACCCTGCCGCGCGGGCTCGTGCTCTACCTGCGCCAGGAAGGGCGCGGCATCGGCCTGATCAACAAGGTGCGCGCCTACGCGCTGCAGGACCGCGGCATGGACACGGTGGACGCGAACCTGGCGCTGGGCTTTCGCGACGACGAGCGCGACTACGCCATCGCGGCGCACATGCTCGCCAGCCTGAACGTGGGCTCGGTGCAGCTCATGACCAACAACCCGAACAAGATCCGCCAGCTCGAGCAGCACGGCATCCGCATCTCCGGGCGCATTCCCCACGTCATGCCGCCCAACGAGCACAACCGGTTCTATCTCAAAACCAAGGCGGCGCGGTCGGGTCACTTCATCGACTTCGAGGGCAAGGAGCACCTGGCCGAGCAGGACGAGCCGGTGCTGGTCGAGGGCATGGCCCGCGGCTGAGCCGCTCCGCGAGTCAGTTCGCGGCGAAGAGCGTGGCGGCGATGCTGGCGGCGAGCGCCAAGAGGGCGGCCGCGGCGAGAGGCCCGGAGAAGGCGGAGGCCCACAATAGCGCCGCCGGACCCCACTGGCCGGCAACTCCCTCGAGGGCGCGCAGCGCTGCCGAGACGGCGAAGCCGAGCACGGCGAAGGTGCGCAGGCCGGGCAGCGCAAGCGGGCGGCCGGCGAAGCCCGGCGCGAGCCGCCCCGCCATGGTCGCGACCAGCGTGAGCAGAAAGCCGATGGTCAGCAGGTGCCGCCGCGCGTCCAGCCAGAGGGTGTGCGCCGGGGCGCCGAGCAGATCGGCGGCGCCGGCTGCAGCGCCGACGATTCCAGCCAGCGCGAGCAGCGCGTAGGCGGCGCGCGCTCCGACCGGAAAGAAGGGATCGCGGGTGCGGTCGATGGCGGGGCCGTCCGCCGTGCGGGCGAGGCCGAGCTGCAGCGAGAGCGGCACGATGCCGGCGGCAAAGACGATGTCCGCGACGCTCTGCAGGCGGAAGGATCCCGAGGCGTCGGCCAGGGCGCCCAGCGCCACCGAGGCGGCCCAGGCCCACGCCGCGGACACGAAGAGGCGCTCGCGCGCCATGCCGGCGCGTCCGACCCGCGAGTACGAGAGCGAAGGCGGGATGCCGAGGAAGCCCGAGAACATCCGCGCCGAGATGGTGAGGCCCATGCCGACGGCGAACCCTTCGATCCCGAGCCGCCACGCCCCGGACGCGAGCGCGGCCGGCAGCTCGCCGTCGGGAGGCGAGGACCACCAGGCCACCGCGTCGACCAGCCCTCCCAGGGCAAGAAATGCGAGGGACGCGCCGAGCAGCCTCTCGTGCCCGCGCGGGCGATCGCCGTCGCGGCGGATGGAACGCAGCGGCGCGTAGAGGCTCGCGGCCGCCGCCACGGCTCCCCCCGCCACCAGCAAAGCGAGGGCGCGCCGCAGCGCCAGCGCCGCCGCGCCGTCGACCAGCGGCACGGCGAAGTCCGCCGCCGTGGCGAGGGCAAAGGCTGCCGCCGCGGGCCGCGCGAGCGCGGCGCGGATGGGCCGCCCGCCCACGATGCGCGGCACGAGGTAGGTCGCAAATCCCACCACCAGGGGGACGATGAACCCGAACACCTGCGCCTGTCCGTGCACCTGCTTCCAGAGCGGGGACACGGGACCGAGCGCGAGGTGGATGCGCAGGACGAGGATGGCGCCGAGCGTGCTGCCGAGCACGCCCGCGGCGAGGCCGGTGGCGGCGAAGGGCCTGAGCAGCGGCGGATGCTTGCGCGCGCGGGCCGGCGCCCTGGACGCGGCCTCGCCCGCACCGGCCGTCACGCCGCGAGCCGCGGAAAGAGCACGTAGTTTTCCAGGTGCACGTGGCGAAGGACGTCGCTCTCCAGCGCGCGCAGCTCGCGCAAGAGCGTCTTGTAGCTGGTGCAGGCCCAGTCGGGCGCGACGAAGTCGTCGGCCAGCTCGCGGATCCGGTGCAGGGCGGCGCCGACTTCCTGGTGCTCGCGATGCGCGCCGGCCAGCGCCAGGCCGCCTTCGGCGCCGGGGCCGGGTCCCGACACCAGGCGGAAGAGGACGTCCTCCTCGGTGTCCAGGTGCGCATCCAGCAGGTCGCGCAGCTGCACGAAGACGCGCTCCAGCTCGACCAGCTTCGGATCGTGCTCGCCGTGGACGCGCGCCACCTTCGAGGAGAGATGCCCCAGGAACGGAAGCGCTGTGCGGAGGAACTCGTGGTGGCGCGAGACGATGTGGGCCACGAGCTCCGCCGTCGGCATCCTGCGCGGATCCTCCCCGGTGCGCGGCTCCCCGGCGGCGATGGCGCGCTCCAGCTGCGCCACCACCTCCGCCGCGTCGAGCCCGCGCAGGCGGCATGCCGCCGACAAGGTCAGATCGCCCTTGCAGCAGAAGTCGATGCGCAGCTCCTGGAGGAGCGGCGCGCAGGCGGGGTGGTCGAGCACGAGGCTGCCGAGGGTCAGGTTGGCGAGGGTCATGGAGCATTTCCCTTTCACGCCGCGTGCCGGGCGTCCGCCGAGAGGAGCTTCGTTCCGCCTTGTTCCGAACTGAAACAACGCGGAACACGAACGCTCAGGGCGGGAGGCGGCGTGCGCGCATCTCGCCGGCGATGATCCCGAGCTGGGCCGTGTCGAACACGCGGGCCATCTCGGGGAAGATCAGGTCCTCCTCCACCGAGAGGTGGTGCGCCCACAGCTCCTGCATGCGGGTCATCGCAGCGCTCATGCGGCCCGCGAGCTGCGGCCGCATTCCCGGCTCGGCGGCGAGGCGCTCCCAGAGCGGCAGGAGGATGGCGAGCGTCTCGTCGAGCTCGAGGTGCTGCCGCCGCATGCCGCCGATGGCGTAGCGGACTTCCGGAGCGACCAGCGGCTCCAGCCTCGCCGCGATGGACGCCTCCTCGTCGGCCTGGTGCAGGGGAAGCGCGACCGCGTGATACCGGTGCACGCGCCGCGCGGCGTCGGCGACGTCCGCGTCGGAGGCGGGCTCGTTCGAGGCGAGCCGGACGGCAAGCTCGGTGAACTGGCGGATGCGCTGGTGGCAGCCGAGCAGCAGCTCGATCGGCCCCTCCGCGGGAGAGCTCGCCTTCGACGCGCCAAGGATCTGCAGCATGGTCAATTGGATGTCTCCGCCGCCGAGTCGATGCCGTAGTCCTGCAGCTTGCGCCAGAGGGTCGTGCGGCCGATGCCCAGCACCTTCGAGGCTTCGCCGTGCCGGCCCCCGCACGCCTGCAGCACCCGCAGGATGTGCTGCTTCTCCAGCTCCGCGAGCGTGCAGAGGATCTCGTCGCGGCGCGGCGGCGGCTCGAAGAGCGTCCGGGGGAGATGCTCCACGTCCACGTCGGCGCCTCGCGAGAGCACCGCGCCATGCTTGACCGCATTGGCCAGCTCGCGGACGTTGCCCGGCCAGGAGTGGGTCGTGAGCACGCGCTGCGCCGCGGCGGTGAAGCGACCGGTGGGATGCTTTTCCTGGCGCAGGAACGTCTCCGCGAGCGGCAGCACGTCCTCGAGGCGCCGGCGCAGGGGCGGCACCTCCAGGCAGAAGACGTTCAGGCGGTAGTACAGGTCCTCGCGGAAGCGGCCCTCGGCGACTGCGCTGCGGAGGTCGCGGTGCGTGGCGCAAAGAACGCGCACGTTCACCGAAAAGGCCTTCGTGTCGCCCACCCTGCGCACCTCGCCGTCCTGGAGCACGCGGAGCAGCTTGGCCTGGAGCGGCAACGGCATCTCCGCGATCTCGTCGAGGAACAGCGTCCCGCCGTCGGCGGCGGCGAAGAGGCCGCGGGTCGATTGCGTGGCCCCGGTGAATGCCCCGCGCACGTGTCCGAACAGCTCCGACTCCAGCAGCTCCGCAGGGAGCGCGGCGACGTTGATGGCGAGAAACGGCGCCTTGCGCCGGGGCCCGTTGCCGTGGATGGCGCGCGCCAGCACCTCCTTGCCGGTGCCGCTCTCGCCCACGATCACGACGGTGGAATCGGTGGCCGACACCGAGGCTGCCCGCTGCGTGAGATCGCGCATGATCTGGCTGCCGGCCACGGGCGTGCAGACCCGCCCTCCGCCGAGCGGCTCGATGGCGCTGCAAAAGTGGCACAGCTTTCGCGGGTCCCGCTCGGGGGCGCCTTCACAGGACTCGGTTCGCGTGTTCGCTGGCATGTTCCCCTGCGTTCTATTCTGGAACAGCCGGAAACGCCACCCTCTTCCCTGAATCCTCCCTCCGGGCCCGAACTCGAAGGGGAATGATCCCCTGGTTCGTCATCCCGCCCCTGCAGCTCGGGCCGCTGGCGATTCAGCCCTTCGGCGTACTCGCCGCGGCTGGCATCTTCCTCGCCGGAAAGCTCCTCACCCGCGAGGCGGCGCGGCGCGGACTCGACCCCCTTCCGGTGGAGAAGGCGGCCGGGTGGGCGGTGGTCGGCGGCATCGCCGGAGCGCACCTCGTGCACGTGCTCTTCTACCATCCGGAGGAGCTGCGCGAGGGCGGGGTGCTGCAGCTCTTCAAGGTGTGGGACGGGCTGTCCTCCACCGGCGGCGTCATCGGCGGCCTCCTCGCCATCCTCGTCTACTTCCACCGCGAGGGCCTGCGCTTCTCGCGCTTCGCCGACGTCTTCGCCCTCGCCGTCGCGCCGGGCTGGATGGTGGCGCGCCTGGGCTGCTTCTCGGTGCACGACCATCCCGGCGTGCTCACCTCGTTTCCGCTCGCGGTGGCCTTCCCGCAGGGCGCGCGGCACGACCTGGGCCTCTACGACGCCATCGTGCTGGGCGCCCTCTCCTTGCTGCTGTACGCGCTCGACCGCCGCCGCCTCTTGCGCGACCGCCTGCTCGCGCTGCTCGCGGTCCTCTATGGCACCTCGCGCTTCTTGCTCGATTTCCTGCGCGCGCAAGACCTGCCCTACACGGACGCGCGCTACCTGGGCCTCACCCCCGCGCAGTTCGCGTGCATCGCGCTGGTGATCTGGGGGCTCGCGAAGATCGCCTTTTGCGAGCGCACTACGCCGGCCTGAGCTCGAGGAAGTATTGCCAGGGCAGGAAGGTATGCTCGCGGTCGAGGCGCAGGCCGGCCTTGCCGGCGATGCGCAGGAAGGCATCGCGCGAGAGCTTGTGCTCGGGAGGCGGGCCCACCGGCAGCTCCCTCTCGTGGAAGTCGATGTTCACCACCCGCCCGCCCGGCTTGAGCGAGCGCGTCAGGCGGCGCAGGTAGAGAACGCCGTCGGGAAAGTGGTGGAAGGTGTTCACGATCAGCGCCAGGTCGCAGCTCGCGGGCGCAAGCAGCGGGTCGTCCCGGAGAGCGAGCACGGGCGTCAGGTTGGAGACGCCGGCTTTGGAGATGCGCTCGCGCAGGATCTCCAGCATGCGCGGATGCACCTCGACGGCGAAGACGTGGCCGGCCTTGCGCGCGAGGCGCAGGGCGAAGTACCCCGGACCGGCGCCGATCTCGCAGGCGCTGTCGCCGGGGCCGAGCCCGAGAGCCGCCACGCACTCGTCGGGCTTCTGCCACCCTGCGCGCTCGCTGCCTTCCAGCCGGCGGAGGTAGTCCTCCAGGTCGGCGGGGTTCCCGTAAGGATCGTGTTCGTGCCCGGCGTGGCTCACGCGCCTCTCCTCGGAGGGCGAGGATACCATCGGCTCAGGCGCGCGCCTCGGCGGTCGCCGCAGGAACGGTGCGGACGACGATCTCCGGCATGGCCAGGATGGCCTTCTTCACCGCGCACCCGTCGGCGGCGCGGATGAGCGGCTCGCGGTACTTCTCCGGGAACCCGGGCGGCAGGTCGATGTCCAGCTCCACCGCGACCAGCCGCTTGTCCTCGAAGCGCATGCGCTGGCGGATCGCCAGGCCCTCGGTGGAGATCCCGCGCGACTGGCAGAAGGTGAGCGCGTAGAAGCCCGCGCAGGTTCCGATCGAGGCCGCAAAAAGCGCGTAGGGCTCCGGCGCGGATCCTTCCCCGCCGTTCTCGCGCGACTGATCGGTCGCGATGGTCCTGCCGCGCACCTCGGCGTCGACCCTCTTCCCTCCCGGAAACGTGATCCTGAGCTCCATCGGACGCTCCTCTCTCTGCGTTGGAGCCGGAACACGGCGGCGAGGGTTCTCTTCGCGCGGCGGAACGACGCACCCGGCTCCTTCCGGCGACGCGTGGCTCCTACCTTGCACACCCGCTCGTCGCGAAAGAGGTCTCGCCATGAAATCGATGTTCTTCGTTTCGCTGCTTGCCGCAGCCGCAGCCGTCGCAGCCGAACCGCCTGCCCGTCCGATGGGTCCCCGCCATGGTGGCGGCGGCATGATGATGTCGCTCGACACGTCGAAGCTGGAGACGTTCGACGGCACCATCGAGAAGGTGGTGGTGCGCGAGATGCACCGGATGAAGGGAGTCGACCTGATCGTCAAGACGGCGAAGGAGACGCTGGAGATCCACCTCGGGCCGGCCTGGTTCATCGACAACCAGGAGGCGAAGCTGCAGGCGGGCGACACGGTCAGCGTGCGCGCTGCGCGGACGGCGATGATGGGGCAGCCCGCCCTGGTCGCCATGGACGTGAAGCGCGGCGGCGAGACCTTGCGGCTGCGCAACGACGACGGCACGCCGCTCTGGGCGGCCTGGCGGGGTTGCGCCGAGCCGCCCTGCCGCGGGGCGGGGATGTGATGAAGGACGCGCTGGAGACGCTCCGGTCGCTCGGCAAGGAAGAGCTGATCCGCATCATCGTGGACGACGCCAAGAACTGGCTTGCGCACGACGGACTCTGGTTCCAGGCCGTGGAGGCCCGGTACGGAATGGGCGCGGCCATCGAGGCGGACGCCGCGGCCTGGGAAGAGTTCACGGTGATCGAGGCGAAGCGCATCCTCGAGCGCCTGGGCAAGAAGCCGGGCGGCGGCATCCCGGCGCTCCTCGAATGCCTGCAGCACCGTCTCTACGCGCGGCTGAACGTGCAGGACGCCATCGAGGTGACGGAGGCGCGCGCCGTCTTCCGCATGCGCGAGTGCCGCGTGCAGACGGCGCGGCGGCGCAAGGGGCTGGCCGACTTTCCCTGCAAGCCGGTGGGGCTCGTCGAATACAGCGGGTTCGCGAGGACCATCGACCCGAGGATCCGGACGCGGTGCGTGTCCTGCCCGCCGGATCCGCAGACCGGCGAGGCCGCCTGCGCCTGGGAATTCAGCCTGGAGCCCGCGGCCGGTTGATCATCGGTCGCGCTGCCAGCCCTCGGCCGTGACCAGCGCCGCGACGCGGTCGCGAATCTCGTCGCGGATGCGCCGCACTTCCTCGCCGGGCCGGCCCTTCGGATCCCGCAGCGGCCAGTCCTCGCGCCGCAGGCCGGGCACCACCGGACACGCATCGCCGCAGCCCATGGTGACGAGCAGCGCCGCCTCGCGCGCCAGCTCCGGCGTGAGCAGGCGGGGCATGGCGCCGGACAGGTCGAACCCTGCCTCCCTCATCGCCGCGACCACCTCCGGATGCACGCGCGCCGCGGGCTGCGTCCCGGCGGAGATGGCGCGCGCCCTGGAGCCGTCGGCGATGGCGTTCAGGAAGGCCGCGGCCATCTGCGAGCGGCCGGCGCTGTGGACGCAGGCGAAGATCACCGTCTTCACGGAGCCGTTCCCGCCTGCTGCGCCGGGAAGCTGCCGGCGCAGTTCTTCACGCCCGCGATCTCGCTCACGTCACCGGGGAAGAACCGCCCGCGCAGCCGAAGCGCGACGTTCACGAGCCCGATGAGCACCGGCACCTCGACGAGCGGGCCGATGACCGCGGCGAAAGCGGCGCCGTGGGAGATGCCGAACGTAGCCACCGCCACGGCGATGGCCAGCTCGAAATTGTTGGAAGCGGCAGTGAAGGAGAGCGTGGCCGTCTGCGCGTAGCTCGCGCCGACCCTGCGGCTGATGAAGAAGGACACGAAGAACATGATCAGGAAATAGACGAGCAGCGGGACGGCGATGCGCACGACGTCGAGCGGCACCTGCACGATGCTCTCGCCCTTGAGCGAGAACATCACCACGATGGTGAAGAGGAGCGCGACCAGCGTGATCGGAGAGATGCGCGGGATGAACACGCGCCGGTACCAGTCCTCGCCCTTCAGCGCCCGCAGCCCGAAGCGGCTCGCGATGCCGGCGAGAAAGGGGATGCCGAGGTAGACGAAGACGCTGCTGGCGATCTCGCCGATGGTGATGTGGACCTCTGCGCCAGAGAGCCCGAGCCAGCGCGGAAGAACGGTGATGAACAGCCAGGCGTAGACGGAGAAGAAGAGCACCTGGAAGATGGAGTTGAAGGCGACGAGGCCCGCGCAGTACTCGCTGTCGCCGCTCGCGAGGTCGTTCCAGACGATGACCATGGCGATACAGCGGGCGAGGCCGATGAGGATGAGCCCCACCATGTACTCGGGTCTGTCGCGCAGGAAGAGCGCCGCCAGCGCGAACATCAGCAAAGGCCCCACCACCCAGTTCTGCAGCAGCGACAGCGCGAGCACCTTCCGGTCTCGGAACACCCGCGGCAGCTGCTCGTAGCGCACCTTGGCCAGCGGCGGGTACATCATGACGATGAGGCCCACCGCGATGGGCACCGAGGTGGTGCCGACGCTCAGGCGATCGAGCGCAGGCACCACCCCGGGCACCGCGTAGCCGAGCGCGATGCCCGCCCCCATGGCGACGAAGATCCAGAGCGTGAGGTAGCGGTCGAGGACGGAGAGGCGGCGCAGGAGCCCTGCAGGCGGACGCGCGGTCATGGAGTGGTCCGCCCCGCGCGCTGGTGCTGGGGGCAGCAGCCGCCCTTCTTGCGCAGGCGGCGCAGGGCGTCGTCGTCGGCGGCTCCGGCGACCTCCGCCGCCGCGGCGTGGAGCACCGCGAGGATCTTCCGCTGCGGGCCGGATTGCGCGGTCAGCCTGTAGAAGCACCACAGCCCGCGCTTCTCGTCTTCCACCAGCCCGGCGCGGCGCAGGCTGGCCAGGTGGCGCGAGACCTTGGGCTGCGGGAGATCGAGCACCGTGACCAGGTCGCCGACGCAGAGCGGTCCTTGCAGGAGCAGGCGCACGATGCGCAGCCGGGTCGGGTCGGCCAGGGCGCGGAAGACCGGCGCGAGAGGAATGGGCGCGGGAAGAAAGGAGGTCTCTGCGCGTGTCATATCTGCCTGAGCGTATATACCGGGCACCGCATACGTGCAAGCGCCCCCGCCAGTGACGACCGTGTGACTCCGGCTGCGAGAGCGTGACTGCGCGGTGAACTCTGCAACGGAACAGCGACATGTTCGTGAACTGGAAGGGCTGCGGTTCCATCGCGCAGCGTGCTCCGGTCGGACCGCTTCGATCGCATACGCAGCAGAAAGGAGCGCGCAATGTCCAATTTCCCCGCCTCATTGGAGCAACAGCTGGTCCGCCTCAGGCCGAAGCCGCCCGTCGTCGGCGAGGAGGCCGCGCCGCGCGCGATCACCATGAACTTTCTCGAAGGGCCGCGCATCGTGACGCTCGACGAGCTGCGCGACAACGACATCACGCGCTACCAGGTGACGAAATTCTACCAGGAGCAGATCAAGAAGAGCGGCTACTACGAGCAGCTCAAGCACATCGTGGAGCCCTCGACCAAGGAGTTCGAGAGCCCCGGCAATCTCGACACCAGCGGTGAGGCCAGCAACACCGTGGTCCCCGGGCTGCAGCACAAGTACCCGCAGACGGGCCTCTTGCTGGTG